>NZ_JAALFZ010000047.1:0-2521 GCF_011800505.1 Bacillus sp. EKM501B | reverse complement strand
TTGTCCCTGTGAGAGTAGGACGTCGCCAAGCAACTTTAAGACGAGTCAGAATGACTCGTCTTTTTTGTGTTTTATAACTTCTTTTCAAAGCTAAATATTTTGAAGTGCTGCTCATTTTTAAAAAGATTTTTGAGTACGTAGCTATATAAGTTTTATTCAATTTCTTTCGTGATTTTTGACAGGTAATTTAAGATTTTCTATTTTATTTCTTAAAGATAGAATTCATTGGTATGTTAAAATAGTACAGTTGTTTTTGATGTACTTTAATATAAGAAGATTTAAGTTAGAAAAGGAGATAATATGAAAAAGATAAATATAATTACTATAGTAGTCTTAGTCCTGCTAGTAATCGTGTATATGTTAGTTGGAAATTATTTTTATAACTATGCATTAAATGCGAAACAAGAAAAGGAATTTTTGCAAGATAATCCTCATTTAGTGGAAACGGTAAATGCGTCGGGAGATGTATTGGCTGCAAATGAAGAAAAGAATGCAAACTTCGTATCGAAGTATAAACCTAACACATTAACTATACGTTCTTTCGATAAATTAAATTTAAAAGGTTATGAATATATGAATGAACCATCTAGTCATAAATGGGCAATTGTAGTTCATGGATATAGTGGTAGAGCATCAGAAATGACGAAATATGTTCGTAGCTTTTATGAACAAGGCTATAATGTCATAGCACCAGACCTTCGTGGGCACGGAAATAGTGAAGGGGATTATGTTGGTATGGGCTGGCATGATCGTAAAGATGTGTTAATTTGGATTCAACAAATCTTAAAGAAAGACCCTAATGCTGAAATAGCTCTATTTGGTGTTTCAATGGGCGGGGCAACTGTAATGATGACTTCAGGAGAAGATTTACCTTCTAATGTTAAAGTTATTATTGAAGATTGTGGATACTCAACTGTTATTGATGAATTTACTTATCAACTAAAAGATTTATTCCACTTACCGAAGTTTCCTGTTATGAATGCGGCAAATACGGTTACTAAATTAAGAGCTGGGTATGATTTAGAAGAGGCCTCAGCTGTAAAACAAGTAGCGAAAAGTAAAACACCTATGCTGTTCATTCATGGGGATGCTGATACATTCGTTCCTTTTGAAATGTTAGATGAAGTATATAATGCTGCAAAAGTAGAAAAAGAGAAATTAATTGTTCCAGGTGCTGGACATGGGGAAGCGGAGAAAGTAGATTCGAATAAATATTGGAATACTGTATGGAAGTTCGTAGGGAAGTATATTCCGGCATAATTAAAGTTGTTGCATTTATATAGACGATAATCGGAGGGGTAATAGTTAATCCTTTTGATTATCGTTTTTTTGTTAATTAGGTATTCTGCTATAAGTGTATTTTTGTATGTACTATATGAAGGAGGTAGAGCAAAAACTTTTGAATTCCTTAATCTCAGTGCTACAATGATTGAAAACTAAAAGTTAATGAGGTGTTTCTATGAAAATTGAAGTTTGGTCAGATTTTGTATGCCCATTTTGCTATATTGGGAAACGTAGATTAGAGATGGCTTTAGAGCAATTTCCGCATAAGAAGGATGTTGAAGTTGAGTTTAAAAGTTTTGAATTAGACCAAAATGCTCCAATCTATTCTGGGACAAGTATTAATGAAGTACTTGCATCAAAGTATGGAATTAGTATTGAAGAAGCTAAGCGTAATAACGTACAGCTAGGAAATCATGCAGCTAGTATGGGTTTAAGTTTTAATTTTGATGAGATGAAGCCGACGAACACGTTTGATGCGCATCGTCTTGCGAAGTTTGCAAAGGATCAAGGAAAAGAAAAAGAGATTACGGAAAATCTACTTTTCGCATACTTCACTGAATCGAGAAATTTAAGTGATGTGGATACACTTGCTACTATCGCTGAAGTTTCAGGTTTAGATAAGCAAGAGGCTTTAAATGTTATTAATGATAAAAATGCGTATGCAAATGATGTTAGAATTGATGAAGCGATTGCTCAGCAATATCAAATTTCGGGAGTACCTTATTTTATTATTAATCAAAAGTATGCTATTTCAGGTGCACAACCACTTGAAACTTTTGTTGGTGCACTTCAGCAAGTGTGGGAAGAAGAGAATCCTGCACCTAAGTTACAAGAACTTTCTGCAGAGGGTGGAAGCGATCTTTCTTGTACTGATGGAAGTTGTTCGGTGCCGTCGAAAGAGCAATAGTTTTTATAATAGAGTAGTACCCCATAGATAGTTCTGTGGGGTGCTTGTATATAACTATAGAAGAAATACATAAGTGAAATCTATAAAATATAAAGTTTTTTAAAAAACGTATTGACGATTATACTTTAGAGGTGTAATATAGAACAAGTCGCCGATGACAATAACGTCGCAAGCGACAAACGAAATGAAAAACTTAGTTGACATCAAATAACGAAAGTGTTAACATAAGGAAGTCGCAAATGAGCGGCTAAGGAGTTCTTTGAAAACTGAACGAAACAAACAACGTGAAACGTCAATTTTTATTTTAGATGCTAGACAAACTAACTTTAT
>NZ_JAALFZ010000046.1:1662-3033 GCF_011800505.1 Bacillus sp. EKM501B | reverse complement strand
CATATTATATGGTTAAGTCCTCGATCTATTAGTATTCGTCAGCTCCACATGTCACCATGCTTCCACCTCGAACCTATCAACCTGATCATCTTTCAGGGATCTTACTAGCTTACGCTATGGGAAATCTCATCTTGAGGGGGGCTTCATGCTTAGATGCTTTCAGCACTTATCCCTTCCGCACATAGCTACCCAGCTATGCCCTTGGCAGAACAACTGGTACACCAGCGGTGCGTCCATCCCGGTCCTCTCGTACTAAGGACAGCTCCTCTCAAATTTCCTACGCCCACGACGGATAGGGACCGAACTGTCTCACGACGTTCTGAACCCAGCTCGCGTACCGCTTTAATGGGCGAACAGCCCAACCCTTGGGACCGACTACAGCCCCAGGATGCGATGAGCCGACATCGAGGTGCCAAACCTCCCCGTCGATGTGGACTCTTGGGGGAGATAAGCCTGTTATCCCCGGGGTAGCTTTTATCCGTTGAGCGATGGCCCTTCCATGCGGAACCACCGGATCACTAAGCCCGACTTTCGTCCCTGCTCGACTTGTAGGTCTCGCAGTCAAGCTCCCTTATGCCTTTGCACTCTACGAATGATTTCCAACCATTCTGAGGGAACCTTTGGGCGCCTCCGTTACACTTTAGGAGGCGACCGCCCCAGTCAAACTGCCCACCTGACACTGTCTCCCGGGTCGATAAGACCCGTAGGTTAGAATTTCAATACAGTCAGGGCGGTATCCCACCAGCGCCTCCACCGAAGCTAGCGCTCCGGTTTCAATGGCTCCCGCCTATCCTGTACAAACTGTACCAAAATTCAATATCAGGCTACAGTAAAGCTCCACGGGGTCTTTCCGTCCTGTCGCGGGTAACCTGCATCTTCACAGGTACTATAATTTCACCGAGTCTCTGGTTGAGACAGTGCCCAAATCGTTACACCTTTCGTGCGGGTCGGAACTTACCCGACAAGGAATTTCGCTACCTTAGGACCGTTATAGTTACGGCCGCCGTTTACTGGGGCTTCAGTTCAGAGCTTCGCTTACGCTAACCCCTCTCCTTAACCTTCCAGCACCGGGCAGGTGTCACCCCCTATACTTCGCCTTACGGCTTCGCAGAGAGCTGTGTTTTTGCTAAACAGTCGCTTGGGCCTATTCACTGCGGCTTTCCGTTAAGAAAGCACCCCTTCTCCCGAAGTTACGGGGTCATTTTGCCGAGTTCCTTAACCAGAGTTCTCTCGCACACCTTAGGATTCTCTCCTCGCCTACCTGTGTCGGTTTGCGGTACAGGCACCTTTTATCTCGCTAGAAGCTTTTCTTGGCAGCGGGGAATCAAAGACTTCGCTCCATAAGGAGCTTCCCCATCACAGCTCAGCCTT
>NZ_JAALFZ010000046.1:0-1568 GCF_011800505.1 Bacillus sp. EKM501B | reverse complement strand
CACGATAAGCGGATTTGCCTACTTATCAGCCTAACTGCTTGGACGTGCACAACCAATCGCACGCTTCTTCTATCCTTCTGCGTCCCTCCATTGCTCAAACGATAAAGAGGTGGTACAGGAATATCAACCTGTTGTCCATCGCCTACGCCTGTCGGCCTCGGCTTAGGTCCTGACTAACCCTGAGCGGACGAGCCTTCCTCAGGAAACCTTAGGCATTCGGTGGACGGGATTCTCACCCGTCTTTCGCTACTCATACCGGCATTCTCACTTCTAAGCACTCCACCAGTCCTTACGGTCTGACTTCACTGTCCTTAGAACGCTCCCCTACCACTGATACCATTGGTATCAATCCGCAGCTTCGGTGGTGTATTTAGCCCCGGTACATTTTCGGCGCAGAGTCACTCGACTAGTGAGCTATTACGCACTCTTTAAATGGTGGCTGCTTCTAAGCCAACATCCTAGTTGTCTAAGCAACTCCACATCCTTTTCCACTTAATACACACTTTGGGACCTTAGCTGGCGGTCTGGGCTGTTTCCCTTTTGACTACGGATCTTATCACTCGCAGTCTGACTCCTAAGGATAAGTCATTGGCATTCGGAGTTTGACTGAATTCGGTAATCCGATGAGGACCCCTAGTCCAATCAGTGCTCTACCTCCAAGACTCTTACACTTAAGGCTAGCCCTAAAGCTATTTCGGGGAGAACCAGCTATCTCCAGGTTCGATTGGAATTTCTCCGCTACCCACACCTCATCCCCGCACTTTTCAACGTGCGTGGGTTCGGGCCTCCATTCAGTGTTACCTGAACTTCACCCTGGACATGGGTAGATCACCTGGTTTCGGGTCTACGACCACGTACTAAACGCCCTATTCAGACTCGCTTTCGCTGCGGCTCCGCCTCTTCAGCTTAACCTCGCACGGGATCGTAACTCGCCGGTTCATTCTACAAAAGGCACGCCATCACCCGTTAACGGGCTCTGACTATTTGTAGGCACACGGTTTCAGGATCTCTTTCACTCCCCTTCCGGGGTGCTTTTCACCTTTCCCTCACGGTACTGGTTCACTATCGATCACTAGGGAGTATTTAGCCTTGGGAGATGGTCCTCCCAGATTCCGACGGAATTTCACGTGTTCCGCCGTACTCAGGATACATTCAAGAGAGAACGAAGTTTCGACTACGGGGTTGTTACCCTCTACGACGGACCTTTCCAGGTCGCTTCGTCTACCTCGTTCCTTTGTAACTCCGTATAGAATGTCCTACAACCCCAAGAGGCAAGCCTCTTGGTTTGGGCTATGTTCCGTTTCGCTCGCCGCTACTCAGGAAATCGCATTTGCTTTCTCTTCCTCCAGGTACTTAGATGTTTCAGTTCCCTGGGTCTGTCTTCCTTACCCTATGTATTCAGATAAGGATACCATACCATTACGTATGGTGGGTTTCCCCATTCGGAAATCTTCGGATCAAAGCTTACTTACAGCTCCCCGAAGCATATCGGCGTTAGTCCCGTCCTTCATCGACTCCTAGTGTCAAGGCATCCACCGTGCGCCCTTTCTAACTTAACCAAACTAAAA
>NZ_JAALFZ010000045.1:0-4508 GCF_011800505.1 Bacillus sp. EKM501B | reverse complement strand
AATTAACACACTTTCTAAAAAATAGCAAATTTCAAAAATAAGTCCTTATGGTAATTAGCTACTAATAGTTGTTGCTGAAGAAAAAGTCACTATGATAGTCATCACAGCAAGAAATTGCCAAAGGATCTCAACAATATCATTGGTTTGATTTTTTTAGACATTCAACAACTGATAAAATTAGCTATTTTCGAACTGAATTTTACTTCTGGTAACGATAATTATGTAAATAAGCTGTCCATAGGGGCAGCTTATTTTATTTTTTTTGCTTAGCGTAGGTTATTTTGCAAAATGCTGGTGGTATCTCTATACAGTTACTCATAATTTTCGTACTGTGTAACTCAAAAGACAAAGTTAAATGAAATCAATGATACTAAGGGATTTCACGATAGGGTCAGTTACACACAATATAAGATATGGGTAAGTGATTAAAAGAAATATAGAATCTATATATAATATAATTTGATAGAGGAGGGATAAAATGGATGATATAAAAGTCTTTACATTAGTAGTAACTACTGGTGGAGTTATTATTACTGCAATTTTAACTCATATATTAACTTCAAAAAGAGAAAAATTTGCAAAGACATATGAATACAAAGTCAAGATGTTAAAAGATCTTTACGCACCAATGTATAAAATTTTATTGCAAGGTATAAGAACTAACTCCCAATATAAAGGGATAAATTCAGAACAATTTAAACAGATTGATGAAATATGTCGCGAAAATATTGAATTGGTAGATCCAATACTTCAGAAAATTATCTATGAAACAGATATCAGTATTGTGTTTGCTGAGGATTTTGAAAAATCATTAGAATCAAGTTCCATCCGTGCCAAAGACAGGAAGTTGTTTGCTTATGTTCAATTTCAATATAATTATTTTAGAAAAAATTTAGGTTTACCGTTTGACCGTAAAATAACTAACGTATTTCCACTTCCTAATATTATAGGAACAGCGGAGATCCATTCAGTAATTGACCAAAAAATAATGAAGAGAATGATAGAAAATAGTAAGAAATAATAAAAATATGTGGCAGAGTCGTGACCGCTTTTTGGCAGGAAATGTGCCGGTTGTTTTGGAATCAACATGATATATTTGTATTGTGAGAAGTGGCGGAAAACACAACTCATAATGTTCCTTTATAATCTATATGTTGTCTAAACGATTTCATAATGATGGCACATAAAAACCGAAACCAGCAGATGGTAAAGATTGAATGATACTATTATTAGGGGGCTTTTGCTCTTCTTCCAGTTACTTAATATTGTTGGTGCATATCAGCGGTTCATCATTAGGTGATTGGAATAAGGATAAAACTTCACGTACCGGAATTAAAGCACAAATTAATAACCCATTTCAAAGCATCCATACGGATGCCTTTTATTTTGAAGAAGGCTGAAAAATGAAACTAGCTAAACAAGAACAAGTGGTTGCAATTGGTACTTTTATTTCAATGTTAGGACAGGACCTTATAAAAGGGCGTATTAATAAGCAAAAATTAGAGATTGTAAATTGAACTTCCAATGAAATGGAATATGTGTAATTATTTTCTAAACAAAGTATAGAAAATGGTGAATAGTCTGTATTTATTTTCTAAAATTTATAAATATTTACAAAATTTAAAAAACACTTTAAGCTTGGGTTGTACCAAAAAATTCTAATTAAAAAGGGGATGTTGTTATGTTTAAAAAATTAGTAATGGGGACATTAGCAACTGGTATTGTATTAACAGGTGGAATTGGAGCTTCGGCTGCAACATTCACAGCGGATGATGTTAAAAGCTCTAAAGCTTTAGCTGCCTCAGTTTGTCCTCCTAGTTCAAACACCTTAAAAATGGAAATGACAAACAAAACGGGTGTTTTTGCAAACGTTTGGGATCAAACAGAAAAGCGTATTAAATGGTATTTCAAAGCTATGCATTTTAATCAATCAACAGGAATTTACACTGGATGTTATGAGGGACAAAAGTATTAATATGGAACATTAATAAAGAAGCGTGCTCAATTAATTGAGCACGCTTCTATTTTTGTGAGGCTTTATATTGATGATAAAAAGATTATTATACATTACTAAAATGGATTGTTTAGGAAGAAAAGTAACAGCGGAACCTATAGCTGAGCTATAGTAGCTTCAATCAAAGATGTTGTAATTAAGAAAGCAACGTTTAAAGGAGTGAGATAAATGAATTTAATTAAATTAACTAAACTAAACAAGAACAAGCGGTTGCGATTGGTACATTCATTTCGATGTTAGGACAGGATCTTGTAAATGAACGTATTGATAAAAAGAAATTAGAAAGTGTACTTCCTATCTTTAATGAAATGCAAGATAACACAACACCAAAGCAAAAGAGAGAAGCAATGATTAGTTTGCTTGGTAAAGCGGTGGATGAATTCTTAGAAAAGTAGCCATAAAAAAAGGAAAGGTAACTCGCTTTGGGGTGCGAATTACTTTTCCTGATGGCAATGTTAACTTTATTATAACGAATTGTATTTATTTGGTAAATGTATAATCGGAATATTCTTGTTAAAGGAGTGAGATAGATGTGTGAGGTTCGTACTGAGATTAACCATTACCATACTTCTAAATGTTTAGTGTGTGGCCATCAGGATAGAGTTAATTATCCGTCAAAAGAAGAATATCAAGAAGTAACTGTTTGTCCTAAATGTAACGGTGCGTTTGTAGATATGTATAAGTTAGAGAAGTACAAACAATCTAACGAGACTGTAGAACCTTTATTAGCAATTACATTAACAGATATAGATGCTAAACCGATAGTTCATTACAAAGGCAAACAGATTGATAGAAAGTTACGTGTTGCATTTGATTGGGAAACACAATCGTTTGATAAGATTAATCGGACATACATTCATATTGAACATGTACCATCTGATAATAAGCGTTTCAATACTGAAGTCATCCAACATAATCATCCTATTGTGGAAAAACAGGTAGAGAGATATCGGTTATGAAAGAATACAAAACCAAACAACAGAAGCGTAAGTTCTATGACAGTGGTGAATGGAAGAGCATACGTGAACAAGTAAAGAAGAAAGACAACTATGAATGCCAAGAGTGTAAGCGCAATGGTAGTGTTCGTGTGGACACCAATGAGTACAGTGAGAGTGCAAAGCGTAAGAAGATTCAACTCGTTGTCCATCATATAAAAGAACTGGAACATTATCCGGAACTTGCATTAGAAATAGATAACTTAGAAACAGTCTGTGTGGATTGCCATAATAAAGAACACGGACGAGTGTTTGTTAAGAAGATAAACAAATGGCAAGACGATGAGAGGTGGTAACGTTGGGTACTTATGAACAAGATGTAGCTTTATTAGTTAAAGCTTATAGACTTGAAGGTTATGTCATTACAAATGAACAGGCTGAAGATATTTGGTCAGAGTATTCGAATGAGTTAAATGCTTCTTGGATGATGATGGGTAATAAAACGGATGGTTTATATGAAACAACTAAAAAGATTGCTGAGAAATTAAAAATAATACCCCCCCTTAAATAATTTTATCAAAAATTGCTCTAAGGGGCACCGGAGGAGGGGGTCGTTTTTCCAGATTTTTAAGTTGTTTCGTATAGGACCCCTACCTAGTATGAAAATATGATTGAATCGAGGTGATATTATGGCGGACATTGATGAGCGTGAGGTGCTAGTTAACAAAGAAAAAAATCGTTTGAAAAGATTATTTAAAGACATCCCACCTAGTAAGTTAAAAGTGGTTGAAGGATTAATTATTCAGGCAGCAAGATTACGAGTTTTTTTAAATGAGATGTGGATGGATATATCTGAGAATGGTGACTATGAAATGTTCTCACAATCTGATAAAACAGAGCCGTATGAAAGAGAACGACCTGTTGCCCGGTTATATAATACCCGTGATCAATCATATCAAAGGGTCATTAAACAACTAACGGATTTGTTGCCAGAAGGAAATAATAAAAAAGAAATTAAGAAATATTCGGCAAGTGATTTAATATGATTGTTCATAAGTATGTAAGTGAATATATAGAACTATATGAAATAGGAACAGTGGTATTAAATAAAGAACGTATCATGCTTATACATTATTTAAAGCAAGATATATTAACCCGTAATGATTTACATTTTGATGTGGATTTAATTCATAAATGTGTAACTTTCATAGAAAAGTGGCATTTCAAATTAAATTCCTTTCAGAAATTTTTAATAGCATTTGTGTTTTTGTTTGATGAATATGAGGATGTTTATTTTGATCAACACTTCTGGATGATGGCAAGGGGTGCTGGTAAAACCGGATTGATTAGTGCGTTGACACACTTCTTTATTAGCGAATTGCACGGTATTGAGCATTACAACGTATCAGTAGTTAAACCGAAAGCATCCGTGCAATATAAAGAACACGATTTAAAAGGAAAAACTTACTACATTACGACTTTTAACGTCTATATTTCTATAAAATAAAAAAAGGCCAGCTTATAGGCTGGCTCTTTTTTATGGATGATATACTCCCTGA
>NZ_JAALFZ010000044.1:0-5168 GCF_011800505.1 Bacillus sp. EKM501B | reverse complement strand
CCCCGATAGAATATCGGGAAAAGGCCGTGGCATAATACTCTTTTTATTTCTGTCTACTTGACAGGGAGATGACCACTCATCATGTATGAGTCATTCCTTTTTTCATAGATTAACTTGCCTGTTTTTTATTATTTTCTTTCAATTTCTCTGCTTGTAAAAAGCGATTCGTTTCAGCAACAACAATACTACTTAATCCAATTAGACCAATCAAGTTTGGAATTGCCATAAGTCCATTTGCAATATCAGCAAATGTCCATACGATTCCTAGCTTTAAATTAGCACCAATTGCAATCATAACAATAAAGATTGCTTTATAATATTTAACTGCACTTTCTCCGAATAAATAAGCTACACATTTTTCTCCATAATACGACCAGCCTAAAATAGTAGAGTAGGCAAATAAAATAATTGCGATACCGAGAATCATACTACCAGCAGTACCAAATACAGATTGGAATGCAAGTGTTGTAGCTTCAACGCCAGTTTTACCAGATTTCCAAGCACCTGTAGTAATTAATACTAGTCCTGTAATTGTACATACAATAAACGTATCTAGAAAAGTACCAGTCATTGAAACTAAAGCTTGCTTTGCAGGCGAATCAGTTTTTGCCGCCGCGGCGGCAATAGGTGCACTTCCTAAACCAGCTTCGTTCGCAAATACACCACGCGCCATTCCGATTTGGATAGCTGATGCAACTGTTGCCCCAATAAAACCACCAGCAGCTGCTGTACCATTAAATGCACCAGAAAAAATAAGTGAAAATGCTTCTGGAATTTGGTCGTAGTGATAGAAAATAATTATAAGACCAGCAATTATATAAAAGAAAGCTTTAATAGGAACGACATATCCCGTCACTTTCCCAATTTTTTTTACACCGCCTAAAATAACAATTGCGATTAAAAATGACATTACTATACCAGTTAAAGCAGGAGGGAAAGAGAAATTAATTCGCATTGCCTCTGCAACTGAGTTAGATTGCACCATATTACCAATACCGAAAGAAGCAGTTGTGCCGAATATAGCGAATAATACTGCCAGCCATTTCTTACCTAAACCACGCTCTAAATAATACATTGGTCCACCTGAATATTCACCATTTTCATTACTAACACGGTATTTCACTGCAAGTATTGCCTCGGCATACTTTGTTGCCATACCGAATAAAGCGGTAATCCACATCCAAAATATTGCACCAGGACCACCAATTGTAACAGCTGTTGCAACACCGGCTATATTTCCCATACCAATCGTTGCGGCCATAGCTGTCATAAGTGCTTGGAAGTGACTAATATCTCCAGAAGAAGAGGTATCTTCTGATTTTTTAAATGCTAGTTTGTGAGCGTATAATAGTTTACTAAACTGTAAACCTTTTAAACGCACTGTGAGAATGATACCTGTTCCAACGAGTAGCAACAAAGTTGGTAATCCCCACACGTATTGATTCAGTTGTTCTAATACTTTACTTACTGTCTCCATCTTTATTCTCCTTTTTTAGAAAAAATAAAAACCACTTCAAGTAAATGAAATGGTCTCTGGAGAAACAAGGGATAGAAAAATAAACCGATACAATCGGCTTTTTCTTTCGCTTGTCTCTGTCCTTTTACCTGAGAGATTATCCGCTGTAGTAGCGGATTTGCTCCTTCGGTGCTCGTTTTCCTCCGCGCTCTATGAAAGCGAGAGGGAGTCTCTCCAGAGATTCGTCCCCATGCAGTTCTACTTGTAACCAAGACCTGAGAGTTTCAAAGCTGGTATAACAACTTTTTGCCCCGTCGGTAGATCAATAGACCTTCTCCTGAATGGTTCATCCGAATTATAAAATTTATAAACACATTGATTGTAAATCAATAAAAACATTATAGACATACAAATTGTGAATTGCAATCATTTTTTATTTTAAAATAGTAAATAGTTTTATTTTTTTGTAAGTCCTAATTTATCTTCAACTTCATTTAAAGTAGATAAAGCGATGACAATATGTTGATCCGCAAGTCCTAAAGCTTGTTTTGTTTTTTCAATAGTTTCATCGGTTGGAGTAGAGTTATTTGCTCCGTCTATAATTAAATTTGCTGCATTTTTCATGAAATTTGATGCGGATTTAAACTGAGTTGTGAACTGAAGTAGTTGTTTTTGTATATCTATATCTGTTATGTTTTCTTCAATTTTAAGCGTGTCTATTTCGTTCATAATTGTTTCGTACTGCTTGGAAACAGCACTCATTGTAACTAATAGTTTATTTCGATCTACTGAATCTCCATTCGTGTTAATCTCTTCCCAGGCAGGTAACCAATCTTTTTCGATGATGTCATTATAATGAGTAGTCAATTCATTAATTTTAGGTTGTAATTTAGTTTTGAAAGTTTTTGTCTCCGCTGTTTCTACAGTTGCTTTTTCGTGGTTATTTTTAACATTAGTAACGTAGAAAATTGTACCAAAAATGATGAAAATAGAAATAACAACTGTCCATTTAGTAAAAAGTAATTTCTGCAATATGTAACGCCTCCAAAATTTAAAAACTTATAATTATAATATATAATAATAATGTTGTTTTAAGTAGAGAAAATAGGTTAGAAATAATTAAAATTATTTCTTCTCTATACATAAATAATTAAAGTTAGTAAAATGATGAAAGTTATATGTGAGAAAAGAGGGTTTTTAGTGAAAATGAATAGAAGAAAACTAGTTTCAAGTATTTCAATGGCTATGTTATTAGTTGGTGTAATTGCATTCATATTTATGAATAAAGAATCTAAAATTAAAGGTTTTCCAGTACCAATGTCAGCAATTCATATTAACGATGATAAGGAAGAGGACTATCAATATATAAGTGTAATGCCGATTACAAAGGCGAGTGGATGGGAGAACTTAGGGGAAAACGGGCATACTGTTAGTTTTAAAAAAGGGGAGCGGAAGGTAACAGTAGTACATTATCCAGGAGACATTACGTATTATTTATTTGAGAAAAAGATGAATAAGGGAGATTAGCTAAAGATGTAATTCATTAAGAGTTACATCTTTTTTTATTCTGAATCATTTGAAATTAAATTCGATAGATGTTTTGATAGATGTAGTGATAAATATGATTAGTTCTATATGTCTATAAAGAGTATTAGGGTGATTATAAAAATATTATGTGAACTAATTATTGTGAGAAGAAGATAAATTATATGCTAAAGGGGGAATTAAAAATGCTACTAAAAACAATCTACTGTAAGGTGGAAGAAGAGAAAAAGGAATTGTTTTCAAATGCGCAAGGAAAATGGCGTGATATACGGCACCTAGATGGGTTTCATGGACAATTTGGTGGATGGTATGAAGATGAGGCATGTGTATTTACTTTATGGGAAGATAGAAGTGCATATCAATCATTTATGAATGGTGCTCACGATACAATTTATTTAAATAGTAATCAAGAGGATACGTTTCTTTCATGTGAAATTGAATTATTTCAAACGTTGTATGATATAACTGATACGCATTTGAAAGACGTTGTTACAGAAGGATCATTCGTAAGAGTTGCTATATGTGATGTAAAGATGGAAAAGGAAAATCATTTTTTACATAAGCAAGAAACAATTTGGAATAAAGGAATGGAAAAAGCAAAAGGAATGTTAGGTGGAGTAGTTGGGAAGTCTTTAAAAAATAAAAATCGTTACATAGTGTTAACGTATTGGAAAGATGAAAAGACGCATCAACATTATGTGGAAGAGATTTTCCCAGGTTTATATAAATTAGCTAATATTCATGAAGAGATAGAAGAGATAAAAGGAAAACAAGCTGTATGTAAGGAAGAATGGCTTGTATATTAAACGCTGAAAAAGTGCATAAATGAATGTATAATAAAGATATTTTCTTATAAACAAGTAATTAATAGAAGACGTTATATACCCTTTCATGTTAATATATTTAAGTTATAATAGGAGGCTTACCCTTTTGTATTGTACGGTAGAAGCAGTGTGAGCTTGAAATTTTTTTAGAAAAGGATGTGCCTAATTTGCGTATCAATAAATTTATTAGTGAAGCTGGAAAAGCGTCTCGACGTGGAGCGGATAAACTAATTAATGAGAGAAGAGTAATTATTAACGGTAAGGTTGCAAAAATTGGTGACCAAGTGAACCCAGGTGATGATGTACGAGTAAATGGAGAGCAGCTTCGAATTGCTCGAGATCACGTATATATCGCTTTAAATAAACCAGTAGGTATTACATGTACGAGTGAAAAATCAGTAAAAGGTAATATTATTGATTTAGTGAATCATCCTTTACGAATTAGTCACATTGGACGTCTTGATAAAGACTCTGACGGTTTAATTTTGTTAACGAATGATGGCGATATTGTTAATGAGATTTTACGTGCTGAAAACAAACATGAGAAAGAATATATCGTTTCAGTAGATAAGCCAATTACACCTGATTTCTTAGAGAAAATGGCAGCGGGTGTTAAAATTTTAGGAACAAAAACGCTTCCTTGTGAGATTACACAGTTATCAAAATATGAGTTCCAAATTATTTTAACACAAGGGCTAAATCGTCAAATTCGCCGTATGTGTGAAGCTTTAGGTTATCAAGTATACACGTTAAAACGTACGAGAATTATGAATATTGAATTGAATAATTTACCAGTTGGGCAGTGGAGAGATTTAACGAAGAAAGAGAAAAGACGTCTATTTGCAGACTTAAATTACGAACCACAAGATTGGTAAAATTGTGAAGTGAAACCAAAAAAAATTGGTTTCACTTTTTTAAATTAAATAAATAATTTTTTTAAACACTTGCAAAAATAAAATGAATAAGATATATTAAATAACAATAAATGGATGTTTTACAAAAAGCAAAGAAAAGGACACGAGTTATTTTACCCGGTTATACAGAGAAGGAAGGAAAGCTGAGAACTTCCTAACGCAGAAAAATAACTTACCACCTTAGAGCTGCACTAGGGAAATGAAGTATCTAGTGCCGTGTATGCGACGTTATCGCAAAAGAAGCCATTATGTTTTTTGTGATGGGAATCTGGGTGGAACCACGGATATAAGCATATTCGTCCCTATATTTAGGGATGAATATGCTTTTTTGCATTCAATTTCATAATAAGCGAAGAAAAGGACACGAGTTATTTTACCCGGTTATACAGAGAAGGAAGGAAAGCTGAGAACTTCCTAACGCAGAAAAAT
>NZ_JAALFZ010000043.1:0-5667 GCF_011800505.1 Bacillus sp. EKM501B | reverse complement strand
ACACGGAAGTTAAGCTCTCTAGCGCCGATGGTAGTTGGGACCTTGTCCCTGTGAGAGTAGGACGTCGCCAAGCAACTTTAAGACGAGTCAGAATGACTCGTCTTTTTTGTGTTTTATAAAAATAAGAATGGCTGGTAAATCTCAGTTTATTAAAATTTCACTTTATTGTTCACATCAACAAGTTCAAAACGCTCACAGACGAGTAACATATCTTCAGAGAAATTAAGACCAAGCTCATTTAGTTCCTTTGTAAAAAAACGAACATGGGTGTCTCTCCAGTAATTATAAGTACGATCTCCTTCGCCTTCAGCGATAGCGAATTCTTCGCTTACTTCATTCATTGGTGTTACAGTTACTTCTATTGTCTTAATAATAGCTACAGGTTCATCATTACTATTGAGTATAATACTATAATCAATAGTAGTCGGTAGTGATTCATGTTCTAATTCATAAAAAATGTGACCGGAGCATGTAGCGGTTTTAATACCGTCAATTACTAGTTGTGCAAGATAATTAGGGGCATCCCCAAATTGCCAAGCTGTAACAGATTCTGGTTTTTTGTTGTTTCCCCAATAAGTATCCCAATATGTTTGTGCTAATTGATTCATTTTTATCGTTACCTCACTCTAATTCATATTTAGTCTCTTTATAATTCCTAGGAAATTTACTTACTTATTTAGTATGTCTTTGTACTCATTTAAAAGTTGTAGCGGTGTGTTGCAAATTAAAAAGATACTATGTGGAGTGAATATAGTTTGTAAATATGTTCTGTACATATATGGAATCTTTAATTTTCCAATTGCATTTTATGATAAAGGATGTAGTTACTTAAAGAACGTTCAGATTATGAATGGTAGTTTATTATCACTATGCCATATTGAAGTGAGTAATACTAGAGTTAAAATAGATGAAAAAACTGATATTCTAAATTGAATATCAGTTTAATAATATGTGACTTATATGCATCTATAGCAATACGAAAAGCGTAAATAAGATAGCCAACAAAATACGATAGTACGCAAAAGGTTTTAAACCTATCTTCTCTAAAAGCTTTAGAAAAGTTACTACCGCTAGCATCGCTACTATAAAAGAGGTAATGAATCCTACCGCAAACATAGGGATGTCATCGACACTTAAATACTTCCAACTTTTTAGTAAGTCTAAGCCTGTAGCCCCAATCATTACAGGAAGAGCTATTAGAAAAGAGAATTCAGATGCAGTCTTATAATTTACTTTTGCTAATAGACCTCCAGAGATAGTAGAGCCAGCTCTAGAGAAGCCAGGGTATACTGCTAAGCACTGAAATAATCCGATTGTTAAAGCTTGGCGGTATGTTAAATCGTCCAGTGAATAGGCTGCTGCCTCTTTCTTTTTTACTTCTGCAAAGAGCATAAGAATTGCACCTGCTACAAGTCCAATCACAACAGTGTATGGCTGGAATAAGTATGTTTTAATAATATCATGTAGTAGCAAACCAGCAACCACTGCCGGAAATACGCCAAGAAATACATGGAACGCGTTGAATTTTTTTTCTTTCTGTAGAAGTGGCTTAATATTACATAAAGAAACGAGACGTTTATGATATAAAATTGCAATGGCTAAAATTGCGCCTAGCTGAATAACAATTTCAAACGTTTTCGCTCTTTCTCCCTCAAAGCCTAATAAATGCCCGACTAATATAAGATGGCCAGTAGAGGATATAGGTAAAAATTCAGCTAATCCTTCTACAATACCGAGTATGAAGGCAATAATGATATCGCTCATAGTTTCACTCCTACAAATTAATGAATGTCTACTTTTTTAAAATAGAATAGTGTTGCAATAAATCCGGAAATTGTCGTTACTGCAATGATGATATAAGAATACTCTGGTGGATATGTCGGTTGTAATTCGTTATTTGCGATATCTAGAGTAGCGGTCCACGGAAATAAATCTTTATGCTTGGAGTTTACGAGCATAAGATTAGTCATTGTAATAATGACTGTTAATATAATGGGCGGTACATAGCTCTTCATTACAAGAGTTAGTAGCACAATAGGTGAAGACAATAGAAAGAGAAGTCCACCACATATTAAAAATTCTAGGAAAGAACCTAAAAGTAAAGAAATGTTAAAGCCAGGGAAGTTCCCCAATAGCCCTAATATTAAAGTAAGTGCCCAAGCGACTAAAGTTAGCATCATAATCCAAAGAAAGAGAATGATGAATTTACTTATAATAAAGCTAATGCGCGACACGGGGATAGTTAGTAAATTTTTCAGTGTATCTTCTGCATATTCGCGGGTAAGCAAATATGCAACCACTACTCCATATAAGGGGAATCCTATAACTAAAGTAGTATATAAGTTAACGTCAGTGAATAATTGATGGAACCAAATAGTTGGAGTAGGCTGTTTTGTTTTTATATGTATATAAGAGGCTACTACAACTAAGAAAGGTGCGACACCAGCACCAATAATGCTAATTAAAAACATATTAGAGCGTTTTAGTTTTAAGAGTTCTGTATAGAGTAGATTAACCAATTGTTCCACCTCCAACTAGTTTGGTGAAATAATCTTCTAGTCTATCTTCGCTTATCATCATTTTTAATACTTCAATACCGTTAAGAACAAATGTTCTGTTTATGTATCCTTGTTGTCCAAAATGAGAGTAAATACGAATATTTCCTTCATCATGTACTTCATAATCAAAAATTTGAAGATGATTTTCTAATAACATCACAGCTTTATCGTCATTATTCACTTGAAACTCTATGTACTTACGGTTTGCTTTGCGCAGCGTATCAAGAGAAACTTCTTCTAGTAACTTTCCTTCATGAATAATTCCGATACGATCGACCAACTGTTCTATCTCGGCTAATATGTGACTAGAAATGAGTATTGTTATATTTCTTTCTTGAGCTAAAGAATGAATAAGTTTTCGCATTTCTTTAATACCAATAGGGTCTAGTCCGTTAGTTGGTTCATCTAATATGAGTAGCTCAGGATAATGGAGAAGAGCGCGTGCAATTCCTAAGCGTTGCTTCATTCCTAAAGAATACTTTCCTACTAACTTTTTTGTCTCATGCTGCAAGCCTACTATTTCTAATGCTTCTTCGATAGCATTCTTTTTGTGAACCCCAATTATCTTTGCATTAATTAGTAGGTTTTCTTTTGCAGTTAAGTTTTCATAAAATCCTGGAACTTCAACTATAGAACCAATTCTGCTTAAAATATCTTTTTGATTTTGGAATAAGTTCTCTCCGAATATTTCAATCGTTCCACTTGTAGGTTTTATAAGACTAAGCAGCATACGAATGGTTGTTGTTTTACCAGCACCGTTGCGGCCTATGAAGCCATAAATCTCTCCTTGTTGAACATTAATATTTAAATTATCTACGGATTTTTGATTGCCATATACTTTAGTAAGGTTAGTCGTTTTTATAATTGTATTTATAGGAGACACCTGCTTTCTATAAGTTCTTACTTACATCATAAAAAGGAAGGCTTAACTGCATATTAATCATTTCTTAACTATTTCTTAAAAGTATTGTGTTTTGGAATAGAAAAGCCAAAAGTAGTTCGTTTCCATGGAGTACTTTCAACCCATATATGCCCACCATTTTTTTCAACGAGTGCTTTAGAAATAGAGAGTCCGAGACCGCTACCACCAAATGAAGAGTTTCTTGATTGTTCGCTTCGGTACATTCGCTCAAATATGTTTTGTAAATCATGTTTTTGAATACCAGGGCCTTGATCCCAAATATGAAGTTTGTATTCTGCATCAGCTTCTAGCAGTTCGACTCCTATTGTTTTCCCATCCTTTCCATAATAAATTGCATTTTTCATTAAATTACCGATAATCCGCATAATGCTTAGATGATCTGCGATGATAGGACAAGTAGAATCTGGTATGAGAATTTGCAGTTCGATGTTATGTTTTGAGAGCTCAGGTAAAAATTCAATCAAAACTTCTCTAGTAACTTCAGAAAAGTCGAGTTCTTCTTCTTTTAGTGGAAATTCATTAGCGTCTAGCTTCGCCATATTGAATATTTCATCAACTAGGTGCTTTAAGTTATTTGATTTCATATAGAGTATTTTAAGATATTCTTGTTTTTCTATTTCAGAAGCAGCAACTCCGTCTTTCAAAGCATCTATATATCCGATGATGGAGGTGAGTGGTGTTCGTATATCGTGGGAGATACTAGACAAAAGTTGTTTTCTGGATTCCTCGGATCTTTTGGCTTCAATCTGAACCTGCTCTAATTTAGCTATTAGCTCGTTTATTGAAAAAACGATATTATGTAATGAGTGGTCATTGCTTGTGAATAATCTCGTTTGTAAGTTTCCTTTTAGTACACGACTTAATTTAGTATCCATTGCTTTACGATGTTGAATGAATTGTATTCTTGCAAAGAAGAGATAAATTGTAATTAAGATAAGGATAATAAATAAAGACATTTTTAATCTTGGGCCCATTTGTATGTTTAAAATCCCGCAAATGATAAGTTGTAATGAAATAAGGAAGAGGGTTTTATCAGTCTTCAAGCTTTTCACCTACAAACTTATAACCAATTCCCCATATAGTCTGAATAAATTTTGGATTGGAAGGGTCAATTTCTATTTTCTTTCTAAGTTTTCGAATATGTACCATAACGGTATTGTCATCTTCTATATAATTATCGTCCCACACATTTCGGAAGAGCTGTGTTTTTGTAAATACTTGCCCTGGGTTTGAAGTAAAGAATTTTAACAGTTCCAATTCTTTTCCGGTTAAGCTAATTTCTTCTTTGTTTGTATGAACTGTGTATGTATTTAAATTGATAGTTAGTCCTTTAAAAGATAAAGTTGTTTTTTCTTGAGCAGTATTGTTACTTCCGAGAACTAAAAAACGCCGCATAAGAGCTTTTACTCGTGCAATTACTTCGTGAATGCTGAAAGGTTTCGTAATATAATCATCAGCACCAATGCTTAAACCTAAAATTTTATCAACTTCGTGATCTTTAGCTGTGAGCATTAATATAGGTACGTTAGTTTTATCTCTAAGTTTTTTACATACCTCGATTCCATCTATTTTGGGCATCATAAGATCTAATATAACGAGGTTATATTTATTTTGATTAAATAAATGCAAGGCTTCTTCGCCGTTGATTGCAGTGTCTACCATGTATAATTCTCGTTCTAAATATATTTTTAATAAATTTCGGATTTCTTTATCGTCGTCTGCTATAAGGATACGTATATCTTTCATATCTTCACCTGCTTCTAATAGAGTTTTATTGATAGTACAACAACTCTCTAATTATATACTAGTATTTGTTAAAATAAGGTTGCTAGTTTTGTTGGAGGAAAACGTCCACACAAGTTAAGTCTAGAGTTCAAATTAACTTGAATATATTTTTAAAAATAAATTAAAGAGAAGCAGAAGGTGTGCTCCGATAATGAAATCCTATAGAGACGTATCTAGCTAAAAGAGCATAAAAATATTAAATTGAAATTATTTATAAAAAGGTGTTGACGATTATACTTTAGAGGTGTAATATAGAACAAGTCGCCGATGACATTAACGTCGCAAGCGACAAACGAAATGAAAAACTTAGTTGACATTGAAAGATGAAAATGTTAACATAAGGAAGTCGCAAATGAGCGACCAAGTAGTTCTTTGAAAACTGAACGAAACAAACAACGTGAA
>NZ_JAALFZ010000042.1:0-6478 GCF_011800505.1 Bacillus sp. EKM501B | reverse complement strand
ATGTGGTGGCTCATCATGATGAGGAAGGACAAGTAAATCTATGTGCGTATATCGTGTGGAAGAAAGAGAGTGAGCCGCAGAAAATAAGAAGAAAGCTGGCGCAAACTCTACCAGAATATATGATTCCTGTGCATTTCATGACAATAGATGAGTTGCCTTTAACGCCAAACGGAAAAATGAGTGAACAGCTGCTTCCAATACCTGAAAAAGAAACAGAAACAGTAGAAGCATATGTGCCGCCTTGTACAGAGATTGAAAAATTGCTCACTGACATTTGGCAGGAGGTGCTTGGTATAGAACGTGTCAGCATAAAAGGAAGCTTTTTTGACTATGGAGGAGATTCGATCAAAGCCATTCAAATTTCTTCTCAATTAAGAAAGTATCGATTGAAACTTGAAACAAAGTATTTATTTACACATGCAACAATTCAAGAAGTGGCTATCTATATCGAGCCTTTAAAGAAACAGATTGATCAACGGCAGATATCTGGGGAAATTCTACTTTCTCCTATACAAAATTGGTTTTTTTCAAAAAACTTTGTTAATCCACACCACTATAATCAGGCTGAGACACTCTACAAAGCAGAAGGATTTGACCCTGAAGCGGTTGAATTGGCGTTGGACAAACTCATAGAGCACCATGATGTACTAAGAGCTGTTTTTGTAAAGAATCCGCAACAGATGGTTCAAATCAACCGAAAAGCGTATACAGCTGATTTTTATACATTGGAAGTGATGAACCTTAGAAATAAAAATAACTGGCGAGAGCTTGCAGAAAACCATATTGATAGTATTCAAGGGGAGCTCGATATAGAAAATGGACCTCTTATCAAAGCGAGTATCTTTCAAACCAATAAAGGGGACCACCTTGTTATAGTTATACATCATCTCATCATAGACGGTGTTTCTTGGGGGATCTTGCTTGAGGATCTAGAAACAGCTTATGAACAAGCTGTTTCTGGAGAAAAAATAAAATTACCTGAGAAAACGACTTCTTATAAAGAATGGACAACAGAATTGTGGAATTACGCCAAAGAGGAAGTAGTAAATGAAACAGCTTATTGGGAAGATGTTGAAAACAGGCTGGTAGTACCTTCTTCTTTAGCCGTACGCCAATCGATCAATCAAAAGAGATGGTACAGTAAACAGCTTGTTCGGCAACTTAACAAAGAAAAAACGGATTTGCTTTTAAAACAGGCGCATCGGGCATATAACACAGAAATAAACGAAATTCTGTTGGCGGCGTTTGCGTTAGCTATGAAGGAACAATTTGGAATAGAAGAACTACCACTTGATTTAGAAGGGCATGGAAGAGAGACATTTTCGGAAGATGTCGACGTTTCAAGAACGATTGGGTGGTTTACGTCTGTATTTCCAGTTGTACTAGAGGTGGGAAGAGAAGAAAAACTAGGAACCGCAATAAAATCGGTTAAAGACCAGCTTCGCCGTATTCCTCAAAAGGGAATGGGATATGGATTGCTTTATTGTAAGGAACTGCACACTATTGAAGAAAGACCGTCTCCTCCAGTGAGTTTTAACTATTTGGGTCAGTTTGAGTTGCATGAAAATGAGGGCCAATCTTTGCACTTAGGTAATTCAAACAGCTTGGAAAATGAAAGAACACACATGCTTGACTTGAATCTTGCAGTCATAAATGGCGTGTTAGAAATCAATTTGGAATATCATGAGCGTGAGTTTGATAGAAATGAAATCGAACAACTTTTGAATGTTTACACAGAAACACTTGAAAAAATGGTCGATCATTGTATAGATAAGGAAGATGACGGAGAAAAAACGTTAAGTGATTTTGATGATCAACGATTGACGGACGAAGAACTGGATCATATTTATGAGCTGCTTGAAGACATGTAGAGAGAGGCCTTCCTCTCTCTCTATGATAGAAAAAGGAGTGGAAAAATGAAAAATAAACAAAATTTCCAAAACATTTACCCGCTATCGCCTATGCAAGAAGGTATGTTGTTTCATCATTTAAGCGATAAAGATCAAGATTTTCAAGCGTACTGTGTCCAATCCGCTCTGAAAATTTCCGGTACGTTTAATTTTGATATTGCAGAAAATAGCCTGAATATTCTTGTAAGACGTCATGATTTGTTACGGACAGTTTTTATTCATTCTAAGCTAAGCCGTCCTCGACAAGTTGTATTCAAAAATAGAGAGATGTTCATCCAAATGCATGATTATACTCATTTACAAGGGATTCATAAAGAGCAAGCTATCGAAAAGTTCTTGGCATCGGATTTAAAGGAAGGGTTTGATTTGGTAACTGGCCCTCTATTTCGGGTACAGGTACTGAGATTAAGCGAGTTTGAGCATATACTTGTTTTTACGAATCATCATATTATTTTGGATGGCTGGTGCTCTAGAGCAGTTTTAGAGGAATTCTTTGAGATATATGCTACGTTATTGCACCAGGAGTCGGTGAGAGAGAAGAAATCATTTTCTTTTAGTAAATATATTCAATGGATTGAAAATCAGGACAAAGATAAGGCTCATGCCTACTGGAGGGAATATTTAAAAGGACTTGAGACAAATACAGAAATGCCGAGATTCTACAAGAAAGCAACAAAAAAGGGCTTTCAAAAAGGGGAGTTTTATCAAAAAATAAATGATGACTTGCTTCAAGGTCTTGAACGGCTATCAAAGCAATACAAAGTCACTGTCCATACTATATGTCAGACAGCTTGGGCTTTGTTGCTCAGTCATTACAACCAATCGAAAGATGTTGTATTTGGATCAGTTGTATCTGGAAGACCACCTGAATTAGAAGGCATTGAGCATGCTGTGGGATTGTTTATCAATACCATTCCAGTCAGAATAAAGATGGAGCCTGAAATGTCTTTTGCACAGCTCCTGCAGAATGTACAAGAATCAAACTTGGAGTCTGAGCGCTATTCATATTGCTCTCTGGCTGAACTTCAGAAAATGACAGAATTTAAGACAGATTTGTTCAGTCATTTGCTTGTTTTTCAGAATTATCCGTCTAATGATACTTCAACAGAAGAGGAAGAAGAACTTTTTGGTTTTCGCATAGAAGAATTTCATGATACCGAGCAAACAAATTATGATTTTCATTTAACTGTTGCTCCAAAGGAACAATACATCATTTTTCATTTTAATCAAAACGTATATGAAAATGATGAAATCCGTAACATAAGCAGACGATTTATCCGTATATTAGAACAGATTATTGAGGAACCTGATATGAGGATGTGTGAAATAGAGCTAATTGATGAGAAAGAAAAAAGGCTTATAACTGAAACATTTCAAACGTCTAATTACAATAGGGGTGAAGACAATCTCACCCTTCATGAACGCTTTGAACAGCAGGCCGCTTGGTTTCCTAATAAAACAGCTGTTTCATTCAATGGAGAATCTCTTACATATGAAATACTAAACAGTCGCGCTAACGAGCTTGCTAAAAAGCTTCGAGGACTTGGAGTACAATCAAATGACTTAGTAGGTGTTATGCTGGAACGCTCTCACTCATTTATCATAGGCATTCTTGGTATTTTAAAAGCAGGAGCAGCATATGTCCCAATTGATCCAAATTATCCGCTGGAACGGATAAATTATATGATTCAAGATTCGAGAATATCCATTCTTATCACGGATCAAAAAAAGCATGCGGATATATTTCCTTCTATTATATATACAGGAAAAGTACTGATTATAGATGACATGTATAACGGTGACTATTGTGAAAATCTTCCTTCGATTTCCTCTTTACAAGACCTTGCTTATGTCATTTATACATCAGGATCGACAGGAAAGCCAAAAGGAATTCTCACCAAACATGAAAATGTAATGAGAGTGGCTGTAAATACGAATTATGTAGATGTGACACATGAGGATCGTATTCTACAATTATCTAACCCATCTTTTGATGGCTCGGTATTTGACATTTTCGCAGCATTACTGAACGGAGCAGAATTAATTCTTATTGACCCAAACATCATTCTGTCGCCAAGAGAACTTTCTACGTTCTTAGTAGAACAGAAGATTACAACCATGTTTTTAACTACTGCTTTATTCAATGCAATCATAGCTGAAAATCCAGCAGCTTTTAATGGACTTCATACCGTTTTGTTCGGCGGTGAAAAGGTAACGGTTTCTTTTGTCGAGCAAGCCTTAAAGGAATCTGGATCTAACAAATTCATTCATGTGTATGGGCCGACGGAAAGCACTGTTTTTGCAGCTTTTTATCAAATTCAATCTATTGATAAAAGATTAGGAACTATTCCAATTGGAAAGCCGCTGAATGATACAGAGCTCATAATTTTAAACCAATATGGGCAACTTCAAGCAATCGGCCTGCCTGGTGAACTATGCATAGCTGGGAAAGCTCTTGCCAAAGGATATCTGAATCGTCCTGATTTAACCGACGAGAAGTTTGTCGCACATCCGTTTAAAGAACAGGAGAGAATGTATAAAACTGGTGATTTGGTAAGATGGCTTCCTGATGGAGCTATTGAATTTATGGGGCGAATTGATCGTCAGGTGAAAATCCGAGGTTTCCGTGTTGAACCAGAAGAAGTAACGGCCGAATTATTACTCGTCCATAACATAAAAAAATCGTATGTTATGGAAAGAAAAAACGAGCAAGATGAAACATATCTATGCGCTTATTATGTATCTGATACCAAGAAAGAGTCAAAGGAGATAAGGAACGCTTTGGCTAAACGGTTACCTGATTACATGCTGCCTTCCTTTTTCATTCCATTAAACGATCTTCCAATCACACCGAATGGAAAAACCAATGAAAAAGAACTGCCAGCTCCTGAACTTATGTTAAATCAAGAGGAGGAGTATATTGCACCTAGAACAACCGTAGAAAAGAAACTAGCAGAATTGTGGGAGCAGATTTTAGGGGTAACTCCTGTTAGTATTAGTACCCATTTCTTTGAAGTGGGAGGTCATTCACTCAAAGCTGTTTCTCTGATAGCGGCCATTGAGAGGGAGTTATCGGTTAAATTGTCGATTAAAAAGATTTTTGAACATCCTTATTTAGAGGAAATGGCAATAATGATTGAACAGGAAAAAAATAGGGAAGTGCTTGGTATTCTCCCAGCTCCATCTCAGGACCATTATCCAGCTTCTGCAAATCAACAACGGATATATGCAATCAGCCACTTACCGGGCGGGGAGCAGAGTTATAACATGCCGTTCCTTTTAAAGGCTCCTCATACTTTACACATTGAGCGTGTTCAGAACACACTTAATATGCTTGTTGAGCGCCACGAAAGTCTAAGAACTTCCTTTGATATGGTTGGGGATGAGCTGGTACAGCGAATCCACTCTTCTGCCAATGTAGAAGTGATGAGAGAAAGAGTATGTGAAGGCGGGCTAGACAAACTTATGTCTAAATTGGTAAAACCATTCGATCTTCATCAGGTTCCACTGTTAAGAGCGGGAGTTTTTGAGTATCAAGGAGATCATCTGCTGTTTATTGATATGCATCACATCATATCAGATGGTCAATCAATTGAGATTTTTATACGGGAATTCATTGAATTGTATAAACACAATCAGCCGCTACCTCCTCTTGCGCTCCAATATAAGGATTATGCTGTTTGGGAAAAGCAGCATGAGATGGATGCGGATGTTTCCTATTGGGAGCAGCAGTTTAAGGGTGATATTCCAGTTTTGACATTGCCTTTTGATGAGAAGCAGACAAGTGGAACACAGCCAGAGGGTGGCTTTTATATCAGAACGCTTAATCAGGAAATAACAAATCAATTGAAAAAGTATGCCCTGCAACAGAATCAAACTCTCTTTTCACTATTATTAGGGATGTATCAGCTTTTGCTCTCTAAATATACAGGGCAGAAAGATTTAGTAGTCGGTACTCCTTCTGCTGGGAGAAATCATGCGATTTTTGATAAAACTGTTGGGATGTTTGTTAAAACATTACCTATTAGGACTCATTTACCGTCTGCACAGCCAGTAAATGAATTTTTCTCAAAAGTACAGGAGCATTGTTTTGCAGCCTTCGAATGTGATGTGGATCCTGTAGAATGGATTATGAATCGAACTAGTATGACACGGAAGACAAATGGTACTCCTCTTATTCAAACCATGTTTTCGTTTCATCATGAGCAGGAAGAACTTGCTGCACAATGGGAGATACAAAACGTTTTCAATCCCAATGTACAATTTGATCTATCATTGGATGTGTTTGAACACAGTTCCCATTTAGACATCTATTTTGAATATAGTACAAGTTTATTCAGAAAAGAGACTATTGAACAGATGGCCCAAAATTTTGAATATCTTATCCAGACGGTGTTGGCCGATCCACATCAATTGATTGGCGAAATCGGGTTGCTTTCCCAGGAGGAACAAACGCTATTGGCCAGCATGAATGATACTTTTGTACCGATGCCTTCCTACCAATCTATCTCGGCTCAATTTGAAAAGCAGGCTAAGGTGCGTCCGGAGGAAACAGCGGCTGTCTTTAG
>NZ_JAALFZ010000041.1:0-6926 GCF_011800505.1 Bacillus sp. EKM501B | reverse complement strand
CTTTCTCATTAACATAAGAAAATAGTAACGTGCTTTTAACTTCAAAAATAGTCTAAATCCTTAAGTTGATGGATGTGGGGTACTGCCACATGCCTATCAACTTAAGAAAAGTCAACACCTCAAAAACAAAAAAGACTAATTCCCTAAAATTAACAACTATAGAGAAATTAATTTTTCGTTTAGAGGGTAATTAAAAACCTTAGCTCGATCGCGCGAGACCCCTATTAGCTGAATAGCAATGTGGAGTTACCCCTAACATATGGATAGAAGTGTTTTCAAACAACATTATTTTAATATTGATTTGAAATAAAGATTAACTGTTTATAAAAAAGACGCGATGTTTTGAATAAAGTCGCGACGTTTATAAAAAAGTTGCGATGTTTTGCTCCTTTGGATCTGTTTATCTAAAGGGGTGTTTTTATAGTAAAAAGTGAAAAGAAGATTTGAGCTGAAAGGCGAATTAAGGAACCGTTGAGTAGCAATAAAGTTACTCAACTAAAGGGCCAGTTTGTGGAGGATTTTAACAGATTTTTTAGAGCTATTATTTAAAAAAGGATTTTGAAGTCTTTTGGTGAAAATTAAATATTAAATCTATAAAAGATAGAGGTTGTTGTAATGTTGAAACTGTTTCAATATAACTGGCAAGTTCGTGATGATTGGTTTACATTGTGCGAAGACATACCAGATGAAGAACTATTAAAGAAACGGGTCGGTGGGTTCGGCAGTATACTACATACCCTATTTCACATTGTAGATGTGGAATATATGTGGATCTTAGGTTTGCGAGGTGAACCAGTGCCTGAGGAGCCATTGTTTGAGGGTTATGCCAGCTTACAAAAAGTGAAAAATCTTTCAGCTCAATACCATGAGAAAGTGAAGCCATTTGTGACATCTTGGACAAATGAAATGGATTCTCGGAAACTTTCAGAAACTGATTTCAATGAAGAACTGATTAGCTCTAGAGACGCACCAATCAGGCGCCGAGTTATTGAATGTACACACGGAGAGATCATACGTCATGTCATTGTCCACGAAATCCACCATATTGGCCAGTTATCTATATGGGCACGTGAAATAGGAAAGGAGCCTGTTTCCGCAAATCTGAGAGGAAGAGGACTATTCGATAATTAGACTGCTTTTGCCAATTTCACAAACGGGCGCGATTGTTGAACAACATAGGTAGAAATGGTCAAACTTTTTTATAAAAACCAAACTTAAATCTGCTGGGGAAGAATCCATTTTGATCAATCTTTTTCAAAATGGATTCTTTTTATTTATCGTAAAACTTTGGATTGCGAGGTATTTTTGATCAAACTTTATTTCAAAGCTACATTTAAAGCATTCATTTATTTGCAACAAAACAAAATATTTTATGTATTATGTGAAGAACAATAAATTTCAATTAAAAATAGGGAGGAATAAGAATGAAAAAATTAAAAATGAGTATGATGGCATTCGTAACGACGTTGTTAGTAATGTTGGTCCCTTCTTCTACGTTTGCAAACACAATTGAGCCTTTTAGTTCTGGATGGGATTACTTAGGAGAAGAAACGCTATATTCAAATGGTGCTGAAAGTTATGTATATGCCTCGACTGGTGGAGATTACAAGATTTGCCGAGCTGCTGAAGTAGGTTCAACTAGTAAGTTAAAAGTTGAATTATGGGAGTACGATCCTGATAGCTATAATGATTATGTAGGCGTACGATATTTAGGACCTGGTGAATGTGGGGTTTTCAGAAATATTGGTGGTTTTGTAGATGGAGGAAATGAAGCTGAATTTTTTGCCAAATCAAGATCTAGCAGTAAGATGCATTTAATCTTTTTTGATTAATTCATTAACAAAATGTTCCGCTCTTTGTTTACTAACTATATTGTACTCTGTTAACTTAATTCGTTAAACAGCTCTCTCTATTAAATTTATTCTTAATTTTAAAATAGTAATCACATCACTTTTCAAACGAAAATAATTAATTAAGGTTTTACACTTTCTCAATATTACGGCATCAATTTTCTTATATAATTAAATTATTCTCTTTATTTATTTTATGTATCTGTTCCCTTTGAACCCTACTATTATAGGGTTCCTTTTTTATAATCATATATTTATTAATTAATTTATCGATTTCCTGACTTAAATGGAGGACTTTCGTATGACTAAAACCATGTTTTTTTACCAGTTCAACTAATTGTAATTTTTTATTCTCTATTAGATCATTTAACTTCGCCACTAACATAAACTTTTTTCTTTCACACTCCCCCTGAGCAAAATAAAAAGAGCTGCTCCCAGCTCTTATATACTAAAATCTTTATTATTGCAGTGTAAAATTTTCCATATTCGATTATAAATGAATATATATAACGCTAACAACAATAATTTCTAGTGTATAAATAAAAAGCAGCAATATTTAATTACTGCTACTCTTTTTAAATTCATTATTTATAAAAAAGTATTCTTCCGGTCCATCAGCCTCACCATATCAAACTTCCAGCCTTATAATATGTGCTGCTACTTCCTTTAAAACCACATTCATAAATAATATGATAGGTGCCACGTTATGTTCTGGATCTCTGTAGTTCTTGAGATTGGCTATAAATGACCATTCATTATCTTTTAAATTTGTATAATAATCATTCTTTTCTTCCCAGTTTCCTATGTGCCACCTCATATATATATAGAAAATAATCTTCTGCAAATGCTTCAT
Source organism: Bacillus sp. EKM501B (assembly GCF_011800505.1). Lineage (NCBI taxonomy): Bacteria > Bacillati > Bacillota > Bacilli > Caryophanales > Bacillaceae > Bacillus > Bacillus sp. EKM501B. Next base: position 4,223 of record NZ_JAALFZ010000041.1, on the reverse strand, counting down.
TTATCTGTTTCTTTGTAAATGGAATATCTTTACTATGATTAACTTTTATGTATTCTTTAACGAATGGAAACTTTAAAGCAGCTTCTTCCCAATTTCCTGTATTTATTAATTCCACCAATCCTTTATATTCATCTTTTATAATTACTTTATCTCGAAAGGCTGTATACATTTCAAAAGAAAATTTTTTCCCCTCTTAAATTCATTATGAATTTGATTAACATATATACTTAACTACACAATAGAAGGTTTTAGAAATCGTATTACGTTTCCCTTTTCACTAAATTCACTCTCATTGTTACAATTCTTTGAGGCAAGATCCACTATATAACTCTCTGAAATTTTAAACGTTCTTTCCTCATTAAACATTGTCAAAGGAACTGATACTCCAACATTATTATCTAAATGACTTAGTACCATTACAGGGATAGTTTCTCCTTTTAATAAATCAACATATGAGGTCTTAACTTTATAATAATGCCCTTCTAAAAAATGCATTTTTCCGTTTATTAAATCCACTGCAACTCCATTATTACAATACGCTAAGTTTTGATTTAAAAAATGAATATCGTCTGATACTTTAATAAATTTCATCGTTTTATTATCAAATATATAGTAACCATCTCTTACTACAAAAAGATTATGTGGATTGATAAACTCTAGCAGATAATGTGTAATTTCAAAACTAGTATCTCCCTCAATCATTTCTCTGTATTCTACATAAAGTTTTTCTAACTTTTTAAATGTACTTAGTTTGATCCCTTGATTTGGTCTTGATGCAAGTGTTAAGTCATCTAATACCCATTTAGCTACATATGTTGACGTTGGAATCATTTACAATTTACCCCCTTGAAAATTCTATATATGAACATATAAACTATTTAAATTTAATAAGTTGGGCTCTACTTAAAGTATAGGCAGAATCTATTTAATAACTAAGATAATTCTCTAACTTTTTCATATTTACTTCTTATAAATTATAATTATCAAACTCCTACTATGAAATTTTTAAGAATCAAAAAATTAATACAATTTGATGTAGCTATTTGGCTGTATAAAAATAAATCAACTATCAATTAACTGGATTTACACTTTAAAAAATGTACAAATCGTTCCTATTATTTCGAGACAATTCAAATATTTGAAAAGAAAACCCTACACAGAAAATCATATATGGATATTATGATTATATTTTATGTAATTACATGTGAGATTCTAAACGATATTTACGTCCTTTCAGAGACAGTATGCCCTTGATTATTTGGTGTATAAAAATATATTAAACATATAGTACGTGAAATTTTTAAAGAACACTTTAGGAGGTTTTAAGTACATGGAAAATGTTGTTCTAATTATACGGATTTCAGATTTATTAAAATCTATGGATAAGATATTAGCTAATTCTAAATCTGCAGAAAAAGTACATGAATTACTAAATACGTCAAAAACTAGAATTTATTGTTTTGTCTAATTCAATAAGCACGAATATCATCACATTCAGTATCTATATAGTTTAACTCTACAAATTGCACATCTTTTTGGCGATTTAACAATTCTATTTTATTCATATTGTTCCAATCAAATACTTCTGCATGAGAAACTAAGCATTTTGCTTTCACAGTAGTTGTAATTCTCAGAAGTTGTTCTCTATTCTGCCATGTTGATATAAGACATGGCATCTCTAGCTCAATTAAAACTTTTTCTCCTACGGTAAAAAAATTCATTACACTGGGTGCATCTGATTCAAAAATTTCACATTCTGTTGTTTTCGAAATTACTTCTGCCCAACCATTTAAATAGTCAATACCTTTTAGCATAATGGGAAGCTGCTCTATCATTTCAACTTTTTGTGTTATAACCTCCAATAATAAGGTTTCAGCTAAAATATCAATCTTTTCTTGTTCCAATATTAAATTCCCTCCTTAATCGACGAAACAAAGAAATATTTTCTATATTATATTATGAATTGATCTATGAAAGAAAAATAAATGAATGCTCTATACAATTCGATTTAACATAAAGCATTATAATCGATAGCAAGAAAAAAACGGATCCCTCCTCTAAAAAGGAATCCACCCTTTCATTATGTACTTCTATACTTGATTTATTTTCTTTGCTCTTGCAACCTTCCACAAAGCCACAATTAGTATGAGGAGTGGTATTCCCTGAATGAAGAGAAATCCTCCCGCAAAATAAGCCCCATAATTAGCCGCCACACCTGCATAATCAGCTATCCCACCTATAAGAAAAGCCGCTGGACTTGTTATTAGATTTATCCCTAAACAGACCATTATCGATAATAGGTTTTTAACCTTAATTTTCGGTGAAACAGACAAGAAAAATAAGAATAACGCAGTGCCGTTTATAAGAAGTAGTGGTATTACATAATAAATCCCCATAATTCCCCTCCATGGCTTTAATTGTACCATCAGCAAGGATTGATTTGAACAAATAGGATATTTATGTAAGTCAGATATAGTGTCTCATTATCAGTAACAAGAAAAAAAGCCCTGATTAGGGCTTTTTTTAAGATTACTATCATGAAATTTTTAATTGAAGAAAGACATGATTAGATTGATGCATCTTTTTTTGATGTCTGTTTTGTGAAATCATATAAAGCGATTGCACCTAAAAGAACAAGTATACCTCGAGGAACATCTATCAAAATAGTTTCCCACATTTCTGGAATTGTCCATTTAATATCTGCTGCTGATGCCAGATATGATTGAAAATAACCGATTGAAAAATCAACTATACATAAAAATACAAATATTGTTAGACCAATTCGAATTAATTTCTTATTTGTAAACATATAACACCTCTCAAAACCCATTGGATATTTTTGATTTAAGTTTCTTTTATACATAAAAATCTTTATATATAATTTTAACATACAAAAACCCAAATAAATACAATATGCATATTTGTATATTGTATATTGTATATTGTATAAACAGTATTCCATGATGGTTAAGAAATTCCTACAAGTAAAAAAGAGCCCACTAGGACTCCTTTTTATTTTAAATTTTAATAGTTAATTATAGCTTGTCCAGCCGGATACCAGGTTCCGTTATTTGCTAGGGCGAAACCATAGACAGTCTGACCAGAGCCTATTTTTTGTTTAACATTATTTAATGATTCATATCCATATGCCTGATAACCATTCCCGCTTTGTGGATATGCTACTGCTAATGTATTGTAATTATTTGGATCCGAATAACTATTTGTCCAAGCTATTTTTTGATAATACTTTGAAGTGAATGGATTTTCTAAGCCTTTTACAGCAAATTCAACAGTGCTCCCATTGACATTAACAGTAGTATACGCCGTACTTAAAGTATTTAAGCCTGCAACCTTTTCCTTACTTAAAGCTGGTGTGTTTTCTGCCGCCATCACACCGCCAGCTCCAGACAACATAACCCCAGTTGCTAATGCTCCGATTGCTAGTTTCTTTAACATAAAAAATCCCCCTTTAATAGTTTTATGGCTTGCACCTTCATCATACTTTCGATTTTCATATATGTAAATATATTACATTTTTAGAAACATAAAACTATTTATTGCGAATGTTGAGTTAAGATATGTTGTCTGATAATAACGATAGATGGTTATTATCATATGAAAAAGTCCTACATTAAGTAGGACTAAATAACCTTAGCAATCTCATAAATAACGGAATCATTTGCACCACTATATAACAGATACCTGCCCTTGAAATTAGACTGAATCCTCGCTCCTGACTACCAACCATAATGAACAAACTACCGCATAACGCTACAACGGATGCTATTGGGTATGACACCAATTTAATTAAGAATATAACCGGTTCAAACGCATTTACAATACGATTGTATAATTGGCCCTCTATATAATTCTTTATCTTTCCGTCGTTTGATTGTACATCTTTAAATACCTCATTCACATCTGGATTTTAACCATCAGCAAATACATGAGGAATATCTATAATATTGCTGAATATAATTACACTGCCAATCATAATTCTCATTCGCGCCGCCACGGGTGCGTATTTTTTGCATCCTTTTTGAACAAGCTCCACTTTTTCTTCGTGCCATAGTTACCATATGGATCATCTCCTTATTTTTAACGAATTTCCCAAAAGAATTCTCCTTCCTTAAGCGTGTGAAGGGCGTAGCCCAACGGTAGGTGGGAGATGAATTTCGGTTTGGCGTAGCCAAAAGGTTTTCCTTTTTATTTTGCCTCTGATA
>NZ_JAALFZ010000040.1:0-8566 GCF_011800505.1 Bacillus sp. EKM501B | reverse complement strand
GTTGGGACCTTGTCCCTGTGAGAGTAGGACGTCGCCAAGCAACTTTAAGACGAGTCAGAATGACTCGTCTTTTTTGTATGCTTTCATACCTCTATCAATTGCATTTTTAACCCCTTCTAAATAAGAAAATCCATATTTTTTATCTGGCTCTAAGTAAGTTCCTTCCGCCCACTCGTTCCATGCGTTAATAAATAAAAACTCGCTGTTATAAAAAGAGTAAGTCCGATGAATTTGCTTGCTTAAATATATGGTGAACTTTTCAGGGGTAGAACCTACAAAGATGCTGCTATTCGCGTTTTTACGTCGTGCAGTATTATCCCAATCAACAAAAGCACCAGGAAATGTTTTTTTCTTTGGGAGCGATCGTTGTAATATATACATCCATACTTTATCGTAGTCCCAAACGTTTAATTGCATATCAGAATCATATATTACCTTATTTATGTCTGAAGAGCTATCATGGGCAATTGTATAGAAAGGTTCAAACTGAATGCTAGCATCGAATCCATTTATATTAGGTAGTGGAAAACTGTTTAATGTTTCAGCAAAGTATATACCTTTTAAACCATTTTCTCGCGCTAATGCATTCCAGTAATTAAGCATTTTTTCACAATCAGGAATATGTCCTGGACGATAAATAATGAATAGAGGTTTATCATCTATATAAATATATCTCTCATCTTGGAAAGCCTGTAATAAATAATCAAAGTGTTCCTTCCAATCAGATATATCTCCGTAGTCTTGAGGCATTAATATATGTTTATCGAGACCATCCCAAGATTTTGTCCATGGTTCATTTGCCCAAGAAAGACAAAAAGGGAAGTCAGGTTCTTTCATCTTTAGTACCTCATTAAAGGGTGTTTCTAATAGTCTTTTTCCTTTAAACCAGTAATGATAATAACAAAAACCATATATACCGTATGCTTTAGCGATTTTTGCTTGCCACTTTCTTACGGAGGGGGTAGTTAAGTCGTAATAAAAATCTTGATAAGGTTCCCTAGGTTGATAATGTCCTGAAAATAAAGGTCGTGCACTTTTAGTATTTGTCCATTCAGTAAATCCTTTCCCCCACCATCGATCATTTTCTTTAATTTGATGGAATTGTGGTAAGTAAAAAGCGATTATTTTCAAGTTATATCCCCCTCGTGTTTTTCGTAGTTCAAGTGTTGGGAAGTTATTCTTGATTTGGTGAAGCAATTTTAAAATAAGAGATATGTTATCTGTTTACTGTTTTTTTTTATGGTATGTATTGGATTTTTTAAGCTTACTTAATAAGAGAGTATTAGGTAATTTGATATATATCTGAAATAGAAAGTACTTTTCGTCATGAAATTTATTACGTTGAATGAAAGGAATTAAATTTTTTGAAGGACAAAGAGGGCCTGTGGTAATCGATTTACATCATCAAAAAAGTCTTGTAGCTTTAAATATTTCTCATAATGATTTTCAATATAAGTCCTAGGTATAACGGTTTCTCCGTAAAAACTACTATTTCTAACATCCCCTGCACCAGTAGGGCTATGAACAAATTTGCCGTTTTCATAATCCGAGATGGCGCGATGTATATCTGGAAAAGCTTGAGATAAAGTTTTATGCCATCCTGTTTGAATTAATTCAGGATGTTCTTGGAATTGTTGACAAAAATCAAGAAAATAGCGCGCTTGTGTTGTTGCGATGAAGATTCCACCAGGGCGAAGAACTCTTGAAAATTCTTTTACCCAATTTTCGGCAGTTGCTTCGGATAAATGTGAGAATACAGAATAAGCGAATATGATATCTAATGAATTGTCGCTAATAAAATCTACAGGGGGATGTGGGCTTGCTGTTTTATATATCCCTCTTCCTAGTGTTTCATTACAAAGTGTGATCATCGCAGGATCGACATCAATGCCAAGTAAATTTTGATCAGAGGCATCTTTAAATAAGAAGCGTATAATTCTTCCCCATCCGCATCCGAAGTCTAAAACTTTACTTTCTTTATTCAAGGGAACTCCTAAATTTTGGGCGTATTCTTTTATATGGCTATAAAACAAATATGCTTCGTAAAGAGCATGTTCATAGGAAGCACCTACAAATTGTTTTTGAATTTCTTCAGTAGGAAACATAGGTACGGGAACCCCATTTATCGTTGTTTGTGAACAACTTTGTATAAATAAATTTAGAAGTTCGGCATCAGATAGTGAATTAACAAGATGATCAAAATCACTTCCTAACTTAAAGTTATTCATTTGTTAAACCTCCGAATTATATAGTGATTAAACTTTATTTTCTTGCTTTTTACTAATGAAAACATGTAAAAATTCAGCATCTAACCCTAGTGATCTATCCTTTTGTAAATAAACAATTGTATACATGTTTGCATGTGTATAAATATATTCAATCATATCCTGCCCCCAATCGAACGTTACTAAAGATCCATTCTCATCAATAGGGTTTCCATGATAAATGGGCTCTTCAATATATTCAATCACCTCTTTATTCATTCTTGCTCTTTGCACAGTTTTTGTGAGTGTATGATACCAAGGGACAGTAAATACATGAGCACCGCCAGGTTTCAATACTCGTTCTATTTCTTTAAAGGCTTTGTTTGGCGTCATTACATGCTCAAAAACGTCTTGAGTAATGAATAAATCAAAAGATTCATTTTCAAAAGTCATGTCTTCTAAGTTCTCACATCTAATACCTTGAAAGTATTGGCCAAGAGGATAATTTCTAAAGTATTGAGAATAAGTATAGTTTTTACAGTTTTTTAATAGTAGCTGAGTCGTAATTCCTCCAGGAGAGGATTCGTGAATATTATAGGAATCCCATTTTGGAAAAAATGTATGTAAAGCATGGATTAAAGCTCGCTGCCTTGGTATAGAGTTACATGTAGAACATAAATAATGATCTCTAAGCCAATCATTATGCTCTATAAATGTAGCTTTCTTTTCGCAAATAACGCAGTACCCATTATTGTGTTTCAAATTGATTTCCACACGATATCCCTCCTATGTTAATAAATGCAATCTATGTATGGAAAGTATGATACACGTCAACAATCGGCGAAATTAAAGGAAATGGGTGAAAGTTAGGTATCTCTTAAAATTACGATTAGGAGAAGGGAATAATTAGTTGGAGAGAACTCCCACTCGAATTAAAGTTTCACTTTATGCTATGCGATGTATCAGCTTTTATTCGTGGAAAAATGTATAGACTTAAAATATCCCTTTCGTGTATGGGTACATTTCAAAATCCTGTGCGTATATTTCTGTAACTAAATCCATAGTTTCTTTATCATAAAAGCTTTCGTATGTTGGAAATCGGGGAAAGCCTGGATCTGTAATGCTAAGTTCTGCATAGCTTCCTGCATAAATCATCTTGTGAGCACGATGATGATCTGAATTTGTAAAAAGTGCTAAAGGGGATTTCATCAAATCGTACATGTGCTCCATCTTGGTGATTTGTGTATTAAAATCTTCTAAAGGAATATAGCATTGAATGAAATTTTCTTCACCAGGGACGTATTGTTGACTAAAATGTATATCTAAAGCTAGGGAATTGGAATCGAATGCCTGAACGTAATATAAAAATTGTTTAAATGATATTCCTTGATTACTATATTTATCATTATAAAAATAATGACGGATGCTTTCCCATTGTGGGCTAGCATATGGATTGTCAGCAAGTAATAAAAATGAGCTGACAGCTCTTGTATAAGGATTTCGTACAAGTTTACAAACATTTTTTTTAGCCTCTAGAAGACTATTTTGTAATTGTTGAATGTAATTTGTACTGTTTTTATACACCCAGAACTCATAGTAATGAATAAAGTCATTGTATTTCTTTGCTTCAGTAAATAATCCAATTTGAAAAAAGAACCAATTAGCTAATGAGGTGCATCCGCTTCTATGACTCCAAAATAGTATAAGGGGAAAGTCTTTATGGTAATGCGGAATTCGATCTTTATGTAGGATTACATGATTTAAAAGTTCTTGATTTATATTTTTCATGAGTTTAGCGCTCCTTTTTTGAGAACTTTGTGTATGTAGAAGCTTTTTTATGGGGTAAACAAGTGAGGATTGTTTATTAAATATATTCATGGGGATGAGTAAATATTATGAGTGTTTTTGCAGTCAACCTGAATAAGGAAGCTATTATAAAATGAAAATAGAAAATAAAGATAATGAAAATTTATAACAAACATACAATGATAAGAGGATGAATAATCAAAATGATCCAGTTTATTTGTGTATATTTTTAAGTTTGACGATAGGAAAAATTTATTACTAGAGAGATGATATTATGAGGAAGAATAATTATTTAATAGTAGGTGGAAATAGTTTCATTGGTATCAACCTCGCATTGGGTTTATTGAAACAGGGGCAAAATGTAAAAGTATTTTCCAGACATATAAATAATTTTCCTCAAAATATTATAAGTGAAGTTGAATTTATTAAAGGTGATTTAGAAAATGTTGAGGATATATATAAGGCTTTAGTGAATATAGATATTATTATTTATTTAGCTGCGACGTCTAACGTAGCAACTTCAATTGAAGATGTTTTCGGTGATATTAATAGCAGTCTATTTTTTCTTAATTTCATGGAAAGTGTTAAAGATTTTCGTATTAAAAAAATTATATTGGCTTCTTCGGGAGGCACAGTTTATGGTGAACCTGAATATTTGCCTATTGATGAGAAACATCCATTAAGACCACTTTCCCCGTATGGAATAACAAAAGTTTCGCTGGAGAATTATTTGTATTTTTATAAGAGAAAATATGGAATAGATTATGTTGTATGTAGATATTCTAATCCGTATGGAAAATACCAAAACCCCTTAAAAAAAGTAGGGGCGATAAATTGTTTTTTGTACCAGCATCTCAGTAATGAAAGGATTCATATATATGGGAATCCGGAGGAAATTATTAGAGATTATATTTATATCGATGATTTAGTTGAAATTACTATACAACTAGCACAATTAAATCAATTGAAATCTTGCGTATACAACATAGGGAGTGGCAAAGGTCTTTCTTTAAAACGAATTATAGTGGAATTAGAGAAAATAACAGAAAGAAAAGTGGATTTTATCTGTTACAAACAAAAACAAGAGAACGTTCAAAAAATCATTTTAAATATTGATAAGGTAAAACAAGAATTGAATTGGGAACCTAAAATAGATTTTAAACATGGGATTAGATTAAATAAGCTATGGATTGAAGAGTTCTTATATAGTAAAAAATAATAACCCACACTCTACTTGTATATAAGCAGAGCGTGGGTTATTAATTTACTTCTTTTTCTATAACCCAAAGGTCTTGATGTTCCCACCAAAATCCTTCAGTATACTTTTTGATAATTGGGTTATGGGGTAATAATTTAATTTTGTCACACACGTAAGAGGGACTAACTATCGTTTGTCCGTATTGATTCACATCTAAATCGAATTGTTCACTAGAAGAGAGAAACCAATAGCCCTTTTCATTTAAATTTGGAAACCCGAAGTATTTTTTGCTTTGATAGCCATGGGTTGTGAAAATGAATAAACCACCAGGTGAAACAGCGTTATACAATGTTTGCAGCCAACGAAACCAAGTTGTATCAGGCATATGAGAGAAAAAGGATAGACAAAAAACGATATCGTACGTAGAGGAGTCCAATTTTAACTGTTCAGGCTCAGGATGAGATAATATAGAAGAATTATTTAATTTGTTTTCAATAAAGGAAATAGCCTCTTCGTGTATATCGCAAGCGGTTATACTCAAATTCGCTTGTAGATTTAATAAATGACGTGTTACGCAGCCGTATCCGGATGCAAATTCTAACAATTTAATTGGATTGACTGTAGGAGGATAAAGGGAAGTAATTAAGTTTAAGAGTATTTGTGCTGAGTTTTGCCCATCTTTAAAGTAATAATCTATCGCTTCTTTTTTTGATGGGAAGACGGGATTAGTGACAATGAACTGAAAGATATGATCCTCAGGATGGATACTTGCATTTACATTATAGCTGTGTGCGATTTGAGAAATTAAATCTTTATGTTCCTCTATAAAGTCTTTCAAAGAGTATTCCCCCTTAAATAATAGTAGCGCCTTACAAGAGATATTGATGGTATAGAAAGCACACGTTTAAATTTTTAAGTATGTTTTAAGATACTTTCTATATGTATACATTTTCATTTTAGAAATGTCGTCGATAGTAAATTTTTCTTTAATGAAATTTTGCATTTGCACAACTTCATTGTAATGGGAGTATGAATCTTCTGTTCTCGTTACGCTATTTAAATGTCGTCTATGATAGTTTAAGGGGGCTGGATTGAAGTAAATATCTCCCTCTGTAAGAAGAGAAACATAGAAGAACCAGTCGCCAGCTATTTTGAACTTCTCTAACTGTTTTTCCGTTTTCTTCATATCTATATTTTTAAAAACTACACTTGAAACATTAGGTATAGTGTTTTTGATAAGTAACGTATCTTGTATTTCTTCGACGCCTTTTCGAAAATAGGGGGCTTTCCATTTTTCTTTATCGATATCATTTGTGTAATTTAAATAATGATTAGCCAATACATTTCCTTGTTCATCTATTTGTTTTGATTGTGTGTAACTTAAGGTAATATTGTTATTTATATAAAACCCCTGTATCACCTCTTGTAAAAATGTCTTATCGCATAAGTCATCGGCCTCTGCGATCCAAATATAATCACCAGTTGCTGCAGAGACTCCTTTTATCCATTGTTTAAATACAGAACTAGAGTTTTTATCATTAATAATCTGTTGAACCTTCAGGTGGGTCTTATTTTCTTTTGAAAGCAGCTTTTTAAAAGTTGATACGCTATGATCAGTGGAGGCATCGTCTAAGAAAATTAGTTCGTAAAGAGGGTAGGTTTGGTTTAATATTGATTCGATTCGATCAGGTAAGTATTTTTCATAATTATAGTTCGGTATGATTACACTTATCTTTTTGTAATTATGTTCGAGAAGATCTAGTAATTGATAAATGTAATTAAGAAAATTGAAGTTTTTTTCGATAAGTTCTTGGCCAAAGCTTCCCTTTTGTAATCGTAATCCCTCATCATGAATAAATTCATATATTTTTTCTAGCATTTTGGGTAAATTTAAAAAGTCTACTAAGGCACCAGTTTTTTCTGTAACAACATCTTCAAAACCTCCAGCATTTTTAAACCCTATAACAGGAAGTTTTGCATCTAATGCTTCTAAAACAACATTTGGAAAAGGATCTTCCCTTGAAGTTAATAAGTATAAGTCAGCCCCAGCGTTATATAATCCGATATCGGGAGTAGGATCGACTAATGTGAAATGTGCTTTATATTTAGGGGGCAGTGTATTCAGGAATTGAACGTCTGTTCTCCCTACCCAAATGAAATGAATATCCTTGTGAGTCTTTCTTACTGAGTAAGAGATAAGTGAGAATAAATCTATCCCTTTCCGATAATCTGCGAAGCCTACACCCAAGATGATTTTGCTATCTAGAGGCAGGTTAAGCTTCTTACGTAACTCATTTCTAGCTTTTGCAATATTGTTCTTATAAGGATTGTGGTTAAACAAACCTTGAGGGAGAATGTGACATTTTTGAGGATCCAATTCAGTGATTGTACGAAATTTTTCATATACGTATTGTGAAGGGAAGACAACTTTGTAAGCAAATTCAGCGATGTTTTTAGCTTTCCCTTCAGCAGAGTACTGTTGTATTAAATGCGGTAATTCATGTATTAATGAAACAACTTTTATATTTTGTCTAGCTAGTAATGCGACGATATCGCCACTTATGACAGTGCTACATATGGCGAGGGTAAAATTCTGTGATAATAAATCCTTTATTAATAATTCGACCTTTTCTTCTGTTTGATAACCTTGCTCGAGACAATAAACAGGACCGTACTTTTGAAAATCGGGAATTAAAATACCGGATCCAATAGAAATAATTGCAACAGAGTAATCAAAGTTTTCTTTAAGAGCCTTAATAGTATGTAAAGAAAGTAGCTGTGCTCCGTGGAAATGGGCATCATGGGATACATAAATTATCTTTTTATTAACATGCATTTCATAACGCCTCCTAAGGGTATTAGATTTCTTTCCCTTTTTTAAAGGTAAAGAAGAGAAGTGTTTTATTTATAATCCCCCTAGAGATGAGCAGGAGGGAGAACGTACTAAAAGAAAAAATACTATCCTTAATATATATTTACTTGGTCTCACATTCATTCTTTAGAAAAGTATTAGTATTAAGTTAGAGAGTGTAGGCTGCAGATTGTTAATTTGAATACATAAGTTTAAGAAGTTCTAAGGATGTGTTAGAAATTAAGAGAGGGCAAAGCTTTTATGATTTATAAAATAAAAAAGATAAAAGGTATTGACGATTGATCTACAGGGGTGTAATATAGAACAAGTCGCCGATGACAATAACGTCGAAAGCGACAAACGAAATAAAAAACTTAGTTGACATTGAAAGATGAAAATGTTAACATAAGGAAGTCGCAAATGAGCGGCTAAGTAGTTCTTTGAAAACTGAACGAAACAAACAACGTGAAACGTCAATTTTTATTTTAGATGCTAGACAAACTAACT
>NZ_JAALFZ010000004.1:0-320391 GCF_011800505.1 Bacillus sp. EKM501B | reverse complement strand
CCTATAATATTCTTTACACCCTAAATTTTACAGGGGTTAAATGTAAATTACAACATTTATATATATTGTACCAACATGCAATATTGCATATTAATAATGGTGCCAAATATAAATTACACAATAGAAAAGGGATACTATGTAACGGCAAATGAAGTCTATGCATATACTAAATATTTTATAGAAAAGAATAGTTTAGTGAGAAATAAAGTGCATAATAATAGTGAAGGTGAAACATACAATTTAAAAGCAAATGAAGCCTATGCGTATGTGCAGTGAAAAAGAGAGTTACCAATAGGGAACTCTCTTTTTTTAATAGCATTCATTATTTTTTTAACTTCAACGAAATTTAATACCTTACCTTATGTTATTATCATTCTCAAATCTACCCCTGGTACAAGAAATACAGGGGTAGATAAATTTAGTAATTTATATTTCATTAACAAATAACTCTTTTCTAAGGATTAGCCTTCTAATTTTCTTATTTCGTTTAGTGTCAAACCCATAGTATCTATATATCCATACATAGCTTTTAAACTTGAATCAACCTTTTCAGTATCTTTTTCATCTAAACCTACAAATATTTGTTCTATGCATATTTCAATTACTTTAGCATCGTCTCTTAGTTGCACTTTGAAATAATCATAAGCCTTAGGTGGGTCAAGTTCTTTTAACTTCCTAAGTTCTCCCTTGACTACTTCAAATTGTTTCTTTAACTCCATTTGATTTGTTTTTAATGTTTGATCCTTTGCAAATATCGGTTTTGTAGCTTGCAGCTCCCTTGAAAACTGATTAACAAGTGTCTCCATCTTTTCTTGATACTGTTTTATCGTTATAGGGCCATGGACATCTGTTAGAGGGTCTTTTTCTTTTCTTTCTTGTTCTTTGATTCCTGGTTCTTTAACTATTTTCTTCTCTAATTCATCTTTTTCTTTGCGTAGTTTATCTACTTCTTTGTTTGCGGTCTCTAAAGCCTTTTTATCAGATTCCGCTTCAGCTACTTTCTTCTCTAATTCATCTTTTTCTTTGCGTAGTTTATCTACTTCTTTGTTTACAGTCTCTAAGGCCTTTTTATTAGATTCCGCTTCAGCTACTTGTAAATTATCAGTCTTTTTCTTTTCTGTATCTTCTTTTGAACAACCTACTCCACTAATTAGCAAAATTGGTAATGCTACCGATAACACTTTATGTTTCATTACTAGTCCCCCATGACTTTTTCTTTATCCCGTTTCTTTCTTAGTTGTACCTAGTGCGTTTTTATGATTCTTTATTTAATTCCTAATTTAAAGAACAACCTATCCCAAATAACATGATTGATATGACTATGTATACTCTTTTTGAAAAATATTGTAATTAATTAACATATGAAACTATAACATAAAATATATAAATAAGATATATGAATTTATCGTCATTACTATTAAATTCTCTTATTCTATTAATAAAAAATATGATATACATACTTGGAAATAAAATAATAGAAGAAAGAAGACTTATATTGCCATTACCCTGTTGGCATCAATCCGTACCGGCTATTTTGTCTAAAATATGGTAGGTAGACGAACCTACATAATTAGTACGCAATTGGAAATATAATCAGTAAAGTAAAAAGAAATGTATGAGTTATTTAAATAAAAAAGTGCTAACAAGTTTGCAAACGAACTTGCTAACACTTATACAGAATAGATATAAATTATCGCTGATATGTCGTCTTTGAAAATAGCTTTAATCAGTTACATCATACTTATACGAAATGCTCATAAAAACAGTCTTAATATCAAGAATATAATCATCCAGATATTCCTTTACTTTTAAGACGGAAACGAGGCATGATATTGATTTCTACCTCAGAGTTTGCGTCAAATAATAAAAAAATACGGTTTGTAAAACTAAAAATACAACAAGCTACAACCGGTATGAAATGGATTAAAATATTTAGAAATTTAAAAGATGATTTTCAAATAGGGGGAGAGGTGGATTTAGACCATATTCTCCAATATCCGAAAGATTATATTGTAGGGGAAAATAAAAGGGTGTTATTTCCATACAATGAGAGAATTTATAAAGTTCAAGGTACTAAAATAGAACCGGGTATAAAAGTAAAGGAAAGAGAGTATTTATTTAAAGAATTTCAGCGTAAATTCTCTTATTTCACAATACTTCCAGAATGTAAAAAGGTAGCAACAAATAACAAAAATGAATTATTTCCTTTATTTGCACCAAAAGGATTAGAGACATTAACATTAGAGGTTTGGTCTGAAAATATAGTGCTGGAAATAGAACAAGCATTACTTGATAGTGAAATTATTTTGACTAAAGTTGGTGAAAATACTTATGTATTGAATACAGATTTTCCAGTGTTATTAAAGGTTGTGAGATACAATATTGAAAAGGTGTTACAAAATCCATATAAAATGCAATATTGCCAAAAATATAAAACAAATCTTGTAGATGATGTTACGAAAGCTGTCTATGCTACCGCGGGCGAGCGCAGTGATGCGACATTAGCATTAATCGCATTGAAAAATTGTGATGGACGAGAAAAAATTGATCCAAAACAAATCATTAGAGAGGGATTTGCACGAGCAAACCGTATTTCAACATTTATTAATTTATTTATAGGCCAAAGTGTATCGCGTAAAACAATTGTAAATAGTGTTTTTAGTTTATTAGAGCAAAAAGGATTTTTGAAGCGTAGTTGGAATAAGATAAATTTACCTTGTATATATGTTAATTTATCAATTGAACGAATATCGAAATTTGATTTCTTACCTATTCTTTCAAAAATAAAAGGAAAAGAAATTTTATATAAATTATATGGGAATACAGAATGGCAAACGATTGATTACGTATTATTAAATATAAATAAACATAATGCATTTTTACCACAACCATCAAAGAGAAATGATATGGGAGCTCTTTTTAAACAATATGTTTCCGAAACATTAATGGAAATTGTAAAATATGCAAAAGAACAAAATGAACAAGTTTACTTCATTGTAGATGCAAATTTGAGAAGGTATTGGATAAAAAAGTTACAAAATAAAGAAATTAATACAGATATTTTACCTGATATTGTTCCAGAGGTGTTAAAGGTTCCAAATTTAAATATTATTAGAATAAATACAGGTTTTGATGTACCAAGTTACGGTGTAATAGAATGTGATGATGCTCTAGATAGCATTGGCTTATATGCAGATCAAAAAGGGATGTATTATAGCACTGGTGAATATTCACTTAATTGTAGTGGGATTTTTCAGCGATATATACTTGAAATTCTACCATTAGGTGTAAAACCTGTAGAAAGGGATTATATCGCTAAAATGATACATTACATGTGCTGTAATTCTAGTATGCTTTCGAAAAAGAATGTACACATGACATATTCCATGCATATGGAAAAGGTAATAAAGAGTTATATTACTGACATAGATGCAAGAGAGTTTAAAGAATTTGATGATGAATTGGATGTAGATGTAGTAAAAGTAGAAAAGAAAGATTCAATTATTCTACTTTAAATACTAGTAAACAAATCCTGCTCGTTATATCGATCAGGATTTGTCATTTTTTCATGTAAATAAGGATATCCTTTGTCAAGTATCTTTTCGTTTACATATTTACTTTATGTGCAGACAGGATTAATATGTTTTTTAGAAATACAAAAACTATTTCATATGGAAAAACGATTTTTATTAATTGAAAAAATTTGAAAGGAATGGGGAATTGTGAAGAAATTAGATGTGCTCTTAATGCTACTGAGCGGCCTCTTTCCAATTGCAGGACTTACAAAGCAAATCCCTCTAGAACAATCTATATATATTGGAGGGCTTTTATTTTTTACTAGTTTCGGTAGTTATTTTGCTAAAAAGATGTATTCACGTATATGCAGTTGGATAGCGTATGCGCCATTTATAACATTACTGTTAGTTATTTGGCATCAAGATATTTCAACAAGCTCAATCATAGCAAATGCGAAAATTGCTGCATGTGTCGCGTTAATTCCATGTTTATTCCGTTTTCGTACATATGGACTTACTTTGGGCTTATTCTCATTATGGGCCGCTTTACTATGGGATATAAAAGAAGTACAGTCGTTAGTCATACTTGAACGCATAACGAGTTTAATGACAAGCCATTATGTATATATATTACTATTAATTGGAGGACTTGTAATAGGAGGATTACTTGCGATGTTCATTCACCGCAAAGAGAAAGATAATAATAAAGAAAATATAAATCTACTTGGACCAAAAAAGAAACGCAAAAGATTATCATTTAAGATTCGTCTTCCAAGATTACCGAAATTAAAGATGAAACTATTTAAGTTTGGTGGGAAAGAATCTAAAAGTAAAATGCCAGAAAAAATCCATGAATATAAGTACGAAGAACCAGTTGCAACATATGAAATGACAGAGAAAATAGATCCATACAAAGAAAATGCAGTTCAAGGTCAAACAAGGATGGAACGCCGAAGAAATAGGTATAATGCATAATGAAGTTTAATAACCCCGTAATGACTTATCTTAATATTGATAAATCATTACGGTTTTTTTATGTAATGAAATGAAGGTTGCTATTGCGGAGGGGAATAGCATATTTTATAGATAGGAACTAAAATAAGGGGAGGATAAAATGCTTATCATTACATATATATCTGCTTGCATATTATTCTTAGTTAGCTTTTTACATGTATATTGGGCTTTCGGAGGTAATTGGGGGACAAATAGTGTTATTCCAACTAAATCAGGGGAAAAGGCGTTTACACCTCGCGCCCGAATGACATTGTTCATTGCATTATTATTAAGTATGGCAGCAATAATTTTGTTGCAACAAGCAAATATTGTTCATTTTGCAGTTCCTAATGTTATTATTCAAGTCGGTTCCTGGATTTGTATGATTGTCTTTTCTATTAGAGTGATTGGTGAGTTTAACTATTTTGGTATCTTTAAACGACAAAAAGATACGCACTTTGCAAGAATGGATACCGGTTTATATATTCCACTTTGTGCATTTTTATCTTTATCTTTCTTATTAGCAATAATTTTGTGAGTGAATAATAGTAGTTTCTTTTCTCAACATATATGTAAACGTGAGAAATCTAAGAGTAAATAAAAAGGATGTAAGCGCCTTCTTGTCGAAATGTAAATTATTATGAAAGGCGGTGACACTATGAAGTATGTAAAAGTTAGTATGAATGGTGGAAGTGAACATAAATTCTCAATGACTTTAGATCGGTTTAAAGAACTTATTACTACAGAGAATGGGATATTAGAAAATAAATTAGTATGTATTGAAAATGTAATGATTAATCCTACTAATATATCTTCTGTAGTTGAAAAAATTGGTGTACCGGCTAAGTTTATGGAAGCTTAAAATGTTAGATAAAAAACATCCATTAGGGATGTTTTTTAATTTATAAATATGATAATCGTACAGTAAATATTTGAGTAGATTTTATAGCAATGACTATGCATATATTAAGTACCTGAACATGGTTCTTAATACATGCACGAAATAATAAGTACAAGCATATAGTATTAAGTAGGACAAAATCTTCGTGTCCTACTTAATACTCAGAAAAAACCTCTAATCACATAAGAGCATCCAATTGCAGGGTGCTCTTATTTTTTATGAAAATCTACTACGAGTCTTATTTTATAGTAGGATGCAATAATAAAGGGCTATTTTGAAATAGTGTTCTTTAGCCTTTAATGTTAAATTTATCTTTAACGTTAATAAATATTAAAAATAATATGATAGCAGAAATTAAGTTAGATAAGTAGAAATTTTGATGAAACAGTAGTTCGAAGATGACATAGAAAGTAATGAATAAGGCAATAGCAGGTAGTATGCAAATAAATATAAATCTCCAATTTTTTAAGTAATGTTTATAATTAGTAAGTACTTTCTCCATAAATATAGCTCCTATATTTTTGTTTTTATATAATTATACATTTAGATACAAAGATTTTCAAAGTAAAATATTTAGCAATTCAAAAATATAAGGAGAGCTTTTGTTGAAAATCCAGATTGCTGTAGCAATCTGGATTTGACTTTAAAGAACTATACTAAAATGATACACTATAATCTACGTTATTTTTGAAATGAATAGAGGGATTTGTGTGATAGATAAAATTAAAAATGCTGTAGAGGATATGTACGAAGATGAGGCTAAAGATTTACTTCAAAGTATTCTCATACAGTTAAACTTATTAGAAGAAAACTACAGTGAAGATACAATTAAAAATTTGATGGATATTCCGAAACAATTAACGAGTAATCCTACTTATATAAGGAATGTAAAAGAAAGTACGCACGTACATATTGCTTTTGATGATTCAACGGCTGGTTGCTTAAAATATATGTTAAGTCAAGAAGAATTATTTGAAGAGAGTGTTGTTGCTTTTTCGGAATTCTTTTCAATTGGACCGATATATAGGTTGCATACGAATGAGGGGCAACTAGCAAGACAGAAGTGGTTAATAAATAACTTAACTGCTTATGATAGTTATTTTGAAGAAGAATATTTATCAAGATTTATAGCAACTATAGAAGAACTACATACTATTCCTGTTGAAACGCCTATTACAATTTGGAAGGCTGATAATGCACATGAACATGTAGGCCTAAGTTTTGTAATGGCACAATTAAAGGATAAGAAAAACATTCGAGTTATTAATACGTCTGAAGCAAGTAGAGAAATATTAAAACAAGAGTATGATATTCGTGGAACGGGAGAATTACCACCTGAAAGTTTAGCTCTATTCCAAAAAAGTTTTATAAAGCTACCTTATTTAACTGAAGAGAAGCGCATGAAGTTTGAAAATGAGTGGGATAGATTATCGGAAAGCATAGAATGTTTAAGAGTTTGGAAAGAAAATGAAGTGCATTCTGTACAGGAAGATTATTTTGATCAATTTATAATTGAATGCGCGAAAAGTGTGGGTGCTGATCGAGAGTTCCTTAAAGCTCCTAGAGTAATTGGTGAAGCACTTGGTCTTGTTGAACAGTTAGTTGGAGATACTTTCTTAGAATATCGCTTGAAACAATTAATTAAACAAGAAGTATTTGAATTTGAAGGTTCGTTAGATGAAATGCGTTTTTATAGTGTGAAGTTAAGGAAATAATAAACACATTCTATTTTTGAAAGGCTCGTATTTTTAATAATACGAGCTTTTTAAGTTGAATTTGGGCTATACATAAGCTTCCCAGAGAGGGCATATCACATATGAATGGTAAAGGTAATGAATGAAAAGAAGGTGATTTGTTAATATGTATAACCAACAAAATTATCCATATGATCAAGCGATGTATTATAATCCACATGACTACGGGTATGAACCTACAAATGAAGTGAGAGATATTGAACAAGAAGATTACAGACCAGATGATGCAGAAGATGCTCCAACGTCACCACCTCCGTCACAAGCGCCGTCGTTACCGTCTACATTTGCTTCTCCAGCACAACCAGGTAATATGAAATCATGGATGTGTAACTGTCTAGGGAGATGGGGCTATTTACGTTTACATCGTCCTGGTCCTTTCGGAAGAGATTTATGGTTCTTCCCGACTGAAGTGAGAAGAAATGGAGTGTCAGGTTACACGTGGCAAGGTGGTCGTCGTCGTAAAGTAAGTTATCGCTATCAACAAATTAGTAATTTTATGTGCTTCGCATAAAGAGAAGTGGGAGAGTGAAACGATTTTACTCTCTCACTTTTTTATTTTTCAATATACGAAGTAAGATTTTGATTAAAAATTTACAATTTTCACGTTTTTATTAGAGTATAATGCATATGTTGGGTTGATTTTCAAAAACAAATGAGAGTGAGGGAATACAATGTCAATGAAAAACAAAGTTGGGTTAAGCATAGAGGATGGCATTAATTTAGCTTCAGCTCAGTTTAAAGAAGATGCGTATGAAATTTATAAAGAATCGCGAAAAAAACAACCTATATTATTTGTAAACCAAGTTGAAATCGGTAAAGAATGGCTCATTACTAGATATGAAGATGCTCTGCCACTTTTAAAAGATAATCGTTTAAAAAAAGATTGGACAAATGTGTTTTCTCAAGATATAAAGAACATGTATCTTTCCGTTGATAATAGTGACCACTTAACAACGCATATGCTAAATTCAGATCCACCTAACCACAGTCGTTTACGATCTTTAGTTCAAAAAGCTTTTACACCGAAGATGATTGCACAATTAGACAAAAGAATTGAGAGAATAGCAGATGATTTGATAAGTGATATAGAGCGAAAAGGTACATTAAATCTTGTGGATGATTATTCATTTCCATTACCGATTATTGTAATAAGTGAGATGCTCGGTATTCCAAAAGAAGATCAAGCGAAATTTAGAATTTGGTCTCATGCTGTTATTGCATCACCAGAAACACCTGAAGAAATAAAAGAGACCGAAAAACAACTATCTGAGTTTATTACATATCTTCAATATTTAGTTGATATTAAACGAAAAGAGCCAAAAGAAGACTTAGTGAGTGCTTTAATACTTGCAGAGAGTGAAGGGCATAAACTTAGCGCTCGGGAACTATATTCAATGATAATGCTATTAATTGTAGCAGGACACGAGACGACAGTGAATTTAATTACAAATACGGTATTAGCACTTCTTGAAAATCCAAATCAATTACAGTTATTAAAAGATAATCCAAAACTAATTGATTCGGCTATTGAGGAAGGATTGCGTTATTATTCTCCAGTTGAGGTTACAACTGCAAGATGGGCAGCGGAACCTTTTCAAATTCACGACCGAACAATCGAAAAAGGAGATATGGTTGTCATTGCCTTAGCTTCTGCAAATCGTGATGAAACTGTATTTGAAAACCCAGAAGTATTCGATATTACTCGGGAAAATAATCGTCATATTGCCTTTGGTCATGGTAGCCATTTCTGTTTAGGCGCTCCACTTGCGAGGTTAGAAGCAAAGATTGCTATTACTACTTTGTTTAATCGAATGCCTGAACTACAAATAAAAGGGAATCGTGAAGAAATTAAATGGCAAGGTAACTATTTAATGCGTTCTTTAGAGGAATTGCCTTTAACTTTCTAGAATAGTTAAAAGGAGACATGCATACATCGAAAATGATTTACATAGAGTATGTATGTGTTATTTAAATTCGAAACGGAAGGGTGAAAACATCCCAATGATCAACTAATTCTATTTGTAAGAGATCTTCGTTAAAAAACGAAATATTCTTCTGAATAGGGTTAGTCTGTACATTTATAGAAAAGGGATGTATTTCGCTCTGCGAATATATAGTCTTTTTATATGATTTGTGCTGCCTCCTGTTCAGAACATGAAATAGGAGGCTTTTTTATGTCGACAAATGTAGTAACGAAACAAAACAATGGGGTATCACAAGTATTAAAAAATCGGTTTGTTCAAGGGATTTTAGCATCAGCATTATTTTTACAAATAGGAATATGGGTTCGAAACTTTGCGGTATTACTATATGTAATGGAAATGACAAAAGGTGATGCTTTTGCTATTTCGATGATTTCAGTTGCTGAATTCGCTCCAATTTTTATTTTTTCATTTATTGGCGGTACTTTTGCTGATAGGTGGAAGCCAAAGAAGACAATGATATGGTGTGAAACGTTAAGTTCCATTTCAGTATTCGCTGTATTAATTACGCTTATGTTTGGAACGTGGAAAATTGTGTTTTTTGTGACACTCATCTCTGCAATCCTTTCACAGTTTTCACAACCATCTGGAATGAAGTTGTTTAAACAACATTTATCAACGGAACAAATTCAATTAGCAATGTCTATATATCAAACGATATTTGCAATATTTATGGTATTAGGACCAATACTAGGGACATTTATCTTTCATAGTTTTGGAATTTATATTTCAATCATCATAACAGGTATTTCGTTTTTACTTGCGGCAGTTGTATTGTTATTCCTTCCGAAAGATCTTGAAAACGACGTAGAAAAGAAGGATATCACTCTGTTGCAGGAGATGAAGGATGGTATTAAGTATGTCAAAAAGAAAAAAGCATTAACTTTACTAGGGCTTTGTTTTATGGCTGCCGGACTAGGTATAGGATTAATTCAGCCATTAGGTATATTTATTGTGACTGAGCAGTTAGGATTATCAAAAGAGAGTTTACAGTGGCTACTAACAGTAAATGGTGCGGGAATGATTGTTGGCGGAGCATTAGCAATGGTATTTGCGAAAAACGTTGCTCCGCAAAAGATGTTAATTATCGGTATGCTTGGTCAAGCAATTGGTATTGGCATTATAGGATATTCTACAAATTTATGGGTGACACTTACAGCGCAGCTTTTTAGTGGTTTAGCTCTTCCTTGTATCCAAATTGGTATTAATACGCTTATTATTCAAAATAGCGATACCGATTTTATAGGTCGTGTAAATGGTATTTTAAGTCCGCTTTTTACCGGTTCAATGGTAGTAACGATGAGTATAGCTGGCTCATTAAAAGAGATGTTTTCATTAAGTATGATGTATGAAGGGACGGCTTTACTTTTTATAATTGGATTATTGTTTATTTTACCTATATACAATTTAAAGCCAGTAATAGCGGTAGAAAGTGAAATAAGTGGTAAAGGAAGTGCTATACAAAATGAATCCTAATCCCAATGTTAAATACCCTATTGAAGGCAATCAAAACGTTCAATTTATAAAAAATATAATAACAAAACCTAATATACTTGTTGGTGACTATTCTTATTATGATGCGAAAGATGGAGAAACATTTGAAGATCGAGTATTACATCATTATGAATTTCTTGGAGATCGCCTTACTATTGGAAAGTTTTGTTGTATTGCATCTGGAGTTAACTTTATTATGAACGGAGCCAATCATCGGATGGATGGATTTTCGGCATATCCATTTAATATATTTGGAAATGGGTGGGAGAAGTATACACCTAGTTTGTCTGATTTACCTTATAAAGGTGATACAGTTATAGGAAATGACGTTTGGATTGGTATGGATACAACAATTATGCCCGGAATAAAAATAGGGGATGGTGCAATCATTGCAGCTAAATCTGTTGTGACTAGAGACGTCGCACCATATACAATTGTTGGTGGAAACCCTGCAAATAAAATAAAAGAGAGATTTTCAAATGAAATAATTCAAGAATTATTGCAAATTCAATGGTGGCATTTTGATATTGAAAAAATAACTGGAAATATTGATGCTATTGTACGCGGAGATATTGAACCATTAAGAAAGCTAAAAAGGGAATGAAAAATGGATGACAAATAGTATCATACCTCCGAATTTTGTTAATGATAATAGAACAAGGAGGTGTGATACTATGGCACAAGACGTTTTATGTGAAGTAAACAACTGTAAATTTTGGGCGAACGGTAATAAATGTAGTGCAGAGGCAATTTACGTAGTAAGTCATAAAGGTAAACATGCATCTACAACGGAAGAAACAGATTGCAAAACATTCGATCCAGAAGTGTAAATTCTTTAAGGGTAGCCAAATCGTGGTTGCCCTTTTATTAATGATAGTATTGATAATAAATATCATTTTCATTCATTAATTTTAGCTTTTTTTGTTATTTTTTCATATTTTCTTCATAAGTGATGTAATCCAACTCAATTCATGTTCAATTCGTGATTTACTAAATTCAATGACTTCAGTAATAAAGGCTGAGGTAACCTCTAGAGACTGAATAGCGGTAAGTTGACTAAGGAGTACGTTTTGACGTACAGTCAAAATCTCTTTTCTAGCTTCATATTCAAGTTTTTCAAATAGCGCGATACGAACAAGAAATTCTGCATTATTTGTCGCAAGTTTTTCGGGAAACTCTCGTAACATTTCAGAAAAAATTTCTTCTCCTGTTTCTGTTATATCGTACATATTTCGGTTTGGTTTTCCAACTTGTTTATGTATTTTTTTCGTTATAGCACCCATATTTTCAAAGCGCCGAAGGGCAGGGTAAAGCATGTTGTGATTTAATTCAAAATTCTCACCTAAACGATTTTGAACATTTTTTTTGATTTCATATCCATGTTTTGGTCCGGTCGTTAATTCTGCTAGTAGTAAAATATCAACGTACATAAAAATCCCCCTTATATATTTCTCAAGTTCTCTAATGAAAAATCCCCTTTAGTATATGTTAAAATAACATATGATAGTTTATACAACTTTGAACTGCCGACCTATCACTTTTATTGTAAAAGAAAAGGGAGGAAAGAACTATGGCTTCACCTGAAAATGTTATTTTAGTTCATGAAATTTCAAAGCTGAAAACAAAAGAAGAATTATGGAATCCATATGAATGGTATCGTTTGATGAGGGATAATCACCCAGTTCATTATGATGAAGAGCAGGATGTATGGAATGTTTTTTTATATGATGATGTAAATCGTGTTTTATCAGATTATCGCTTATTTTCAAGTAGAAGGGAGCGCAGACAATTCTCAATCCCTCCTTTAGAAACTAGAATAAATATAAACTCTACAGATCCACCAGAACATCGCAATGTACGTTCCATTGTTTCTAAGGCATTTACTCCAAGAAGTTTAGAACAGTGGAAACCTCGAATACAGGCTATCGCAGATGAACTTGTACAACATATCGAAAAATGTAGTGAAGTTAATATCGTTGAACAGTTTGCTGCACCTTTACCTGTTACCGTTATTTCTGATTTATTAGGAGTCCCAACAACAGATCGTAAAAAAATTAAAGAATGGTCTGATATTTTATTTATGCCGTATAGTAAAGAAAAGTTTAATGATCTGGATGCTGAGAAAGGGATAGCATTAAATGAATTCAAAGCATACCTTCTACCGATTGTTCAGGAAAAGAGATATCATTTAACCGATGATATCATTTCTGATTTAATTCGAGCTGAATATGAAGGCGAAAGATTAACCGATGAAGAAATTGTAACCTTTTCATTAGGTTTACTAGCAGCTGGGAATGAAACCACTACAAATTTAATTATTAATAGCTTTTATTGCTTTTTAGTAGATTCACCTGGAATTTATGAAGAGTTAAGAAAAGAACCTAACTTAATTTCAAAAGCGATTGAGGAAGTATTACGCTATCGCTTTCCTGTTACATTAGCCCGGAGGATTACAGAGGATACAAATATATTTGGTTCTTTAATGAAAAAGGATCAGATGATTGTTGCGTGGGTTAGTGCAGCGAATTTAGACGAGAAAAAATTTTCACAAGCCTCTCAATTTAATGTACATCGAACAGGAAATGAAAAGCATTTAACCTTTGGGAAAGGTCCTCACTTTTGCTTAGGAGCACCACTTGCACGTTTAGAGGCTGAGATTGCATTAACTACCTTTATAAATGCTTTTGAAAAAATAGAGCTATCTCCATCTTTCTGTTTAGAAAAATGTATATTGGAAAATGAACAAACATTAAAATACTTACCTATTCGATTGAAAGCTAAATAAAAATCTTAACAAGGTGCATACATTTGCATCTTGTTTTTTGTTTCTCAATTGTGAGTTTTCGGTAATCACCTTAATATGGAATTGTATAAAACGTAGAGGAGGATTCTTATGTTGACTTGTAATGGAAGTAAATCATTTCAAAAGTTTATTAAAGGTGTTACAGATCTTATGGAAAACGGTTTATTTGAAGAAGAAATAGTGTGTGGCATTGAAAAGTTACTAGAAGAACTTTTAGAAAAGAAAACATGGCTTCCGTTAGATAAACAGAAGGCCAATTTGACTCAATATGCACGACATTTATTGTATGAAGATCCGCTCAAACGTTTTGAAGTACTAGCTCTCGTATGGAAAGATGGACAATCTACACCTTTACATGATCATGACGGCACATGGGGAGTAGAAGGCGTTTTTTCAGGAAGGATTATGGTGCAGAACTTTATACAAACGAAACAACTTGGAAATTCACTTGTTTATTTAACACATACAGGAAATCTTTATTTGGGAGAAGGAGAAACAGATAAAGTAATTCCACCAGCGGATTGTCATATTCTTGAAATTAGCAAAAATGAAAGCGTTATTACGATTCATGTCTATGGAAAACGGTTAGAAAAGTTTAAAGTATATATCCCAACTGAAGAAAAAAATGTGTACATGTGTGAGACAAAATACATTAGTTATAATTCATAGTTTAAACTCCAAAGCTTTTTTAAAAAGAAAAGCTTTGGAGTTTATTTTTAATTATTTCTTGACCTGAAACGCTTTTCATAAATTATAAATAAGAAGTACCTCACGAGGATTGTATGAAAACGATACCTAATAATTAATTAGAACTCGTGTATTTATAGAAAGTGGTGAAGAAATAATGAAATTAATCGCAATTGATTTAGATGGAACTCTTCTTTCGGGGAATAAAATGATAAGTAAAGAAAATGCAGAAGCAATTCGAACATGTCAAGAAGCTGGCCATGTTGTAGCAATTTGTACAGGACGTTCAATTGTTGACATTGAGCGATTATTGTTAGAAGTTGATTTAGAGTGTCCAATCATTGCGGAAAATGGTGCTCTTATATATAAAGATAAAAAAATGATGAAGAGATATCCAATTCAAAATATGCAGGCACTTGAAATTGTAGAATATCTTGAAGAGAATGGTTTATATTATCAGCTCTATACTGATAAAGGTGTGTATGTACCGGATTATGGAGTAGAGAGTGTACGTAATGAAATTGAGCATGTGAAGAATTCAAAAGAAAATTTCGACTTGAAAGAGTTAGAAACAATCGCAGCATTATATCTTGAGCATACAGCGTTTCATAGTGCGGAAAGTTGTAAACCAATTGTAGAAACAGATATACATGTGCATAAACTATTACCATTTTCTTATGAAATTGAGAAATTAAAAAAACTCAAAGAAACATTTCTTCATAATACAGATTTAGCAATTACATCTTCATATTGGCACAATTTAGAGATTAATCATCGAGATGCTCAAAAAGGGAATGGATTATATACTTTAGCAGAACATCTTAATATTCCGGTTGAAAACACTGTAGCGATAGGTGATGGGCTAAACGATGTTTCTATGATGGAAAAAGCGAACATATCAATTGCAATGGGGAATGCAGTAGAAGAAATAAAAGCAATGTGTAAATACGAAACGTTATCAAATGAAGAACATGGTGTGGCACATGCTTTATATAAATATGTAATGTAATTAAAAAAGAAAAAAGAATCCAAATGGATTCTTTTTTCTTTTTTATTAGGGGTAAGGTATTCTATGAGATTCATAGAAGCCTTATTACATTTTATTATATAGAATATATTGGAATAAATGTTTATATTTTTCATAAAAATTGTGAATATTTTATGAACTTTATACTTATTGCATGTTTATACCGCTATTAGTAACGTGTATGACTCTCAAGTGAAAATTCAGTGAATGTAAGGAGGAATTTAAGTTACTAGACAATAAGTGAGGAATCAACGAAATATATACTAATTAAAGGTATATTCAGTATATATATTCTTTTCTTATTTTAATTGAAAAATAAAATTTGTTCGAATAATTATTCTACAGCTATATACCTACACTAGCTTTCTTCGTATAATGGAGAAGTATGAATTTTAGATTTGTATTAATTTTACATATTGAGGTGAAAAAGGAATGAATTCGCGGCTAATGGAACTTATTGATGTGAGTACAATAGAAACCATGGCAGAACAATTTTATAAATTAACTAATATATCACATCAACTTCTTGATGCTGAAAAAGAATGTGTTTTTTCATTCGGAATGAATGAGATAAAAAAGAGTAAACTTCCAAAGATTGAAATCCCCATTTTCTTATACAATCAACATTTAGGATCTTTTGTTGTATGGTCCAAAAAAAGTGAAATTTTCAGTTGTCAAAAATACTTTGAAATGCTCTCAAGTTTAATTTTAGATGGCCCAATAAAAGTATTTCAAAGTAAAAGTACAACGTTGCTTTCTCGGAAAGAGGAGGAACTACATACGATTTTACAAAACATGCCTGTTATGGTCGATGCGCTTGATTATAATGGAGATTTTGTTTTGTGGAATCGAGAATGTGAAATTGTAACAGGTTATACCGCTGAAGAAATAATTGGAAATCCAAATGCACTGCAATTATTGTATCCTGATTATAATTATCGCCATCAAATACAAAAGAAATTTTTAACTTGTGGAAAAAATTTCAGAGATTGGGAAATGCACTTAACATGTAAAAATGGTGAAATCAAAACAATAATGTGGTCGAATATATCAGAACAGTTTCCTGTAACAGGATATAGTTATTGGGCTGTTGGTGTAGATATTACACATTTAAAAGCGATAGAAGAGCAGTTAAAACAACAAACATCTGAACTGGAATTAATTTTTAAAGCTTTACCAGATTTATGTTTCTTAACAGAAGATGATGGCACAATTATAGAATACAAGGCAGGATCTCCTACAAAGTTTTACGTACCCGCAGAAGCTTTTATGGGAAAAAAGTTTTACGAAGTATTACCATCTTCAGTAGCACAGCAGTTTCAGGAAGCCATTAATCAAGTGAAGGAAAAAGGAACGAATGTAATTGTAGAATATCCACTCACACTTAATGGAAGTATTGATTTCTTTGAGGCTAGGTGCTTACCATTATTACATGATAAAATTATGATTATTGTACGCGACATTACAGAGCGAAAAAAGACAGAAGAATTGCTAAATAAATCAGATACGCTTGCAGCAATTGGTCAATTAGCAGCTGGCGTGGCTCATGAAGTAAGAAATCCTTTAACTGTAATTAAAGGTTTTATACAGTTATTTCAAATTAATAAAGAAGATCAAGAAAAATATTTTGATCTTATGCTCTCTGAAATTGAAAGGATAGAAGCGATCCTGCAAGAATTTCTGGCAATTGCTAAAACAGATGAGATAAATACAGAAAAGAAAAATATTTATCAAATTTTTAAAAATGTCGTATCGTTAATGAATACAAAAGCAATTATGACAAATATTCAAGTTGAATTATTTACGGATGACAAAGATATAATTATTGAATGCTCAGAAAATCAATTGAAACAAGTATTTATTAATATTTTGCAAAATTCAATCGAAGCTATGCCAAATGGTGGGGAAATTTCAATTCACATAAAAGAAATAAATGATGATGGTGTCATCATTCATGTAATAGATGAAGGAATAGGAATACCTGAAGAAAGAATTAAGAGATTAGGTGAACCTTTTTATAGTACGAAAGAAAAAGGGACTGGTATTGGATTAATGTTAAGTTATAAAATTATTGAAAGTCATCAAGGGACAATTAGTATCATGAGCGAGGTTGGTGTCGGGACAACAGTAACTATTTACTTACCGAAAGTACTAAGTAAACAATCTCTTTCTAATTGTGACGACAAATGTATAGCAATACGCACTAGTAGTAATTCTTAAATCAATTAATACCCAATAACAAAGCGATTAGTGAAAACTAAGCTTTTTGTTATTGGGTATTTTTTATATTTAATTTAGTAAACTTTACCTTTTCTTTACCTTTGTTTTAATTTCTATTAAGTTTTAAACATTATATTAATATTTGTACAAAGCAATGTATAGAAATTGTACATTACTTTTAATATAGAAATGTGATTATTATTTGAAATATTGTAAGGAGGAGATTATGACAAGGTGAAAAAGCAAGAGAAGAAAAGTGGTAGAGTAGTACCTCTCCGGTTAAATATTTTATTCCTTTGTGTATTTTTATTATTCTCTGGCATTATTATTCAGTTAGGGAAAGTGCAAATTTTTGATGGAGAAACATATAAAAATGAATTAGAGAAGAGAGAAAATGCAACCGTGGGCCTTTCTGTACCACGTGGGAAAATATTTGATCGTGAAGGAAATCCAGTAGTTGATAATAAGTCTTTACGTACGATTACATATACAAAGGTGAAAGGGGTAAAACAAGAAGAAATATTAAAATCAGCAAGACAACTTGCAGATATTATTGAAATGCCACAAGAAGATATAGATAAGTTAACTGAGACTGATAAGAAAGACTTTTGGATGCAATTGAATCCAGAACTGGCTCAAGACTTAGTATCAAAAAAAGAAATAGATAAGTTCCGAGATAAGGATATTACCGGAAAAGAGCTAGACAAAAAAATAGAAGATTTAAAAAGGAAACGCGTTACAGATAAAAATCTTCAAGAACTAACGGCTAAAGATATAGAAGTGTTAGCTATTAAAAGTAAAATGACCTCAGGTTTTCAAATGGCACCTCAAATTATTAAAAAGGACGTTAGTGAACAGGAATATGCGGTGATTAGTGAAAATTTAGCGAACCTTCCAGGAGTAGACGCATCAGTTGATTGGGAGAGAATCTATGTAAATGATGGATTATTCCGTTCTGTCCTTGGTAACGTTTCAAATGCTGATGAAGGATTGCCACGTGAACGATTAGATTATTATTTAGTGCGTGATTATAGCCGAAATGATAGGGTCGGCAAAAGTTATATCGAACAGCAATACGAAGATGTACTTCATGGTACAAAAAAAGAAGTAAGAAGCATTGCTGATAAACAAGGAAATACTATTAGAACGGAAACGGTTTCGGAAGGAAAAAGCGGTAAAAATTTAACTTTAACAATAGATATGGAATTGCAAAAAAAAGTAGAGGAGAGCATAGAAAAAATATTAAAACAATATAAAGGATCAGAATCAATGTTAGACCGTGCTTTCGTAGTGATGATGAATCCTAAAAATGGCCAAGTATTATCAATGGCTGGGAAAAGGCTTGTAGAAAAAGACGGGAAAATGGAAGTAGAAGATTATGCTTTAGGCACGCTGACAAGTTCATATGAGCTTGGATCAACGGTTAAAGGTGCGACAGTGTTAACAGGGTTTGAAACAAATGCAATAACTCCTGGAACACATTTTTATGATGCACCTATGAAGTTTAAAGGAACTAAGGAAAAGAAGTCTTGGAAAAATTTTGGTGATATAGACGA
The DNA here is from genome assembly GCF_011800505.1 of Bacillus sp. EKM501B. Lineage (NCBI taxonomy): Bacteria > Bacillati > Bacillota > Bacilli > Caryophanales > Bacillaceae > Bacillus > Bacillus sp. EKM501B. The sequence continues at coordinate 301,459 of NZ_JAALFZ010000004.1, read as the reverse complement.
TCTAAGAGCGTTACAAGTTTCTTCAAACGTTTATATGTTTAATATAGCATTAAAAATTGCTGGCGTGGATTATGTAAAAAATAGTTCACTAGATATTAAACAAGAATATTTTGATAAAATGAGGTATTATTTCAGGCAATTTGGACTAGGTGTACAAACTGGTATTGATTTACCAAATGAAACTGCAGGGCAAATTGGAAAAAAAGATAATCAGCCTGGTTTCTTATTAGATTATTCTATTGGGCAATATGATACGTATACACCACTTCAGCTTGCACAATATATTTCGACTATCGCAAATGGAGGATATCGAATGAAACCACAAATTGTTCAAGAGATTAGAGAACAAACCGTTCAAAAAGATGAGGTTGGTAAAGTAGTACAATCAATAGAACCCGTTGTTTTAAATAGAATCGATATGAAACAAGAATATATTAATCAAGTAAAAGAAGGATTTAGAAAAGTATTTCAAGAAGGAGATGGAACAGGAGTAAGAGCGTTCCAAAAAGCACCATATAAACCAGCTGGTAAAACAGGGACCGCACAAACTGTATATGGTGGAGAAAATGCAATTGGGCGAAATGCGAAAGGCGATCGTAGAGAATGTTATAACTTAACATTAGCTGGATATGCGCCATATGATGATCCAGAAGTAGCATTTTCTGTTGTAGTACCGTGGGTTGAAAATGATAAATCGGGCATTAACTCCGATATTGGAAAAGAAGTTTTAGATGCTTATTTTGATTTGAAAAATAAGCGGTTAACTGGTGAAGCGCCAAAAACAGATGCCTCTAAAGAGAATTAAAATGTACGAAACGTCTCTAGCATTCCTGTAAACTAGAGGCGTTTTTATCTGGGGATAGATTAGAAATGAGGTATATATGAAGCTGTTTATTCTAAAATATTGGAGGAACATATGTAGCTACATATTAATTATAATAGGGGTTATTTTTATTAATAAGTCCTTTTTATTTTGTATGGTAGAAGGAATTTCGATGCAACCTACTTTGAATGAAAAAGATTATATACTTGTTAATAAGGTAAATGTCTGTTTATCGTCTTTTCATCATGGAGATGTTGTCATTATAAAAAAAGAAGACGAGCCTACTTACTATGTGAAACGAATTATTGGATTATCGGGGGATAATATACAACTAAAAAAGGATGAGGTATTTATTAACGGTAAAAAGCGTGATGAGTCGTATATACATTTAGATATGTCACAAGTATCCAATCGTTTTTCAAATTTTAGAGAAATAAAAGTTCCTACGCATAAATTATTTGTGTTAGGTGATAATCGTAATCATAGTAAAGATAGTAGGAATACACTTGGACTTATTGATGAGTCAAATATAATAGGTAAAGTAGAAATGGTATTTTATCCATTTGATCATATAAAATGGATAAAATAATTCTATTAACTATTCACGTTTTATAAAATCAATCATATATTAATAGCATAGGACAAGCAGAAAAGCTTGTTCTAACCTCACAGAACACTCCTTATCACGGTTAGGCATCTACATAGGTAGATGCTTTTTTTATGTTGATGACTGAAAATTATTTATCAATATAATGTAGCAAGCATATTAGGACTATTAGGGGAAGATTACTTGTACAAATAACAGTATGCTTAATTAAAACAATGAAATGTAAGGAGTGAGGAATAAGTGCTAAATATTTTAGTGGTTAATTTTCCAGCAGAGGGACATGTAAACCCTACATTAAATTTAGTAAAAGCTTTTACTAAACGAGGGGATAACGTACATTATATTACAACGGCAAACTTTAAGGATAGAATTGAAGATTTAGGAGCTACTGTACATATTCATCCGGATCTATTAAAAGAGATTTCTATTGATGCTGAAACCTCATCTGGGTTAAATGCTTTCTTTCATGTGCATGTTCAAACTTCTTTATATATATTAGAAATTACGAAACAATTATGTGAAAGTATAAATTTTGATTTCGTAATTTATGATATATTTGGCGCAGGAGAGTTAGTAAAGGAGTATTTACAAGTTCCAGGTGTAGTGTCCTCACCTATATTTTTAATTCCGCCAGAATTTTTGAAGACATTACCTTTTCATCCAAATGCAGATATGCCATTCCAACCAGAGGAAATCTCTGAAAAATTACTAAATCAGATGGAACATAAATTTGGAGTAAAACCAAAGAATAATCTTCAATTTATGAATAATAAGGGTGATGTTTGTCTCGTATACACAAGTCGCTATTTCCAACCTAATAACGAATCGTTCGGAGAAAATAACATTTTTATTGGACCGAGTATTTCAAAGCGTAAAACAAATATAAAGTTTCCACTGGAATCACTTAAAGAAAAGAAAGTTATTTATATTTCAATGGGAACACTGCTTGAAGGACTCGAACCATTCTTTAATACTTGTATTGATACTTTTTCAGATTTTGATGGGATAGTTGTAATGGCAATTGGTGATAGAAATGATATTTCTAAAATTAAGAAAGCACCAGATAATTTTATAATTGCTCCATATGTACCTCAATCAGAAATATTAAATGAAGCAGATGTTTTTATTACACATGGCGGTATGAATAGCGTACACGATGCCATTCATTATAATGTCCCATTTGTAATAATACCGCATGATAAAGACCAGCCAATGATAGCGCAAAGATTAACTGAGCTTGAAGCGGCACATAGACTATTGAAAGAACATGTTAATGTGCACACTTTAAAAGAGGCCGTAACAGATGTTCTTTCAAATGAAAAGTATAAACATGGTATAAGAAAACTTAATGATAGCTTTTTAGAATGTGGTGGTTCAAAAGAAGCAATTGCAGTTATTGAATCTCTTTTAAATAAAGTAAAACTTTAATCGGTAGGGATTTTACTACCCATAAATAGCGGGATAAATAGTCGTAACTGTATACAAGCATAGAGGTTCTCACCTTTATGCTTGTATATTCTTATCCAGCAAATTGCACAGCAGTATTTGCGTGTAAAAAAGCAGTATCAAAAACGGGAACAGTAAGATCATTTTGGGAGATAAGTAAAGGTATTTCAGTACAGCCTAATAATATACCTTCAGCGCCGTTTTGAATTAATGATTTTGTAATTTGTAATAACTTTTCTTTAGATGTTTCTGAAATGATCCCTCTACTTAATTCATCTAATATGACATGGTGGATAAAGGTTCTTTCCTCTTCATTTGGGATAATTGTCTCAATGTTATATTTCGCTAATCGTGATTTATAGAAATCTTGCTCCATCGTTTGTTTTGTTCCTAATAGTCCGATACGCTTTATACTCTGTTCTACCATTTCTTTAGCACTTACATCACCAATGTGAAGAAGCGGGATAGATATTGCTTGTTCTACTTCCTCGGCAAATAGATGTACGGTATTTGAACACATTAATAAACATTCAGCCCCAGATTTTTCAACTTTCTTTGCAACTGTAACTAGTTCATTTTTCACTTCTTCATATTGATGATTTTGTAATAAAGTAGTTACTTCACCAAAGTCCATACTATATAAAACTAACTTTGCATTTTGATCGTATTGAGAGAGTGTAAGTGTATTAATATGTTTATAGTATAATGATGTAGATTCCCAACTTAATCCTCCAATCAAACCAATAACTTTCATAATGCATTCCTCCCGAAACGATTTTGAATTTATTATTTCATAATTCCGATAAGAATACAATGATTTAAATGATCTATTTAACAAAAAAATAAAAATAGTAAGAAAAGTGTTGAAATTTACATTCTTTAGTGCCATAATACGAATTACAAATTAATACTTATCCAGAGAGGTGGAGGGAACGGCCCTAAGAAACCTCAGCAACCCCTATGCAATTTTATAGGAAGGTGCTAATTCCGCAGAGGACACGATGTGTTTTTTGAAAGATAAGAGGATTCTTGAACGTGAAAGAAAATGACCTCTTATGTAAGAGGTCATTTTTTTGTTGTATAGAAAGGGAGTGTCGATGCATAATTCATTTTTAAATTAAATATAGAGTAATAAAAGTTGACTAATATGAGAGGGGAATTGTCATGAACAAATTATCAACAAAGTTAGTAGTAGCAATCGGTATTGGAGCAGCATTATACGGGATATTAGGACTTTGGGGATTTTCTATTGCACCGAATACATTTATTAAACCAGCATTAGCTATATTAACTGTTTTTGGAGCATTATTTGGTCCAGTGGCAGGACTGTTAATCGGACTTATCGGTCATACCGTAACAGATACGATTGCTGGCTGGGGTATTTGGTGGGGCTGGGTTATTAGTTCAGGTATTATTGGTTTTTCAATGGGGCTTATTCAAAAAAGAGTTGGTTTTAGTGTGAAAAACGGGTCATTTAACAAGGGGGATATTTCTTATTTAGCAATTACTGGGTTAGTTGGTATTGTCATTGCTATTATATTTGCTGGGGCATTCGATATTATTGTGATGGGAGAACCATTTGACAAAATTGTTATACAAGTATTAGGAGCAACAATTTCCGATGTCATCGTTTTCTTAGTACTTGGATTGCCACTTACAATTGGTTTGGCGAAATCCAATAAGAAACATACACATTTAAAAATTGAAAAGTAGGGATGTTAACATGCAACCAATTATTTCGTTTGAACAATTCACCTTTCAATATGGGCATGCTATGCAGCCTACTTTAAGTGATATTACCTTTCATATATACCCTGGGGAAAAAGTGCTAATTGCTGGACGAAGTGGCTCAGGAAAGTCGACATTAGCTCATTGTATAAATGGGCTAATCCCATTTTCTTACGAAGGGAATAGTACAGGTAACGTTTTAATTGCCGGTAAAGACCCGAGGGAAGGAAGTATTTTTGAACAAAGTAAACAGGTAGGAACAATTTTGCAAGATCAAGATGCTCAATTTATTGGTCTGACAGTAGAAGAAGATGTAGCTTTTTATTTAGAAAATGAATGTGTAAAGCAAGATGACATGAAAAAGATTGTTTCGGACTCATTAAGAAAGGTGAAGATGCATACGTTTCATAAACAAAGTCCACATGAATTATCAGGAGGTCAAAAGCAAACAGTTTCTCTAGCGGGTTTATTAACAACAAATGCGGATATATTATTGTTCGATGAACCGTTAGCTAATTTAGATCCACTAAGCGCCTTACATACGATAAAACTTATGAAAGATATACATGAACAATATAATAAAACGATTGTTATTATCGAACATAGAATAGAAGAAATTTTAAACCTGGATTTAGACAAAGTTATATTAATTGATGAAGGTAAAGTCATTGCGATAGGAACACCAAAAGAAATCTTAGCGTCAAATATATTACCACGTATCGGCTTAAGAGAGCCTATTTACATCGAAGCATTAAAGAGATTACATTTTGATAGTAATAATGACGTAATATATCCAATGGAAAACCTTCAAAAAGAAAAGGTAAGCAATGTTATAAAAGAGTGGATGGAGAAACAAGTCATATTAAAAGGGAATACTAAAAACAAGGAATTACTTAAAGTGGAGAATTTATCATTTTCATACTCTAATAAACAAAAAGTATTAGAAAATGTAAACCTTTCAATATATGAAGGAGAAATTGTGGCACTGTTAGGACATAATGGAGCAGGGAAATCAACATTAGCTCATAGTCTTATAGGCATAAACAAAATGAAAAATGGGAAAATCTTGTTAAAAGGTGAAGATATTAGTTCTTGGTCTATTCGTAAACGTGGGGAAATCATATCTTACGTGATGCAAAATCCAAATCATATGATTACACAGCCTACTGTTTTTGAAGAAGTTTCATTTACATTAACATTACATAATTTTTCTAAGGAAGAAATTAAGAATAGAGTAGAAGGAACTTTAAAAATTTGTGGTTTATATCCATTTCGTAATTGGCCAATTCAAGCACTAAGCTATGGGCAAAAAAAGAGATTAACAATCGCATCTGTATTAACAACAAATCCTAAACTTATCATATTAGATGAACCGACAGCGGGACAAGATTATTATCACTATAAACAATTTATGGCTTTTATTAAAAACCTAGCTAAAAAGGGAATTTCATTTGTTTTTATCACTCACGATATGAATCTCGCGCTAGAATATACAGACCGTGCAGTAGTTCTACATGAAGGGAAAATTATTGCGGATAATACAGTGTTTGATGTATTAGGCGATCAAGAAACGTTACAAAGAGCCAACTTAAGAGAGAGTTCTTTAACCAAGCTTGTTAAATTTAGTGGGATTGCATGTCCAGAAAAATTTATGGAGCTTTATTTAGACAGTAATAGGAGGGAGGAAGGTGCATAGTACATATTTTCATCGTATGGATGGGGTAGTGAAATTGTTTTTATTTATTTTTTGTATGACGCTTACTTTTTTGTTTTTTGATTTTCGGGTGTTGCTAATATTATTTATTATTGGGTGTATCGGGCTCAGCATTGCTAAAATTCCATTTCGTAAAATTTTAATTGTTTTTAGTGTCATATTTACATTTAGTTTATTAAACTCTGTCATGATTTTATTGATTACACCAACTCATGGATCTGAATTAACTGAATCATATACCGCGTTTTTACATGTTGGATATGCAACGATTACATATGAAACATTATTTTATGCAGCTACACTTTCATTAAAGTATTTTACGTTATTACCATTTACACTTCTTTTTATTTACACGACAGATCCAAGTGAATTTGTAAGTAACTTAAGTAAACTTGGTATTCATTATAAGATTACTTATGCAATAAATATTGCACTACGTTATATTCCTGACATCCAGTCTGAGTATAAAATTATTAAACACGCGCAAGAAGCGAGAGGAGTGGCTTTTGAAAAAGGAGAAGCAAGTTTATGGGTTCGTATGAAGAACCGTGTTTTAATTTTCTGGCCACTAATCATTCATTCTCTAGAAAGAATAGATACGGTTTCAAATGCAATGGATTTAAGAGGATTTGGAAAGAAGGATAAACGTACATGGTTTTATACAAGTAAGGCGAAACGTGAAGATTTCATCGCTTTATTTGCCGGTATTTTCATATTTATTGTTGCGGTATATTTAAAATTAAACGTATTTCAAAACTTTTGGTATCCATTTTAAAGCACTCTTTAAACGAGTGCTTTTACTTATTTTTATGTAGACATGCTCAAAAAAGGGATATACACATAATGTATAATACGAACCAGTTAAAATGATCAACTACCTATTAGTTTTCAAACCAAAAGGAGGAGAAAATATGAGTTACGGTGGTTCTTGTGGTTTTGGTGGAGGTTTCGCTTTATTAGTTGTGTTATTCATTCTATTAATAATTGTAGGATGCAGCTGCTGGGGCGGAGGATACTAATTTTTAATTAGTCTTCACAAATGTAAACTAAAAAAACATTGAAGATACTTATGTATCGAAACAAATAAAAAAGGAGCGACTATGCTCCTTTTTTATTTGTTTTAATGCGTATTCTTACTATATTTGGGGAACGTAATCGTTAAAGTCGTTCCTTTACTAACGATACTTCTGATTTTTAAACTTCCATGCATCGTCTCAATAATCTTAACAGCAACCATTGTACCTAAACCGGTTCCTTTTGTTTTTGTACTAAAATACGGTTCACCGAATCGATGTATTTGCTCCTGTGACATTCCAACGCCGCTATCTTCAATTCGTATTTCAACTTTACTATTATTGATAGATGAGGAAATATTTAAGGTACCACCATTAGGCATTGCTTCAATACTGTTTTTGATTAAGTTTAAAAAACATTGTTGAAAGTGCTGTTTATTACCAACAATGGTTGCCTCAGAAAAATCCTGTGTAATATGTATCGTATTCATATTACACAATGGCAATATCATATTAATAACTCGATTTAACTCTTGTTTTACTGAAATTTGATCTAGTTTTTCTGGAGCAGGTTTGGCAAACGTTAAGTAATCATCGATAATTTCTTGGGCACGATTTAACTCTTCAAGTATATGTTTAATATATTCGTCTCTTGATTCAGGAGTTAAATTTTGTGTTTTTAAAAGCTGTGTAAATCCTTTTACAACCGTTAAGGGATTCCTTACTTCGTGCGATATACTTGCAGCGAGTTGGCTAACAATCTCCATTTTTTCCATTTTAATTAATTTTGAGCGCATTAATACAGCATCTTTAATAACTTCATTTATATAAACAATAAATAACATTAAAGTAGTCGGTAATACCATGAAATAAATAATATACAAATTATTCACTTCAAAATCTGATAAGGTTAATACAATTAAAGTTGTAAATATTGCTAGGAAAAAGGTTAAAAACATGGAAAAAGCTACTTTAAGTTTTCTATTATATGTATTAAATTTTGAAGATGCGAGTGCTGTAACGATGAACATTATTCCGTAAACAACAACTGTCAGCATGTTAAAGCCATAAAATAAAAATCTCGTAATTAATAAAATTGTAAACAATATGATACCGACAGGGAATCCACCATAAAGCGTACCTATTATGACCGGAATTTGTCTTAAATCATGAATACAACTTTCATCCATATAGATAGGGTATCGCATACATAAAATAAGCGGGATACTAGAACAAAGGGTAATCAGTAGTATTTTATATTTCTTTAAATAGTGCCGGCTATCATATATGAAATAAAAAACAAATATACTACATAAAATGTATAGAAGATTATTTAATACGTTTTGATTAATATAAACAAAGTCCATAATATTTGCCTCGTTATTCTGAATTTACTTAACATATGTATTATACATAATAACATATGTTAAGGTGAATAAACCTTGTTAATACAAGATTAGTTTGGCTTTTTGTTATAAAATGCAAACATTCTACAAACGTTAGCTATCCAAAGATATTTTTACCAAAATTTTTTACTCCTTCTTCCTGCATGTTCGGTAAAACATGAGAATAAATCCTAAGAGTTAATGAAATGTCTGTATGACCTAATCTCTCACTGATAATTTTAGGATTAACTCCTTGTTTCAATAGTATAGTTGCGTGTGGATGTCTTAAATTACGAGTTTTAATTTTTTCACTGCTGCATTTTTTATTTCCTTATAAAACTTTTCCCTGAAAGCATTTCTGCATAACCCCCCACCTGATTTATTACAATTAATTAAATCTAAATCTTGATAAGCAGAACTGATTGGTAATAAGAAACGTTTGCATGAGATTCTAAATAAATATAAAAATACTAAAGGAAAGTAAGGTATGAAAAAACAGGTGTTTCAAGAAAAGTGGACGAGCTAGGTCGTGTAGTAATTCCAGTAAGAGTTTATTTGGGAAGTGGCTTTTAAAACTGATGTTGTTGAGTACATGTGGTAGTAAAAGGTAGATGGACATATGAAAAAAGTAGAAATTGATGTTAGTAGCAACAAACTTTTAATAGTTTAGGACGAAAATGTAACAGTAGTCAATCCACCAATGAGCGGATTTGTTGAGCAAGTCGCGGTTTAGATAAACGGTAAGGTTGATCGTGTAGATACTAAGTTTACTGAAAAGATAAAATGATTATTTTTAGAAAGATACCCAGACGGATTTAGTCGAGAAGCTAGTCAAAATCGCGTAGATGTGAAGTGAAAATCGTAAAAAAAGAGTCATGAGTGGAAAGGCTCATAGCTCTTTGTATAAGGGTAATGGTTTTATAGGTAAATATTATTATTAAATTCTAAAAAATTCAATGTTAGTAAATTAATTGGTATGTGATTTGAGTTTTATAGAAAGAGATCAGCTAACAACAGCTAGCTGATCTGCAGGTTCTGTAAGACAAAACAGAAAAGAATATTAACAGAATATAAAGGTTTATCCTGGTTGTTTGAACGTAGTTAAAGAAAGAATATCACATACTATCAATTTTAATAAAAACTATCTGTGGCTTTCACTTCTTTATTTTATTCACAAATAGTTCCAGTAGCTATTCCGGTTGGAGCGACACCTACTGGGACATTAGTGATAACAGTATTCGTAGCAATATCAATAACGGAAACAGTATTACTAGCTTGATTTGTAACATATGCTCGAGTGCCATCAGGTATGATGGTTACTTGATCAGGGGATAAACCAACAGAAATTGTATCAATCACAGTATTTGTCGCCACATTTATTACCGATACATTATTGCTAACTTTATTTACAACGTAAATAAGGTTTCCACCCGGTGTAATATCTATGCCAACAGGTTCGGTACCTACGTTAATTGTATTAATAACTGCATTGGTAGCGGTGTTAATAACAGAAACCGTATTGCTGTTTTGATTCGTGACATACGCACGAGTACCATCTAGTGTAAACACGATTATTCTAGGACGAATACCAACAGGGATGGTAGCAATAACTGTGTTGGTAGCAGTATTAATGACAGAAATTGTGTTGCTTAATTCGTTTGCAACATATGCAAAGGCACCATTTGGGGAAACAGTAATCCCTTGTGGAGCGATGCCAACAGGAATAGTATTAATAACTGTGTTTGTTGCCGCATTAATGACAGAAACCGTATTATTACCATGATTTCCAACATAAACAGTTGTGTTATTTGGAGAAACAGCTACACCTATTGGATTAGTTCCAACAGGAATGGTAGCGATAACAGTATTCGTAGCAGTATCAATAACGGAAACGGTATTAGAAAAAATATTAGTAACATAGGCACGAGCTCCATTTGGTGAAACGGTTACTTCAAGTGGTGCATTACCTACAGTAATTGTATCAACTACTATATTTGTTCCGGTGTTAATTACAGATACTGTATCATTTGTAGGGTCATCTATGAGTCCTGCATTTGTAGCATATACTAGGAAATTACATGCAGGTCCGGTTGGCCCAGTAGGTCCGGTCGGTCCAGTAGGTCCTGGTGGACAATCACAATCTCCAGTAGGTCCCGGTGGTCCTTCCGGCCCTTGGATTCCTTGCACCCCTTGAGGTCCAGTGGCTCCTGGTGGTCCTTCCGGCCCTTGAATTCCTGGCACACCCTGAAGTCCAGTGGCTCCTGATGGTCCTTCCGGCCCTTGAATTCCTTGTACACCCTGAGGGCCAGTGGGCCCTTCCGGTCCTTCCGGTCCTTGAATCCCTTGGATACCCTGAGGCCCAGTAGGTCCCGGTGGTCCAGGAATTCCCATTCCGGTCCCTGAACCAGTCGGCCCCGGTGGTCCTGGTGGTCCTTGAATTCCTTGTACGCCTTGAGGTCCTTGAGGTCCTTCTGGTCCTTCCGGCCCCTGAATTCCTTCTACACCTTGAGGTCCTTGAGGCCCTTGAGGCCCTTCTGGTCCCTGAATCCCTGGTACACCTTGAGGTCCTTCCGGTCCTTCTGGTCCTTCCGGCCCCTGAATTCCTTGCACACCTTGAGAACCCTGAGCGCCTCTAGGTCCAGGAAATCCTCTAGGTCCAGTGGCTCCAGTCGGCCCCGGTGTTCCGGTGTTGCTTAATAGCGAACTATTTAAGATTCCTTGTAGAATTAAGTTGAATGTTTGCTGTAATAAGGGGTCTGATATATTTGAACAACTTATAAGTGAAGACAAGCTTTGGAATAGAAATTGGAATAATGCTGAGATTTGAGTGAGGGATGCGGTAGGTAAGGAATTAATTAATTGATTTATAGTTCTTATAACTAAATTTCTATTTGGTGTATTTGGTTGTACTGTTATTAATAAATCATTTAATGCCTGTAATGCTGATTGGAGTATTTGTATAGTTGTTGGATTTGGTGTTGTGAAAAAAGAAAGGATGGCTTGATTTAATTGATTTATTATTTGTAATAATTCTTGTTGTTGAGAATTCGAGAAAAAAACAGGTGTACAGCAATTACTTTGATCACAAGCGGATATAGAAATAAAGCAGGGTTGCTGAAATTTATCACACGGATTTTTGGAATTTGATTTTCGATTATATCTCATAAATACCTCCTTTTAAAAATTGAATATTAAGTAATTTTTGGTAAATTATTAGCAACTGAGTTTGTAGGTATATGTTTAATGTGAAATGTTTTTTCCTTCAAAGTATATGCCAATAAAATAGAGGTGTTCATATGGGATATATAATCAATACTTGGTTGTTAGGAGGATGTTGTAATCATAGGAAAGAAAATGAAGGTTACAAAGTTTATAGGCAAGCGATTGTATTTTAAAAAAGCGTTATTGTAATAAAATTTGAAGTTTATTAAAAAGAAGGAATGAAGGAAGATTTAAAAGATTTTGAAAGATCCATAAAAAAATTCAGTAAAACTCTGGATTCTTCTACACGTATTTTTATTTGTTAATCCATTTAGAAATAATAGGAATTTGTTGTGCCTATTAAAATATGTACTGTTGGTAATTATAACATGAAAATGGATTGTAATAGAATAATGCATTAAAAAGAACAAGTAATAAATTAAACAAAAACTTTATTTTATTATAGATAAATAGGTGACTCAGCAATTGTGCTAGCCGAGTCACCTAGTACTATGGAACCAAATAATGTTCTTTTTCTATATGTAGTTATGTGGAGTTCTTAGAGGCTAGCCCAATAGACAGTTAAGGGATAAATAAAATCATTTTAGAGAGTTTTACATTTTATTATGTTAATGCTACAACAGCAAGAGTTAAGCCCAATGTATTTAATGTATTAGAATATGGTCCTACATTAACAGTAAGAGTACTTGTTATACCTAAAGGTGTAGTGAAAATAGCGGGTGCTGATACAGAAGTGAATCCTGCAGTATATCCCAGAGAAGTACCAGAGCCAATGATTGGATTATTATTCAAATACATAGTGATACCTGCCGAATTACCTCCTGGTTGAATGATAACTTGCACTTCATAGATTGCCAAATAGGTTCTTCCACCTTCAAGTAAAACAGTTGTTGGTGGTGTGAATGAGATTGCCGTACCATTAGAATTTACCACGGTATCTAGTGGAATCGCAGAATTTACAGAGACTATTGATGGGGTAGTTTGAACAACATTTAAACTGTTAGCCGTGGGGGATGGACAAGTGCAAGGTTTGTGAATGTTAGGGTTATTATCATTTTGGTAATTCACAAATAATCAAGCTCCTTTGCGTAAGATAATTTTTTATCCTATATAAAACGTAGCTTTTTTGTATCTAAGTTATTTTTAAAGAGAAGTTGAATATTGTTGGTCAGTTAACTTTTAAAAGTATTTGATACTCTGGAATTTAAAAGTGCATCTGATAAATATATATGAATGTTTTTTAAGGACATTACTGTAAGTTAGGAAACATAATAAAATAGTTATTTTGTTAAATAAAAAAACATGCACAAAAATTGTGCATGTTTAAAAAAGTTATGTCTTGTCTATGTAAATATATGCTTAACTAATATATACCGTGTGTATGTTTGAACAAAATGGTTATTTATTAACAAATATAAAGAGCGCTTTTTAAGATGCTCCATGACCAAGATGTGTATCGAGAAGGATACTAAAAGATTAATAATGAGATGATCATGATTATTGTATGTACATTTCTAATGAATGTGAAATCTTTAAATGCAATCAAAAAGAGCTCGCATATAAGCATGCTCTTGGACAAGAAAGGTAGATTTCTATGAGTGGATATCTCCATACAATACTATATGCTTGTCCAGTTAAAAGGTGAAAAGTTTTAATGAAATCTTTATTTTATTAATTTGTAGGTTGATACAGTTCCCCAAACGAAAAGAACCAAGTAAAAAAGTCTTTGTAGTAGACCTGCAGGTAAGGGGAAAAGAAAAACAAGTGAGATAATGATTGTTATTACTATTAAGTTTAGTAAGCAGAAATATGTCCATTTTCTAGTTTTTTTAAGATTCTTTGCAAAAATAAATAGTCCTGGAAATACAGTAAGCATACCTATCCAAACTAGAATAGAATGTCCAATTAGGTTTACATCTGCAGGAATTAATCCTGAGACTATAGTGGAAACTCCTATTATAATTATAAAAAATGTTGCTATTTTATTAATTTTTGTTTTTTCTAGATGTTGTGAAATATATAGTACTCCAATACAAAATGTTATTCCATTAAGAATAAAGAGTAAATTCATCCAAAAGTGATTAGGGGAGCATATTTCATAAGGAGCTATTTCGTAGGTGAATTCTCCACAGGTTGTTACACCTAGATCACTCATTGCATGATGCAAATAGTTATAAGATGCTGTAGAAGTGAAAATAAAGAAAGGTTCAATTAAAAAGTATAGGCAAGTTGCAATCCAACTAAATAAGCCAATCCTATTTGATATATACATTAGATGCCTCCTTTGAAAAAGGTATATTTCCGTTGTAGGTGGTTGCATTATCAAAAGTGAAAAATTTCAAGTTGAGAGTCGATAACCATTTTTAATAATATAGGGTTTTCTAGACAAATGTGTTTAGCGGAAAGACGTGTGAAAAATGGATGGGGTATAACTTAACAAAATCGTTATTTGAGAAAAAGGGATTAGTTTAGTTTTGATTCTGCTAATCCTCAACCAATTATAAAAAGCAGGCCGAATATGAGAGGGTAAAAAATACACGAAATTATTATACTAGTTATAACGACTTTTTTTGATGTACCTTTTGGAGCGAAAATAATTAAAACCAGTGATACAAATATTAAATAAATTAAATTACTATCACTATAAAAGGTAAAAAATACGATAATAGTTAACAAATTTGAAATGAAACCGAATTATTTTCTCATTACTTTAGCCTTTCTTGGAAAAATAAATAATCCAGATTATACCATGAATGAATAAGGTTTAAGTAAAATTTTAACAAAAACGTTATTTGAATAAAAAGAAGTTAGATAAGGATGAAGAATAGTCATCTCTTATGCTGGGGAGCTTAACGGATATCTAAATGAATTAAGGATGAGTATATGTTGAAAAGAAAAGTGGTTAGTTTGTTTTTGGGAATTACTATGGTAGTTTTATTTTTAAATCCGTTAGATACCAAAGCGTTTAATATTGATAATCAAGAGTTTTATGATTCTTATAATACTTTATTAGCACCATATGCAAGTCAAGTTATCAGAAGGAAGCTTGGACCAGATCATCAGTATAGTTTGACGGACACAAAAATTATAAAAATTGAACGTTTCCCAGAAGAAAACTTTAATTTTATTGTTACAGTTCAATATAAAACTTATATAGGAGCTCATAACCCTCCGAATGGCATAGAAACTATTACTTTTAATATAAATCCAAGTGGAGTAAAGGTTATAAATTTTGTTCATAAAGATGCTTAAAGAAGAAGTAATATTGTTCGTACATTGATGGAAAGGATATTTGAACTGAAAAATGTTATAAAAATTTCATTTTGTAGAAATAAAGAAACTAAAAAAAGAGCACCATGCATCAGTGCCCTTTCAGATAGGAGGTAACACTTTGAGTTGGATACTTAAAAAGTATATGGTATAGAAGAGAAATACGACCTAAAATTTATTATCAACTCAATACAAAAGAGCAGTTAACGAAGGTTAACCGCTCAGTCCTCAGAGAAAGGAAAAAGAACATTACAGATGTCAATGTGAATTCAAGCTGTATCAGCCCATTTATAGTATCGGACATAATTAAAAATTTTATTCGGATAAACTAAAAAAAGACAGCTAGCAAAAGCTAACTATCCTGGTGAATAAGAAGAACGAAATGGTCATTCGTATTCAACCTTGGTGTACTTATATTGTTAACACTTTTTGGAAATTTATTCAATAAAAGAGCGGTTAGCCCAGCCTAACTGCTCCATACAGAGGTAATAATCTAGATGCATAGATATTATATGCCAAATTATTTATTTTATTCGAGACGGATTAAAGAATTTGTCCTTATTAGTGAAATATAGTTAAAGAATCTCTTTAAGAAACAGAAGCAGTAACCAAATAAAAGAGCAGCTAGCAAGAGCTAACTGCTCAACCCTCGACCAAGAGAGCTAGAGTGGGAAGAATTTAAAGCTGACTTTTTACAGTCCTATATAGTATCGGTGAAATATAGAATTTTATTCGTGTGAAACATAAAAAGAGCAGCTAGTAAAAACTAGCTACTCAGCCTTCGGGTATGAAGGGAAATCAGAAACTGTATATACATTATTAACGGAATATTGGGTTTTATTCAGGAGTTAGAGGGAAATGAATAAATTTAGACTGTTCCAACTTGGTTTTGGTCTGCAACATCAGAATCAAATGTGTTTGTTGCACTAACACCGTTAAATGTATTGAGAACAAAAGCAACGTTAGATGAACCTGAACCATTATAAGCTTTTGTATTTTCTTTTGGAGAAACGTTATAAAAATCACCTAAGTTGAAAGAACCGTTACTATTTTGCACAACCATATTTCCGACAATAGATGGCATAGCTTTCACCTTCTTTCCTAGGAAGCATTTAAATTAGTATATGGTGTATGCGTCTAGTGGTTCATCTGAAACTGAGAATTTTGAAATGAAGTTTGATTGAAAATCTAATAAAATAATCCTTTTGAAATTATATAGGTACAATTCACATTTGAGCCGCTTTTTGAATGTAAGAAGGTATTAAATTAATAAAAACGCCTAAAATGGAAAAAACTGTTTTATAAGAAGGAGTGAGAGGATTGGATAATTTAAAGAAAAAGAAACTAAAAAAAGCAAT
This sequence comes from Bacillus sp. EKM501B, assembly GCF_011800505.1. NCBI lineage: Bacteria > Bacillati > Bacillota > Bacilli > Caryophanales > Bacillaceae > Bacillus > Bacillus sp. EKM501B. Next base: position 284,893 of record NZ_JAALFZ010000004.1, on the reverse strand, counting down.
TGCTCGTCGGACAAAGGTTATACAAAAATATGAGAAAGACAGAATAGATAAAGCTTGGAGGAATCTTTTTATACAGACAAGTATAATGAAATAAATATAGTCCGGCTAGAAAACTAGAGGACACCAATTCATTAAAGCAGCAATTCAAGTTGTTTTAATGAATTGGTGTCCTTTTTATTTTGGAAGGGGGAGATAGGAAAATATGAGGGCACTACAAGACTAATTACGTGAGTGGAAAAAGCAATTGAATCAAACAAGAAAGAAAAAAAGATATAGAGTTCAAGTAGTTGTGAGATAAATTGAAAATAGAAATTGATAAGTAAAAAGATAAATAATTAAACATGCGGATGTATTGAATGCAAATGAAATAAAAATTAAATAGGTATATTTTTAATTTTTAAGTTAAGTATAGAGAAGAAATGAATTATCTAGATATTAAGAAAGGATGGATTTTTACAATGAGTTCAAATGAATCAAATTTCAGTTTTACCAGTAACAAAGATATTGTAAAGTACCTTAATGTAAGAAAAGACCCTGTTGATTTAAGAGACAAAATGTTTCGGAGTTACTTGTTTAGTAATGAGGCGGATTTGCCAACGCAAGTCGATCTTCGTCCTAAAATGTCAGGTATAGTAAATCAATGGAATATAGGTTCTTGTACGGCAAATGCAATTGTTTCAGGGTTACGAGAATATCTATTATTACAATCAGGTCGTCCATTTACTTGCTTATCTCGTTTGTTTTTATATTATCATGAACGAGAAATAGAAGGACATATTCAGGAAGATAGTGGAGCGAATGTTCGTGATGGTATGGGGGTTCTTAAAAATATTGGGGTATGCCCTGAAGAGGATTTTCCTTATACCGAGAATTTTAGAGATAAGCCATCACCAAAGGCTGAATCAGATGCTGCACTTTATAAAATTGGAACCTACCATCGTATTCAAGATTTATCGGGATTAAAGGCTGCACTTGCTCATGGATTAGTTGCTGTACTTGGATTTGCTGTACCAAAATCTTTTATGTCAGAAGAAGTGAAAAAGACTGGTATAGTTCCAGTATCAGGAACAGATGATGTAATTGTTGAAGATGGTCAACCAGCGGGACATGCTGTTTGTGCTGTTGGATATGACGATGATAAGCAAACGGTTATTATTCGCAACAGTTGGGGAGAAGACTGGGGAGATAAAGGATATTGTTATTTCCCATATGAATTATTTAAAAATGGAATTGTGCAAGATATGTGGACAGGTCGTTAATTAGAAAAGTGATGGAAGTATGGAAACTACAAAACACGTTATACGTGTTACGGGTAGCATAAAAGAGCTTGAAAAAGATGTAGAAATAAAAGGTGTAATGCATTATCATCTATTAATTAATGATATATCAGTTTTACATACAAGTGGTGCAGAGGTATCGTATAAAGATTATGTACAAGCTATGAAGCAGCATGTGATTTCTTTTGGTAACTATGCATTCTGTCGTTTCTGAAAATGATGCACGCGTAGAAGCCCGTGATTTCTGGAACTGTGGTGACAAGAGTGCAACAGTTTGGGTGGCTGATGTAGAAGTGAAAACAATGGATGATATGCGAGCAGGTACACAGGCTTTTATCGATGAATTATGTAAATTAGGTGCTAAGAAAGTCGGTTTATATGTTGATCATCATATGTATGCACCTTTTGGTTGTGAAATATTTAAACAAAAAAGTGTTAGCAAGTTTGCAAACGAACTTGCTAACACTCATACAAAATAGACATAAATTATCGCTGATATGTCTTCCTTAATAATAGCCATAATCAATTAGAACACACTAATATGAAATGCTCATAAAATCATTCTTGATATACATGATAATAGTATAAACTCTATATTTCTTTTAATAATTTAGGGTTATATCTTTTCTGCATTAGACGCTTTTAACCACGCTTCGTAGAATTCTGTAACTGATGCATACCGTTCTGCTCGATTGTCATTTACAGCACGATACGCTACCGCATATAATTCCTTACTTGCTTCCCATTTTATAAAAGAACGATCTTTTTCATCGCCTAAAAGTGAGAAAGCCATTGCTCCCATATTAAATACATTTGTTCTTTCATCAATTATTGCGTTTAGTTCAAATTCCTCTGGTGACATAAAACGGGAGGAACCCCATAGCCGGCCCATTTTATTTATGTAAGGTTTCTTACTGTATAAATCTATATCACAAATTTTTGTTTCGTTTGTATTAAAATTATATAAAATACTACCGTCATAAAAATCTATCGCTACATAATTTTTCTTTTCTACATAAGTATGGAAAGAAAAAATGGAATGTAAGGAATGAACTCGTTCTATAGTAGATAAATGTCTAAATTTATAAAATGGAGAGTTTGGATTTTCATATTTCTCAGGAGGTGGGAAGCGCCAATGCGAATGAAGACATTCACCATCAAACCAATCGAAAATTAATACATATCCAGATTGAACTGGAAAATGATCAATTAATTTTATGAGCGATTCATGCTTTAAATCTTCATAAATAGTAACTGAATTTTTTAGCCTTTTAATAGCATCACCCGTTGTTCCTTCATATGCAATTGTTTGTGCTCCTGCGTATTTGATAAATTTCTTGTGACCATCTTTTTCTACACCAAAACTTATATTACCTGAGTCTTGCTGGTCAAAAACTGCAAATACGGTACCTAATTTAATAAGCCAATCAAAATTATGATATTCTTTTAATTGGAATGTTACACTATTTAACTGAATTTCGACGGAATTATCTTTCATAGCTTACCTCACATTTAATATAATTAAGTTGTACATTCCACTATTCGACATATTTTATGGAAATCCTATGCTAATAATATGAAATTTTATAAATATAATGATAAATACTTATAAAGAGGTGGATACAATGGATCAACAAATTGTTATTAAACCGTATCAAAAAGACTGGGTTGAAGAGTATATAAAAGAAAAAGAGAAATTCTGTTCCTTGTTAGGACAAGAAATAATCGCTGTTGAACATATAGGGAGCACAGCAGTAGAAGGATTAGGAGCTAAACCTCTTATTGATATGATGATTGGCGTAACAGAATTGCAAATAACTGAAAAGTGGATTGAAGTTCTATCGGAAATTGGATATGAGTATGTTCCAAAAGATGCAACCAATTGGCGTTTTTTTAGAAAGGGAAAATGGAGAGCAGGTACTCATCATTTGCATGTTTATATTTATAATAGTGACGAATGGAGGAACAATATTTTATTTCGTGACTTTCTAATAAGCCATGAATGGGCACGTAAAGAATATAGAGAATTAAAAGAGATGCTTGCTATTACATATGCTTTTGATCGTGTTTCATATACAAAGGCAAAAGCACCGTTTATTCAAAACATAATAAAGTTAGCTGAAAAAAATCAATAATAATTGTCAGTGATATTGAAATTCTCATTTTATTTTAATCTTTCTCTCATGTTCTTTTCTTTTTTATTTGATAGACTGCTTGTTACAAAGCTTTTGTGAGTAAGGAGATTAAATAAAATGGAGAAGATATTAAGAAATAAATATTTTCGTGTGTGTGTTAAAATTATGGGCATTACTATTATTGTTTGTAGTGTATTGATGCTATTTATTAATGTTATATACGGCAATGTTTTGAATGTAAAATGGTTAAATAAAAAATTAGGCTCTTTTGGTGAATATGGGGCTATTATCGCTGCTTCATTATGGTTTTTACGCCATATATGGGTGTTTTTAAAGAAGAAAAATATACAAGGATTTAAAAAAGTTAAAGAAGTGTATCTATTTGCAAAAAAGTTTCATGTATTAATTGGATACGCTATAATAGCTGTTGCAATTACTCATGGTGTTTACTTTTTTATAAAAGGGAGTCCTCATATTTTACTCATATACAGTGGCATATTTTCTCTATTAGCCTTAATCGCACTAGGGGTTGTTGGGTTTTATTTACAGAAAATAAATAAGAAAGAAAAATTTATGATGTATAGAAAAGTGCATCAAATCATTGTAATTATATTTGGAATAGGATTATTTATTCATTTAATTGTCTAGGAGGAACTACCGTTGCAACACATTTTAATTATTGAGGATGAGGAAAGTTTAGCAGATTTTCTAGAATTAGAACTAAAATATGAAGGGTATAAAGTAGATATACAACTAGATGGAAGAAAAGGGTTAAGCGCAGCACTTGAAAAGAATTACGATCTCATTTTGCTTGATTTAATGCTGCCTGGATTAAATGGACTAGAGGTATGTCGTCGACTAAGAGCGACTAAAAATACACCTATTATTATGCTGACTGCTCGTGATAGTATTATGGACCGTGTGACAGGTTTAGATAGTGGAGCGGATGATTATCTTCCGAAACCATTTGCAATTGAAGAACTGTTAGCACGTATGAGAGTGATATTTAGAAGAGAAGAACATATTGAAAACAAGCAGGTTTCATTTCTTACATTCAAAGATTTGCAGCTTCAGATTGAATCTCGAACTATAACTAAAGGAAATGAAGAAATTGAACTTACAAATAAAGAATTCGAGTTATTGCTTATGTTTATGAAAAATATTAATCGCGTACTTACTCGTGATGTTTTACTGGACCAAGTATGGGGATATGATGCAATTGTTGAGACAAATATCGTTGATGTATATGTTCGTTATTTGCGAAACAAGTTACATAGTGTAGATAAGGAGGAGTATATCCAAACAGTCCGTGGTGCGGGATATATAATGAAATGATAAAAAATATTATGTTTCGAATTCGAAATCTACCTATAAAGTGGAAACTAACACTTTGGTCCACTACACTAGTATTTATTTTGTTCATCTTATATAGTGCTTTGCAGTTTATTGTAATCAATAAGTGGACTATAGATTATGAACAGAAACAAATAAATAGGCAAGTGACGGAAATAGCGGCATATTTCCAAGATAAAAATGATACCCTTTCGAGTAAAACATTTGAAAACAGTAAAGATTTTCTAAACAATATGATTGATAAGCATCAAATGATTCGTATTATTGACATGGATGGGGGGCCGATTATTACTGTTTCACGAGATTTTAATGAAACGTGGATAAAGCCGAAACAGGTTATAAAAGATGAGTCATTTATAAAAAGGCATTTAGAAGATCGAATATTAGTTAAGCGCATACCAATTAAAACGAAAGAGTTTACTGGCACTATTGAACTTGCGAAAAACCTAGAGACATTTGATTATTTATTAAAAGTTATTTTAGTGGTAATGCTTATTGCTGGAATATTTGGATTGATATTTAGTTTTTTAGGTGGGATTCTTATAACGAAGAAACTATTATCAAGTGTTCAAAATATAACAGATACGATGAAACGTATTAAAAAGAATGGACTAAATGAAAGGGTTCCAGTACGAGAAAATAATGATGAGCTTGCAAAATTATCATTTCTCTTTAACGAGATGATGGATGAAGTAGAAACTTCTTTTACACAACAGAAACAGTTTGTCGAAGACGCATCTCATGAACTAAGAACACCGTTAACAATTATTCATGGTCACTTAGCGATGTTAAACCGATGGGGGAAAAATGATCCAGCAGTATTAGATAAATCTCTTCAATCTAGTTTAAAGGAAGTAGATCGTTTAAATAAATTAGTTTCAGAATTGCTAGAACTATCAAGAGCTGAATCTGAACAATTGCATCCAATAGCAGCTGAGCCAGTTCATGTAAATAGCGTATTAAAACATGTTACACAAAACTTTGTAGTACTCCAAAGTGATTTTCAATTTGATATGAAATTCGGGGATGACGAGGCTTATGTGTCAATGCCATCATCTTACTTAGAACAAATTATTATTATCATAATGGATAATGCAGTTAAGCATACAAAAGAGGTTAATAAATATATTTGCATAGAATCCAGTTTACAATCAGGGAAAGTTACAATTCGTGTAATAGATCATGGAGCGGGAATACCTGAATCCGATTTACCATTTGTTCTTAATCGGTTTTACCGAGTTGACAAAGCGAGAAGTCGAAAACAAGGTGGAAACGGACTAGGTTTGTCTATTGCAAAACGACTTGTAGAAAAATATAACGGAGCTATTAAAATAGAGAGTAAAGAAAATGAAGGAACAATCGTTACGATTACATTACCATGTATAATAAAATAAGCCTTCAAAGAAGGGGTGCTTCTTGCATTCCTTCTTTTTTTACGATCAAATCATTTTGTTTATTTCGAAATTTCTAGTACATTAAAATTATTAAGGGGGAATAATAATGAAAGCTATCGTACATCAATATAAAACTGGGTTTGACGGTGTAGAATATAAAATATCACCTGAGAGAGCACTTAATGATGGGGAAGTTAAAGTGAAATTAAAATCAGCAGGCTTAAATCATCGGGATTTATTTATTATGAATAATAGAAAAGAAATGCAATTACCTTTAATCTTAGGATCAGATGGTGCAGGTATTGTTACGGAAATTGGAAACGGTGTTTCTGATAACATATTACATACAGAAGTTATTATTAATCCTAGTATTGGATGGGAACATGCTACTGAAGTACCGGAGTTACCGGAAGTGCTAGGTGGGCCGAAAGATGGAACGTTTGCTGAATATGTAATTGTACCAGTTGAAAATGTTGTAGAAAAGCCGTCATATCTTACTTGGGAAGAATCAGGTGTTTTATCTTTATCCGCATTAACTGCATATAGAGCGCTTTTTACTAAAGGTAGATTGAAGCGCGGCGAACACGTTTTAATTCCGGGAATAGGCGGTGGTGTTGCTACATTTGCCATGTTATTCGCGAAAGCAATTGGCGCAAAAGTGAGTGTTACTTCAAGGGTAGAGAATAAAATGGAACTTGCTGCAAAATATGGTGCAGATATTTCTTTTCATAGTGCCGGAAATTGGGAAGAGAGCTTACAAGGTGAAAAAGTAGATTTAATAATAGATAGTATAGGTCCAGCAACTTTTTTGAAATATTTTGATGTATTAAAACCAAACGGAAGAATCGTGAATTTTGGTGCAAGCTCAGGAGATAAAATTGAATTACCATTACGCGCGCTATTTTACAATCAAATTGATATTATGGGAACATCCATGGGTAGCCGTGAGGAATTTAATGAGATGATAAAGTTTATAGAAAAACATCAAATTAAACCAATTATTGATAAAGTTTACTCGTTAGAAGAAGCAATTCGAGCACTAAGCCGTATGGAACATGGAGAACAATTTGGAAATATTGTACTTCAAATGAATTAAAAAATATGATTTTGCAATTAGTATATTTAAATGAACATGTTATGTATTCCAAACATGAAAAAAATACGAATCGCCTTATTATAAAGGTTTACGAACTTTATACATAAATAGCGTATAAAATTTGTTTTATAATTGTCACATGAGTAATAGTAAAATGAGAATTAGATGAGAAAAGTTTAAGCCCATTTTCATAATGGTATTGTATACTGTGTAAATCAAGAACACTTGTAAGTAGGGAGAGAGTATTATGAATTACACAGTATTTCAGTGGTTTAATAATTTTGCTGATTCATCCAAACTATTAGATACGATAATGGTTGCAATTACAAATAGCGCTGCATACGTAGCCATTTTATTTATGCTTATCTTATGGTTTAATAATGGAAAGAAAGAGAATGCAATTAGAAAACAATATACAGTTTTATATACGACGCTTTCGGTTATTATTGCATTAGTAGTAAATGTTCTTATACATGCGGTATATTACCATCCGCGTCCGTTCGTATCACATGATGTACATCAATTAGTACCACATGCAGCAGATTCATCATTTGTTAGTGATCATTCTGTACTTGTATTTTCAATCGCCTTCGTATTTATTCTTAGAGGAGAAAAACTGAAATATATCGCGCTATTATGGGCAGTGTTAGTCGGTATATCACGTATGTATGTAGGTGTTCATTATCCTTTAGATATACTTGGTGCAGCTTTCATAACACTTGTTACGAGCGGTTTAGTAATGCAAAGTACACGTATGTTTGAACCAATAGCGAAATTCGTATTCAAAATGTATGCATTAGTAGCGAGACGAATTCCTTTCTTAGCAAAATATAACCATATCGCATAATTTTCTTATAAAAAGTTCCCCTTTGGAAATCCAGAGGGGAACTTTTTATAGTAAATAAGAAAAGAGTTTAGAGTGCTATGCAATCAAGTTTTGGTGAAGTTAATATTCAGAAATTTCACGCACCGTATTTTAATGAAATAAAACAAAAACAAAAAATAACAATAGTTAGTTTCGTATTGTTTTAAAGGAATTAAAAAGAAAACTTCGAAACATATAGTATCGTAAACAAAAACTACAAATTATAAAACGCATCTTCGTACGAATCCATTCCAAAAGAGAGGAGATAAGTATGCAAAAACTTCAAACGAATAAAGGCGCTCGATATATGATGATTGCTTTTATTGTTTTGTTTCTTATTATGATTTTGCGTATAGTCTATATTCAGGCAGTAGGAGTCGTGCATAATGTAAATGTAAAGGATCTAGCGGATGAACAACATAATAAAAAAGGTATTTTAGAAGCGAATCGTGGTACTATCTATGACCAAACCGGAAAGGTGTTAGTACAAGATTCTACAACATATCGAGTTGTTGTTAATTTAAAAGGAAAAGATAAAGTGAAAAATAAAGATGAAACCGCACAACAATTAGCCGATGCGCTTGAAATTGATAAAGAAGAAGTATTAAAAAACTTTCATGAAGGGCGTACGCAAGTTGAAATTGGGAAAATTGGTCGGAACTTATCTAGGGAAAAGAAGGAAAAAATTAATGATTTAAAAATACCAGGTGTATCTTTTATGTCGGAAAAAGCAAGAGTGTATCCGAATGAAGACTTTGCATCCTATATACTGGGTTTTGCTAGACCAGATGATAAAGGGAATACGGAAGGGAAGTTTGGGCTTGAAAAGAGTTTGGATAAATATTTGCGCTCGACAAACGGGAATATAGAATATGTGGGTACACGAAGGGGGATTCCGCTTACAAATGATATAGGTAAAGTAGAACCTGCTAAAAATGGGAATAATGTGTATTTAACGCTTGATAAACAAATTAATAGCTTTTTAGAAGAAGCGATGAACAAAGCACAAGAGCATTATGATCCTTCTATGTTAATTGGCATTATTGCTGATCCAAAAACAGGAAAGGTTTTAGCGATGGCTAGTAAACCTAGTTACAATCCTAATGTAGGTGATATCGAATACTTTTTAAATGATCCGATTGCAAATGCATATGAACCAGGTTCAACTATGAAAGTTTTTACGTTAGCAGCTGCCATTAATGAAGGTGTATATAACGGAAAAGAATATTTTCAATCTGGAAAATATTCCGTTGGTTCCTCTGATATAAAAGATCATAATGGTGGATTTGGATGGGGATCAATTACATTTGATGAAGGTTTTGAAAGATCATCAAACGTAGCTTTTTCTATTTTAGAAGATCAGTTACTGAAACCAAATAAATTTAAGCAATATATGAATAAATTTGGATTCAATCAAAAAACAGGAATAGATTTACCTGGAGAAAGTAAAAATACTTTATTATTAAATACGCAAATTCAACAGGTTACAACTTCTTTCGGTCAAGGTTCTACAGTAACTCCGATTCAATTAATCCAAGCGGCTACTGCTATAGCAAATGACGGGAAAATGATGCAACCATATATCGTTGATAAAGTTGTAAATCCAACAAATAAAGAAGTTATTATGGAAAATCAACCGAAAGAAATTGGGAATCCGATAAAAAAAGAAACAGCGGACAAGGTTAGAAGCTTAATGGAGCGTGTTATAACATCTTCAAAAGGAACTGGTACAATGTATAAAGTGGATGGTTATTCAATTGGAGGTAAGACAGGAACAGCACAAATCCCGAATCCTGAAAACGGCCGATATATGGAAGGGAAAGAGAATTACATTTTCTCCTTTTTAGGAATGGCTCCAATTGATGATCCGGAGTTAATCGTATACTTAGCTATTAAGCAGCCAAAGTTAAAAGGAGATGAGTATGGAGCTCAGCCTCTTGCTGAAATATTTAAACCTGTTATAAAAAACAGCCTTGAATATTTAAAGGTGAAACCGTATACCGAAAAACAAATAGCTGATGCAGCGAAACAATCTCAATTAAAAGTACAAAATTATGTAAATCAATCGATGGGTACAGCAGAGAAAAGTGTAGAAAAAGAGAAGCTACAGCCAATAATTTTAGGAGAAGGAAAAATAATAAAACAATATCCACAGTCTGGCGAGGTCATGAGTGAAGGTGATCGTATATTTTTATTAGGGAATAACGCACAAATGCTAAATGTAAAAGGTTGGTCCATGCGTGATGTTATGTATTTCTCTAAGCTTTTGAAATTAGATTTGAAAACTTCTGGTACAGGTTATGTAACGAGCCAAAGTATTGAAAAAGGACAAGATTTACATGAAGGAGATACACTAGAACTAGAATTAGAACCGCCGTTACAACCGTTAACAGAGGCGAATACGAATTAATTCAGGTATTTGGAAGGAGCTAGATGCAAATGGCTCTTTCTTTAGAGCTGTAAGTAATTTCACGCACCGTAATTTTCAGAAAAAACAATAAATAAATGAATTAATAGAGACACGTTATTAAATATCTGATTATTTTTTATTTACAGTTAAAAATAATTGTGATAATATGGAAAAAATCAAATGCAGTGAAGAGAAGAGTAAATAAAATGAATTTTTTACAGAGAGCTCCATTTAGCTGAAAAGGAGTAAAAATTCTTTATTGAACCAAGCCTCTGAGCAGCGCATCGGAACCTATTATTAGGGGATGGTGTGACGGGAGCTCCCGTTATAGAGCTATGGTATAAGCATGAGTTAGAATGCAGTACCTGATAAGGTTAATATGGTGACATATTAACAAACTAGGGTGGCACCGCGATGATAAATCTCGTCCCTAAGATTAAAAGTCTTGGGGGTGGGATTTTTTTATTGTTTTAAAACAATTTTGAAAGCGGGGGCCAAAAATGAAAAACTTTCTTAAAGATTGGAAATATCCTTTATTACTACTGTCCGGTGTTGGTATTGCGAATTTAGGGGCATGGATTTACTTAATAGCACTGAATGTACTTGTCTATAATATGGGTGGCTCAGCCTTAGCTGTTGCTGCTTTATATGTAATAAAACCATTAGCCACTTTATTTACAAACGCTTGGTCTGGGAGTATGATTGATCGTTTAAATAAACGGAAGTTAATGATTCACCTCGATATATATCGTGCGTTATTTATCGCTATTTTACCTTTACTTCCGTCACTTTGGATTGTTTATGTATTTGTATTCTTTATAAGTATGGCCAGTGCAATTTATGAGCCAACTGCTATGACGTATATGACGAAATTAATTCCAGTAGAACAAAGACAACGTTTCAACTCATTACGTAGTTTAATAGGATCTGGTGCATTTTTAATTGGTCCAGCGATAGCAGGGGTTTTATTAATTGCGAGTACACCAGAGATTGCTATATATATAAATGCTATAGCATTTCTCTTATCAGGATTCATTACATTACTTTTACCTAATCTTGATAAGAAAGAAGCTTCGGATACAACAAGTAATACATTATCTCTTACAGTATTAAAAAAAGATTGGAACACTGTTATAAATTTTAGTAGAAAACATGTGTATGTCGTATGCGTGTACTTCTTATTTCAAAGTATGTTCGTATTAGCAACCGCTACTGATTCACTTGAACTATCGTTTGCGAAAGAGGTATTACTACTAACAGATAGTGAATATGGTTTTCTAGTTAGTATAGCTGGTGCAGGATTTATTTTAGGTGCCATAACAAATACAATTTTGTCAAAGAAATTAGCACCTTCACTTCTAATTGGAATAGGATCATTATTTATTGCAATTGGTTATTTAATTTATGCTTTTTCAAATGTATTTTTAATAGCTGCTATTGGATTCTTTATTTTATCTTTTTCAATGGCATATGCAAATACAGGATTTTATACATTTTACCAAAATAATATCCCTGTTCATATGATGGGACGGATCGGGAGTATATATGGACTTGTTATTGCGATAGTAACAATCTTTGTTACAATATTATCTGGTGTTGCGACTCAGTTCATTTCTATACAACTTGTAGTTATTGTAGGTTCATTGATCATGTTATTTATTACTATCGTCTTGTGTGTGTTTACTTTATTCCCATCACAATCTAAGTTGTATTCTACTGAATCAATAAAGTGAAACTTTAATCAGGGAGCATCCCCCCACTGATTATCAGCCCTCACCAATCGAGCTTTTACGGGCAGCAGGGTCCCCACTTAACTTCTTTGCTTTCGCTGAATTTTGAGATGGGGGTCTTACTGTCCACAAATAGCGGGATAAATTCGAAATGAACTTTGTGTTCTCATTAACAATTTATCGTATTTAATAAAAGGGTTCTTTCCCCTTTATATGGAAAAATCAATAAGGGGAAAGAACAATACCGAAAGATAAGGGTGGTTGTCGTGATAAAAACAAAAGATGAAATTGATAAAATTGTAAAAGAAATAAAAAAGAAAATAGATTTCTCTGGAGTAGTTTTAGTAAAAAAAGAAAAAGACTTAGTCTATGAAAAAGCTTTGGGTTACGCAAACCAAAGTGAATGTATAAACAATACGATACAAACAAGATTTGGCATTGCCTCAGGATGTAAAATTTTCACTGCAATTGGCATCTGTCAACTTGTTGAAAAAGGTTTTATTTCTTTTCATACAAAATTAAAAGATTGTCTAGAGATAAAATTTTCAAACTTCGATGAAGATATTACAATACATCAACTACTAACGCATAGCGCTGGTATACCAGATTATTTTGATGAAAGTATTATGGATAACTTCGAAGATCTTTGGAAACAAACACCTATGTATCTATTAAAGAGTTTAAAAGACTTTTTACCATTATTCCAAAAAAGTAATATGATGTTTGCACCTGGAACTAAGTTTCACTACAACAATGCAGGTTTTATCATACTTGGATTAATAATAGAAGAACAGACGGGACTTAAATTTACGGAGTATATAGAAAAGAACATTTTTAATCCGATTGGCATGAATGATTCTGGCTATTTTTCGTTAGATAGATTACCAAGACATACAGCTCTAGGATATATAAAGGACGAAACCAACCAAAATTGGAGAACAAACGCCTACTCTATACCGATAAAAGGAGGAGCTGATGGAGGTGCATATGTTACTGCACCAGACATGCTGAAATTTTGGGCGGCCCTATTTAATAATGAAATTTTAGGAAAGGAATATACAAAATTACTTTTAACTCCTCACATTCAAGTAAATGATAAACAGTCCTACGGCTATGGAATATGGATTGAAACACGAGAAAACAAGGTATTCAAATATCATGTAATGGGATATGATCCAGGCGTCAGTTTTCGCTCGGCTATATATCCAGAATTAGGAATAACTTTAGTTATTACGTCGAATAAAGGGGCAGGACCTGAAAAATTAATGACAGAAATAGAAAGAGCTTTTTAATTATATGGATTTAAAAGAAGAGATACGAAAATAATTTAAACGGGTTCATGATTGTTTCTGTTTTGAAAAATATTTTAGTTAACGAGGAACCCTTTATTTATTAAATAAGGGGTTTTTGTAATTCTGTACAATTATATATAATTATATGGATTTTTAAATTAGAAAACATTACTATATAGTTGTAAATTTTTATTATTAATTCATATGAAAGGATGTGTTAACAATTTGTATATGATTAACGGTAGTGTGTTTATTATTTTAGGAGTTATTTGTTATTTAATTGTACGTGGAATATTAATTGGTACCAAAAATACAAAACATGTAATTTGGTGGAAAGAAATAATAAGTTTTTTATTTGTGATCTACATTTGTATGGTTGTTGCAGTAACTTTATTCCCTTTACCAATCGGTTTTCCTTTTAATATTGGAAATCTGAATCGCTCGGTCAATATAATACCATTTGCATCAATTATTAAAGACATCAATCAAATTGGTAGTGCTTATGATGGAGATACCCTATTTATGATTGGTCTAATTGTAAGAAATGTAGGCGGGAATATTTTATTATTAATGCCTTTAGGATTTTTAGCACCAATCCTATGGGATAAATATAAGAAATTCAAAAATACAATTTTATTAGGATTTTCTATATCAGCTAGTATTGAATTGCTACAATTAATTGAGTCTTTATTTAGTGGAGTGGGACGTATTACTGATATTGATGATGTGATCTGTAATGTTATAGGTTCTATTGTTGGATATTGTATTTATATTATCTTTTTAAAAGCTATTAATAAATTTAACATTCGAGTGTTGGGTAAAGCTAATTCTAAAGGTGTGGAATTAGTTGATAAATAGGAGTTTAAAAGAGTTATTAAAGGCGTACGAGTAAAAAGTACGTCTTTTTATTTTTATAAATAATGCTTAAGGCTGATGAGAAATCACATTTTCCATCTTACACTTGAAAGTAGCTATGGTATTTCAAGTATGGAATGAAAAGAGGAGAATATAATCTTTAAAGATAAACAAGTTTATAGGAGGATTCTAAATGGATATTTTACTTGTTATTCTTATTATTGTTTTGATGCAAAGTAAAGAACGAAAAGTGAAAATAAACCGTATTTGGCTCATTCCGGCTTTGTTGTGTTTTGTAACAGTTCAATCCATTATTCATATGGGACAAATAACTTTGCTGCAAGGACTACTGTTTGTTGTAATGCTTGGAATTGGCTTATGTCTTGGGATTATACGGGGAAGAGCTTTAACATTTCGATTAGATAGTGAAACAGGTCATGTACTACGAAAAGGAAATTGGATAAGTACAATAATCCTTCTTGTTATTTTAGGAGCAAAAATTATGATTAAACAAAGTATGTTTTCGGGTAGTACGCACCAGACATTAATGGTTGTAACAAATGCCTTTTTATGTATTACATTAGGCACTGTGATTAGTAGACGTTATTATATTTGGAAAAAATATAATGAATTAACACAAAAAGCGTAAATACATTCATCCCTTGTTTAACATTGCTAAGAACGGTAATACTAATTAACATTGAACTTTTACAACAAGGGATGATAATATGATATACATTTACACAGATTTTGGTGGAACACATACTACCTCACTAGCTGCAGCGTATCATTTAAATAAATTACCAACGGATCGCAAGTTAACGAAAGAAGAAATTTTGAATGTAGATTACTTTAATAAATTGAAAACAGAAGATATGGGGAAAATTATTTTTCATGGCATAGATGAACATGGTCATCCTGTATATACGATTGGATGTGGCGCATCAAAAGTTGTTGTACCTGCGATGAAGCATTTAGGAGAAATCTTGCAAAAACATTATCAAAGTCATGAAAAAATTATTTTTTCTAATACATCACCAACCGTACCTTTACCAATGACTTTTGGTGGTCTGTTTTCTAGAAGGTTCCATATCGATTTTATTGGCGTACCGTTACTCGTATGGGGAGCAAAAATTTGCTGTGATAATATACAAAGGCTTGTTAGTTATACAAAAGAAGCTGGCCGATTAACGAATGATTATGTTGTAATTTTAGATAATGAAACTTTTAAATAGTATATGATAACAAGAAAATCGAGCAAATTCCTTGATTTTCTTTTTTATTTGTGAAATAGACAAGAAATAGTCACATTTAATATACATCTACTATAGCCAAAACAATAAAGTCCTGTTACTATTACAGGGATATTCTCTTTTCATAACATAAATATATAGAAAAATTAGAAAAGAGGAATTGAATTAAGGGAGGAACAACATGAAGCGTGTTGCTTGGATTACTGATAGTACAACTGCGAATTTTAAAACAGAAGGAGATAACTTTGTTATCCCAATCGAAGTTATTATTGATGGAATTTCGTACAAAGATTGTGAAGAAGGTGTACGTGAAAGGGTTTATAATGCGTTAAACGAAGGTAAAACAGTCACTACTTCACAACCTAATATTGGGGAAATGGTAGAGTTATTTACGAAATGCAAAGAAGAATATGAAGAAGGATTTGCAGTTGCTATTAGCGGAAAAGTAAGTGGAACCTATCAAAATATGAAGTTAGCTGCAGAAATGGCAGGTTTTCCATTAACGGTATTAGACAGTGAAACAACAAGTTATCCAATGGATGAACTAATTAGAAAAGCGAAATCGTTATACAATGATGGTATGACTTTACAAGATATACACAAAACATTAGTAGATGAAAAAAGAAGACCTTTTCATGTATTCCCAAAGAGTTTAAAAGGTCTATATGCAAGTGGCCGTGTAAAGGGCATGCAATTTTTACTTGGAAGTTTATTAAGTGTTAACTTAATATTAGAAGTAAAAGGTGGAGAGCTTTTACTTGAAAAGAAAGTTCGTAAAATCCAAAAATGTCGAGAATATATTAAAAATGAACTTGAAAAAGAATTACCAAAAGTACTTCACATGTTCCATGCTAACGATAAAGCTGGAGCTGAAGAATGGATTGCAGATATTAGACAAGCATTCCCTGAAATGGATTTCAAATTATATCCATTACCAATTTCATTTGCAGTTCATGCAGGTGAAGGAACAATAGCAATTAGTTATTAAAGAAAAACCCGTGAATAATTCACGGGTTTTTCTTTAATTAAAATTAAATTGGATCCCGGCATATCTCCAGCGAGCTTAGAAATCGATGGTTCCCCTTAACCTAGCAGTAATTGAAAGACTTGTACTATGGAATCTACAAAATATCCGTATTCTTTTCTTTGTACAAACTATAGGTATACTTTGCATTCTCGGATAAGATCTGATCCATGAAAGCTTTGAACATATACAAGACAATCCCCTTTGGATGCTATTTATTATTACTTCGGTCGTATCGGCTTATCTATCCATGAGCATTAGTACAAGGGAGGGTTTATTATTAGGTTTTATCTAAATTTGAAATAAAGTCGCGACGTTTTGCCCCTTTGAATCAGTTTATCTAAAAGGATGTTTTTATAGTGAAAAGAAGATCTGCACTGTAAGGCGAATTAAGGAACTGCTGGGTAGCAATAAAGTTTCTCCACTAAAGGACCCATTTAATGAAATAAGGCTTATGAACAAAATGAATTTCTACCATTCGATTAAATCCCGAAAACTGAGGCTGTACTTAGGCACCATTTTATGGTTAATAAAATAATATCAGGTTGATAATGTTTCCACTTGAATAGATTTTGCTTTTCCACACTTAACATGTCTTTTTTTAGAGTACTAGTATCAGTATGTCCAAGTATGGGGAGGTACTGCAGATATTTTGAAGGTTTGCACCAGAACCTAAAATCTTTTCTTTTATCTTCATAAAATCAATTCTTGATAGGCATGTGATGGGACCCCAATAAGGTTGTTTAAAAGTCGGCTTGGAGATATTTTTAAATATGTTTAACATCCAAACTAAGCCAAGGTAATTAAAAATGAAAGTGTCCTATTAATATTAAAAAAACACCTAATCCCATTCTCTTGCTATATTTTTAGTTAACGCACTTGACTATAACGCAACGTCATAGTGCATAATTTTAACTATATTAAATAAGGAGTGAAAGAAATGAATATAAAATCATTACGGTCAGATAGAATATACCGAAAAATTTTACAAGCTCCAAAAGAGGAAAAGGTTGAGTTATACAGGAAAGAAATGTTGGCTCCGTTTATGGGGAAATGGGAAATTCAATATGTTCCTTTTAAAGCTGAGGAGCCAAATGGTTTTGATGTTATTACATTGAATAATATAATGAGCATTTCTCCTAATCAGATTACAAATGAGATTACACCAGAACTAGAATTGATTTCGTCAGATTCTTTTTGGTCTGAGTGTAAAGAAGCTGTTAGGAAAAGCCTTCATTTATTTAGAGAGTATGATGTGAACCTTCGTGTATCTGATTACGTATTCACGATTCTATTAGGGAATCCCAATAGTCCTTCATTAATGTTAAATGAAGGGTATAGTGGTGATGGAGGTATTCCTGGTTATATTTTGTGTACATTTTTGCCAAATGAATACACAATCCCTCGAATGAAAGCTGCTTTAGCACATGAATGTAATCATAATGTTCGATATCAATTTATTCAGTGGGACCATACTGTTACTTTAGGTGAATTAATTGTTAGTGAAGGTTTAGCAGAAAATTTTGCTACTTCTATTTTTGGGGAAGATCTACTCGGACCTTGGGTATCGAAAACAACTATGGAAATGCTTAATAGACGTATCAAACCCGTGCTCAAGGATCAATTACAATTAACAGGATTTGATAAAATTGCACCGTATCTTTATGGTGATGAATTAGCAAAACTTCAAAACTATATACCAGTCGATATGCCTTATGCTGCTGGTTATGCCTGTGGATACTATTTAATTAAATACTATTTAGAAAAAACAGGTAAAAATATCTTTGAAGCCACAATAACTCCTGCCAATCAAATACTAGATGAAATAAAGGAATTTTGGGATGAAGAAACAATTTTTAACGGTTAAAGATATTGTGCAAATTACAGGCATAACAAAAAGAACCTTACAATACTATGATAAAATAAATTTATTAAAGCCAATTTACTTAACGGAAAATGGTTATCGACTCTATGATAAGAACAGTTTAGCAAGACTTCAAATGATACTATTTTTTAAAGAAATGGACTTTTCTCTAAAGGAAATTGCGGAAGTTTTGAAACTTACAAGAGAAGAACAGCTACAATTATTAAAAAAGCATAACCAAACTTTATTGTTAAAAAAACAACATTTAGAAACAGTTATTACTGCGGTGGATGAGTATGTATCAGGAAAGGATATCTACAATTTAAATATTTTTAATAATTCATCTATTTTGCCATTACAAGAACAATATGCTCATGAAGCGAAATTCATCTATGGAGAAACAGAAAAATACAAAGAATTTGAGGAGAAACTGAAAGAACTCTCTCCTAGTGAAAAAGCGGACTTATTTCACGAATTCGAACAAAAAATGGAAAGGGTGTTTAGAAAAATTGCTTCCTATATTAATCAATCACCTACTTCCGATGAAGTACAGCAATTAATTGTAGAGTGGAAAAGTTATCTCGAACAATCTATTGTATGTGATTCTGAAATGTTGACATGTATTGCAAATACGTATAAATTTGATAATCGATTTAAAAATTATATAAATCAATTTAGTAATGAAGACTTAGCTGAATTTTTATATGACGCTATTATACATTATATCAATCAAAAGAAGTATTAATGTCGTACTTTTATAATAGGGGTCACCTTACATAGCCATTAACTTAAGAACAGAATTAAAAAAGGCTTTCGTTTACCAAAATAAAAGCATTTAAAAAAGGAGTATTTTCTTATAAATGTGCATGATAAATAAGCCCTGGCTAGTTCTAAAAATTATACAGTTTTTTGCCCTCTTAATACAGTATACTCGTAAACAACACCTAAAATATTCTCATATGGGTGAGTTTTTCGTCCGTTTTAGCTAGAAATATGTCCATAAACTGTGTATATAAATCATGGAGGGTAGTTCAAAATCTAGAACCAGGATTTGTATCACAAATAAAGGATATTTTCGGGAAAAATTCACAAACTCCATTGTGAACTGTTTGTTATGTTAGAGTTTCTTTAAGTTCCTTTTATGAAAAACTGTATTTTACAAATACTACAAGTTCATTTAGGGCAAATAATAATGGAAAATCGCCGTTGTATAATCAATTTATTATGAGCATGCAAGGAGGCTTGTTAGGAGTGAAAATAAGCGAACTAGCACGATTGACCAATGTCAGCATACGATCCATCCGGCATTATGACAATAAAGGACTTCTAAACGCCGATAGGTTGGAGAACGATTACCGGGATTTCGACGAATCGGCCATAGAACGAGTCAAAGCGATTCAGTTATACTTGAAGCTTGGATTAACAGCAGATGAGATTAAAGTATTGTTCAAGAGCGAAGCGGCAAATCCTGACGAATATCAATATTGCGAAGAGATGCTGGAAACGTATGAAAAAAAGCTAAGTAATGTGAATTATCAAATCGAAGCACTTCATGGATTAAAGAGATTACTGGAGAGGCAAATCGCTTTAACGATTAGGAAAAAGAGAACTGTTTAATGTAGAAATGGTCCCGAGCATGATAAATTGCTCCGGGGCCATTTTTGTTTGTGTTGACATTGACACTAGTGTAATCCTTTATGATTTACTTAATTTCACCTGAAAGGGGTTTTTTCATTGAAAAGTAATAGCCAAAATGAGAAAAATGGTTCTGAAACTACAAACGCGGTTGGGAACCGAAAATCAGTAACAGTCATAGGGTTAGGGCCGATGGGTCAGGCGATGGCAGACGTTTTTCTGGAATACGGGTACTCGTTGACCGTGTGGAACCGGACTTCAAGTAAAGCAGACCAGCTTGTAGCAAAAGGAGCCATCAGGGTGTCCACGGTCAACGAAGCGTTAGCTGCTAACGAGTTGGTAATCCTTAGCCTTACAGATTACAATGTGATGTACTCTATTCTTGAACCCGTCTCTGAGAACTTATTCGGTAAGGTGCTCGTTAACTTGAGTTCGGATACTCCGGAGAAAGCTCGTAAGGCGGCTAAATGGTTGGAAGACCGTGGAGCCTGGCATATTACTGGAGGGGTGCAAGTTCCACCGTCAGGCATAGGTAAGTCGGAATCTTACACATACTATAGTGGTGATCGAGTGGCCTTCGAGGCTCACAGGGAGACCTTGAAAGTGTTAACAAGTACCGATTACCGGGGCGAGGACCCCGGATTAGCCATGCTATACTATCAGATACAGATGGATATATTCTGGACAGCAATGCTAAGTTACCTACATGCTCTTGCAATCGCTAACGCAAACGACATTACGGCGGAGCAATTCCTACCATACGCTTCGGCGATGATGTCGTCACTCCCGAAATTCGTAGAGTTCTATACCCCGCGTCTCGACGAGGGGGAGCACCCTGGTGACGTGGACAGACTCGCAATGGGCTTGGCGAGCGTTGAGCACGTTGTTCATACTACCCAAGAAGCCGGCATCGACATCGCTTTGCCAGCAACTGTTTTGGAAGTCTTCAGGCGCGGCATGAAGACTGGTCATGCCAGTGATAGCTTCACCAGCCTCATTGAAACCTTCAAAAATTCCGATATTCGTTCATAACAAGAATTACGTGGAAACTGTTTCATTGTACATGTCTTATGAAAATAAATGTATCTTTGAAGCCGAGATGAAATCGGCAAAACGAATCTATACTCGTAGTAACTCCTTATATGTTCAAGGCGGTGTAGAAAACAAAACAATCGAGGTAAAATTTAAGCCACATTTTACTATTCAAATAGAGGTATTCCAGATATAGTAAATAAGAAAACACCTTACATACTATAAGGTGTTTTTACACCAAAGATGCCCATATGGGCGTCTTTGGTACCTCTTAACATGACTTGAATAGCGTTTATTTGAGGTCATTAGGTAGTAAGAGATGGATAGACTATCTTAAACGAAAAATGTTGATTAGTTCTTATTTATTATACATCATTATATATTGATTTAAACATTAAATATTGCATGTTTAAATCAATGCTCAGCAAATCCTAAGCAAATTTACAATTTTTAATGTCAACACTACAAACTTGACATGTTTATTAAGAAAGAGTGAGGATGAGAATTATAACACTTATCCGATATATTCAGGTGATATTAGAATTGGATTTATTTTTAAGGGGGGATGTTTAATGAAACCGGAAATAATTATTAGAAATTTCTTTAAAGAAGTGCGTTCAGGGAGTAATCCGGATTTTTCAAATCGATATATGGCAGATAAAGTATTGGCACATCAAGTTATATCTGAAGAGGAACAAACAGTATACAGATCGCCAAAAGATTATGCTGAGCATGTAAGAGAGATGATAGGAATATATGGAAACTTTTCATTAGAAATTCAAGAATTATTAGTACAAGATAGTAAAGTATATGTACGCTGGAAGCAAGTAGGTACACACATAGGAGAAATAGATGGGTATGAACCTACAGGCCTCCCTATAATTCAAATAGCAAGTGCAGTGTATAGAATAGAAACCGGGAAAATTTCAGAGTATTGGATTCAAATTGATAGATCAGGAATTCAAAATCAATTAGAGTACAATAAGAATATTCAATAAATTATCTTTAAGAATAATAGAAAAAAGCATAAAAACAAGATTTTTAAAACGATTATTTTTGTTACATAAAGGATACAAATCAATGTACTTTTTTACTGAAAGATTCATTCAAATTAATAAAAGAGAGCATGTTTTAATAAATCTTTTAAAATATGCTCTCTTTTATTGTTTCTATGTGTACTGATATCAGTTTGGTGTAACATTATTATATAGTAACAAGAAATATAGGCATCTGTTTATGAACTAAAAAAATAGCAACAATGGTTCATAGGGTTTAAATTCGCTATACGCTAGCTAATAATGAAAATAATAGAATCAATTTGTAATGTGTATTTCGTTTTACACTGTAAATCATTCATATTGAGTAATAGAATTGCAGGAATATATAATAGAATATTCACACTAATATTTATACAGCTACAATCTATTTACATATAAAATTATTAGGATTATATTGACAATGAAAGAAAAAACAATAGATGGAAGGGGATGTTTTTTATGTTTAAAAAAGCAGCACTAGGGATTTCATCGTTAGCAATTACAGCGTTCGTCGGATTAGGAATGGCAACAGAAGCTTCAGCTGGACCAGCAGCACCACTTACTTCACTAAACGTCGTACAAGTAGAGTCTGAGCTAGGCGGGGTAGAAACAATTAATCAGAACAGCTTCAGCACATCGCGTAACCACGGGGGAAAATATTTATATATTACAACGAAAGAAATGGGCTATGGCCAAAACCCATTTGCTAAAATGAATGGTTCTAATGTAAAAAGTATTGATTCCACTATAATTGGGGGAAGACCAATCGTTGGCTGGTATTATAAATGGGATGCTTCTGGACACCAACAAGGAACCTTTGAGTACCAAAAGACATCTATAAATGCACCATTTAATACAATGCGTACATCAATTTATATCCAATAATTTTGAAAGCGTTCGCACATATAGAATAG
Organism: Bacillus sp. EKM501B; assembly: GCF_011800505.1. Taxonomy (NCBI): domain Bacteria; kingdom Bacillati; phylum Bacillota; class Bacilli; order Caryophanales; family Bacillaceae; genus Bacillus; species Bacillus sp. EKM501B. The sequence continues at coordinate 261,727 of NZ_JAALFZ010000004.1, read as the reverse complement.
TAAAAAAGGTACTTCTAGGAGTACCTTTTTTTGATTTGAATCACGTTCATCTATATTTATAATCCCGATTCCACAGCAAGAATGCTTCCCATAAAACAAAATCCTAAATGTCTATAAAATTGTTATGAACGCGTAGTACAAGTCCTCTACAATAAAAGTGCGGAACCTTAAATATTTTAAACTCAATGAAAAAGGAAGAAACTGTAGTACTTACGCCGCAGTTTTTAATTCATACATGAATTCACAGTTTTTAGATATATAGACATAAACGTACTACCTGCTACTCTTTTTTAAATTCAAGATTAAAAAAGGAGTAGCTAAACTTATATAAGCTTAGCTTAATGGGTATGTGGCGGAACCCTAAAATTAATTACATCTTTTTCATAGTATAAATAATTTTGTATAGGGCGATGAAAGGATTTTTTAAAATAATAAAGAAGTATGTATAAACAAATATATAAAATGAAAAAATACTACTTGATTTAGGATCTGGTATTGGATTCTTTTTACGAAATATTTATGAAGAACTACCGGAAGAGTGTTTATATATTGCTGTTGATCGAGATTTGAATAAACTTTTACTTTTAAAAGATGTAATTGAGAGAAGAAATGTGAAAAGAAATATTGTATTTATCTGTGCCGATTTTCTAAACATACCTATTCAGAATTATTCTATTGATATTGTAATTGATCAATCAGGTACAAGTAATTATAGTTTTGAACATGAGGAGTTCTTATTGTGCGAATTAAATTCTCTTTTTAAACACAATAGTTATTTATTAAGTTCGTTTATTTTATTTAATAAATTTAGTATAAATAGCCAAATTGCACCTAGACTCAGAGAGAATTTTACATCTGTAAAAGTAACGAAAGAAATCCAAAATCTACAGTTTCAATCGATTGATGAAAGTACTTCAAATTATTTGAAACAAGGCGGAAAGTACGAGGATTTCTTTGTTCAAGGTGAAGAAATTTATACATATTCATTTTTAGGAAAAAGATGGGGTTAACCTCAACATAAAAAGTCCGGTTATAAAACTGGACTTTTTATGTTGATTTATACTTTTTGTGATTTAAAGAAAAGGAGAATGTTAATCTACATATTTAGCACTCACTGGACAGTCTCTTGTCGGTGTATGTCTAGTAAGAGAAAAGATAGCCAAACCTAAAGATAATAAAACTAAAGATCCACCAACCCAGGCCATATTGGCGACATTATGTACTTGTTTTAAAGCTATACCTCCAACTGCAGAGCCGAGTGAAATTCCTATTTGTAGGGCTGAATTATTAAAACTTTGCTGTATATCTGACGTATCCGGGGCAGTTTGGATTAAATAACTTTGTTGAGGTGGTGCAAGCCCCCAACTCAATGCAGCCCAAACTATCATAACAGGAATAAATAGGATAATAGAAACTGCCGTAAACGGTAATATAAATAAGATTAGAGCAAATAGAGTAATAACTATCACAATACTTTTTTGAGCGCCTATTTTATCTGATAATACACCGCCAAACGCTCCTCCACTTACTGCAGCTATACCAAACACTAAATAAAATATGCTAATCCAATAAGGGCTTAGGTGAAACTTATTTTCTAAAAAAGGAGTAAAATAAGCATATAGAGTATAGTGTCCTGCTAACATAAACATGGTAGCTAGATGGGCAGATCCTAGTTTAAGACTACAAACGGCCTTTAATTGGATAGATAAAGGAGTTCGGTTTTCCTCTCCAGGTATTTTATCTAAAAATACTGAAATTAAGATAATAGACCCCAATGATAAAATAGCTATACATAAAAAAATAATTCTCCAGCCAAATGTGTTTGAAATTAATATGCCTAGTGGTACTCCTAGTACAAGTGAAGAGCTAATACCCATATAAATTAATCCTAATGCTTTTGCTCGATAAGCGGGATTAACAATTTTAGCTGCAATTGTTAGGGAAAGTACTACAACTAAAGCAGTACTCATAGCAGTTAAAATTCTTGCTATCATCATAAAAGTAAAGCTCGGACTAAAATAAGTAAGTAGATTACCAATTAGAAAAATGTAAAGTGAAATAATATATAATTTTTTTCTTTCCACTTTACTTGTGAAAATCAATAATACAGGACCTGCTATTGCATAAGTAAAGGCGAAAATTGTAATTAATTGACCAGCGGAACTTAATGAAACATTAAAATCTTTAGCGATGTCTGGCAATATTCCTCCAACGATAAGCTCTACAAGACCTACCGCTATCGTTGCTAAAGCTAATATAAATACTTTGAAATTCATTTTTTGTAATCCCTTCTCGTCATTATTTACCTTAGAACAAAAAAACTCCTGACTACAAACGCTATAATACGCATTTTGTAGTCAGGAGTTTTGGGTTCCTGGTAGAGACCCCCAAGCCATATTCTTGGAGTTATACATGATTCTCATATGTAATTAATCAATGTAATAGAAGATACCATATTACTTTTTAGATTTCAATAAAAAATTAGCATTTGTACATGTGATCTTATTAATTATTTTATTTTTTATCGTTGTAGGATGCACTAATATCTTCAGTTGATGTGCACGGGGTTAACCCCATCTTTTTTCATTTCTTTGTAGTAATTTTTAAACATAGTGTATTGATATTGGGTTAACCCGAGAATTTACACTTTATGTAATACAAAGAAAAGTGAGGGGAAAGTGATGGGAAGTTTACGATTACATATAGAAAATAAAAAAAGAAACCAAGAACTAAGAAATATTTGTTTATATTCAATTGCAAAAACAGTATCACTATTCGGTAGCTCTATTTATAGTTTTGCATTAGGATTGTATGTTTTACAAATAACCGGATCTGCGTTAAATTTTGCGATTACGCTCATATTAGGAACGATTCCAATGATTGTTATGAATCCATTTGCCGGTGTCATTGCTGATAAGGTTGATAAAAAGAAACTCGTCGTTTGCATGGATGTATTAAGCGGGTGCTTATTAATAACTGTTTATATATTAAGCAACTATTATGGATTAAACTTATTCATTATTTATACTACTACCCTTCTTATGACAGTATTTACAACGTTTTTTGGAATAGGATTAGAGGCCGTAAAACCGAATATGGTTACTAAAGAACGGTTAATGAGTATTAATTCTATAAGTAAAATTATCGATTCTATATCTTTAATTTTAGGGCCTATGTTAGGGGGCATTGTTTTTGCAATCTTGGATATAAAAACTTTTATCATTATTAACGGTATTTCATTTATCCTTTCGGCTATATCCATATTGTTTATAAACTTTAAATTGTGCGAGCAAAACATAAATGAGGAATGTTCAATTAGAGAAATTAATTTTATTGAAGATATAAAGGAGGGATACTCTTACTTATTGGAGCGGAAAAGCTTAAAAAATACTTTTAGTATTTTAATTTCACTTAATTTCTTTTTAGGCTTTGCTGTAACCGTTCCGTTGCCATACATTATTAACACAGTTCTCAATCTTAATTCTAAGCAATTTGGTATGATTCAAGGGACTTTTCCGATAGGTATGATAGTTGGTGCAATATTAGTAAAAAAGATAACTGATTGTTTTTCTTATTCTTATCTATTGAAAAAAATAAGTTTTATGTTGGCAATTTTTATGATAGTTTCAGGAATACCTGTTTTATTTAAACCTATTGTAGTAAATAATTTGGTATATGTTACTACGTATTGCATGATTATGTTCTTTTTAGGATTTATGATAGCACAAATTGATATTCCTTTAATGTATTTCATGCAAAATGAGATTCCTGAAGAATATAGAGGAAGAGTTCTTAGTATTGGATTAAGCTTAGGTAAAATAATGCAGCCAATAGCACTTGCAATATCAGGACTGTTATTAAATTTCATTCCAGCCTACACGCTTCCCATTGCAGGAGGGATTGTATTTTTTACTTTGAATAAAATTTTAGCAAATAAGTTAAATTTAGAAATTCATTCAAAAGATTATAGTGTTTAACGTAACTTAAAAAGCGCAGGATCAGCATCCTGCGCTTTTCTATCGTAATTCAGCTGTTTTTCTAATAACAATCTTATCAATATCATCTTCTTCATCACCAATAAATAACCCGCGCTCTTTTAAATACGCTTCAAAATATAAATCTGCTTCTGCACGTTCATCATACGGTTTTACAGATAAAACGAAACCTAATTTGTTTTGTTCTTCTAAATGAGAAGTGGAGATGTAAGCCGGTACATTGTGGCGTAAAAAGAGTTCTTTAACCGGAATAATCATATCTTTCATTAATTTCGTTAACATACCCATTTCAAACTCGAAATTAAAGCGATCTATACTACATAAATCAGCGAATACTACACCAATAAAACCTGTATTAAATACTTCTTGATATTCTACTTCTTCATCATTACCGTAAAAATTCTTTTCGATTAAATAATTTACAAAATAAGCAATACCATCACTTTGTTCAAATGGTTTCGTTGAAAGAACAAAGCCGATTTTCTTTTGTTTATGTAAATACACACATGACATGTATGCTGAAATGTTATGTTCTTTAAATAGAGAACTTGTTGCCCCAGAGAGGCCATCAAGTACGTGATGAACAATTTGAAGTTTTTTACGAGCGAAATAATAGGATTTCTTTTGTAACTCCAATGTATCAATAAAGACAGAGCCGATAAAGCCTGTATTTGAAATGATAGGTGTTTGCTTTTTTCTTCCTCTGCGCTTTGCTTGAGCCATTGTAAAAATCATCCCTTCATGTACAATTAAAATAAAAAGAACGTTTGTTCGTATATTTATATTTTACTATTAAAACGCTATAAAGTAAAGGGTTTTTGACGAAAAAAACAACAAAAAAGACACCTGTAAAGGGTGCCTTAAACGCTGTAGGGAAGAGGGTTCATCCCTACAATTTATATTATGATACAGAAACAATCTCTTCTGTATCTTCTACATCTAAATGACAGTCCATAGTACGAACATCTTGATCTTCATGACTTCCGAAATAAATAGTAATTTTCATATGTATCGCTCCTTTATTCTAGGAATACCTAAAATAATTACTAGTAATGTTAATATTTATTATATACCACTTTTTTCATTCCGACAACGTTATATCATTTTTAATTCTTTCAGAGCGTATAGAGTGATTTATAGAGATATTTTTATAGAAATAGTTACATTTCGTATATGTTATATTTAATACTGAACGATTTGAATACGAATTTTTATGAAAGGAGAAAAAAGAATGAATTATAAACAGTTATTAATAGATAACTTCACATATAAAACGTCATATATTGCGCGTCATGTACATGGAATGAATGTAAAAGAAACGAAGGACTACATTGCTGTAGATTGTGGTTTACCTGCAGATACATTTAATATCATTACTTTACTAAACAATGATGTAACGGAAGACATTGAGAAATTATATAAAGTGATAAACAACTATAATAAAAAGAAGTTTCCAATGTGTGTTTGGTTTTGGGATAATAGCTATGAACAGGCTATAAAAAACGAATTAATAAAACTTGGCTTAAAAGAAGCAGAACAAAATATTGCGATGGTAGCAGACTTAAAGACAATTCAACCAACAATAAAAATGCCAGAAGGTTTTACGATACAAAGAGCATCTTCGTTAGGACAAATTAAAAAGTTTGGGGAAACGTTAGCTAATCTATTTGGTACATCAGAGGAAGGTATACATGTGCAAACATTTTATAATGAAACTGCTTCTTTCGATTTATGGAATAGTGAAAATATGAAACTATATTTAGGGATTTTTAAAGATGAAGTCGTATCTGTTGGTTCATTAGTATGTACAAAAGATAGTATTGGTATTTATGATATAGCAACTAAAGAAAAAATGCGAGGGCAAGGATTTGGCTCCACTATGTTTAATTACTTGCTGCAAGAAGCAAAACAATTGAAAGTTGCTCAATGCGTATTACAAGCTTCACCTGATGGGATTAATATTTATAAAAAGGCTGGTTTTCAATCTGTTGGACAAATGACTGTATTTGAAAATCGACATTTAATTGAATAAATTATTCGATCCAAATTGCTTTCATGTAGGAGTTAATACATCATTATGAAAAAGATATATATCATTACAATCATTTGCACCATTATATTACTAGGTACTTTCGTTTTACATAAAGTAGATGAACGTAAGTACACGAAAGCTATTAATCAAGCAAATCATATAAAAAACATTGCACATAGAGGCGCTTCTGCGTATGCGCCGGAACATACAATAGCAGCGTATAAATTAGGACAACAATTAAAAGGAGATTATATAGAAATTGATCTTCAAATGACAAAAGACGGACATTTAGTAGCTATGCATGATGAAACAGTAAACCGCACTACAAATGGTACGGGTCTAGTTAAGGAACATACATTAGAAGAAATAAAGAAACTTAATGCAGGTTCTTTTTTCAATGAAAAGCATCCAAGTTTAGCAAAGAAAGACTTTGAAGATGCTAAAGTCCCAACACTAGAAGAAATTATTGAAACGTTCGGGAATGGTGCAAACTATTATATTGAAACAAAATCACCAGATGAATACGCTGGTATGGAAGAGAAGCTATTAGAAATTATAAAGCACTACGAAATAAGTGATAACGTTATTATTCAATCATTTAGTGAAGAAAGTCTGCAAAAAATTCATAGTTTAGATGTTACTTTACCGCTAGTACAATTACTACCTTACAAAAAGGCAGTTCAATTAACTGAATTAGAGATAAAAAAGTATAAAACATACTGCATCGGTCTTGGGATGAACTATAAATATATTGATTCCGCTTATGTAAAGAGAATAAAGAAACACGGATTAGAAGTTCATCCATTTACTGTAGATAATGAAAAAGATATGAAAAAGTTACTTTTATGGGGCGTTGATGGGATGTTTACGAATTACCCGGATCGTTTACATTCGTTATTACAATCTTAAACTATAATGGTGTAATTATCACTGAACCAATAAAACAAGTACCCACAAGTATACAAAGATGGTTTTTGGTCCAAATGGTAAGATCATTGAATGCATAAAGCCGATATTGAAATGAAATTTGAAAAAGAATCCAATACTGTTATTGGATTCTTCTTATTTAGCGCTAAGTGACTAACTTAAAGCAATACGATCTTGAATTTATAAATAAAATATTACATTGAGTATGATTTTTCATAATAATCATCAGAAAGTAACGAAAATGTAATGAAGTTTAACTACGCTTTTTATATTTTTTTGATACACTGGCTACGAGAGGAATACCGATTAATGTAGGTAAAAACCAAAACCATATAGGCGGCAATAAATTAATTAAGGGAATATGAATACCGACATTTACTAAAAGTGCAGTAACAGCACCGATATAAGAGCCTAACATACCTCTAATATGGTGATGGAGCCAATTTTTCCAACGTTTTTTTCGTGCAAGGTATCCATAAATCGCAAATGAATAAGAGAAGATTGCTACATAAAATAAATATGCGATTTTATCCCAGTTTATAATGGATAATATAATGGCAGTAACGGTGATAACGACATAGGATGCGTGATATATTTCACCCCATTCCGTATGTTTACCTTTCTTCTTTTGAGCAACCATCGCTATTATCCCAGTTATTAAACATATCGTTCCAAATAATATGTGGATGGTTAAAAGAATGTTGAAAATGCTCATCATAATTCCTCCCTTTTTATTTTTATAGTATTGCAGCATAGGAGAAAAGTTGAAACATATTGTTTATTCACTTTAATATATTGAAGTAAAGGTACTTCAAGAACAAGTTTAAACGGACAAATTTTTCTTGAGTTTAGTGAGACACGTATTACGTGAAATGAAGGAGAGACTTCCATGTTTACATCTATTACATATTTACAATCGGGCAATGACAAGCAACAAAAAATATATGATGTTTTGAATAGCCTAAACATAATGGAGGATTTAGCTTTATATAATCCCGTTCTTTGCGGGACAATCCCGATAAGAATTGATACTCCTCAATCTGACTTAGATATTGTAATGGAAGTATATAACTTTGATGTTTGTGAGCAAGAAATGAGATCTTTATATGGTTCTTATAGAGGGTTCAACATAAAAAAGAAAAAAATGAAAGGTACTGAATCGATAAAGGTGAATTTTGAATTCGAAGGTTTTGAATTTGAATTATTTGCTCAATCTAAGCCAGTGCGTAATCAAAATGCATATAGACATATGATAGTGGAGCACATGTTATTAATGCAGCATCCTCATATAAGGGAAGAAGTTATTCACTTAAAGGAACAAGGTTTAAAAACAGAACCTGCTTTTGCTCAAGTATTAAATATTGACGGAGATCCTTATGAAGAACTTATTTTATTAGGGCAGGAAATGAAATTGTGGTAAATAAAATACGTAAAAAAATCCTCCAAAAACAAAAGAGGATTTTTTTATGCCGTTAACTTCCGAATTAATTCACTGAGCAATTTAATTCCGTTAGTCATTTGTTCTGGAGAAGCATATCCATATGATAAACGAATGTACTGATCTGATTCTTCTTCATAAATACGTCCCGGGTTTAAAAGAATTCCTTTTGATAGTGCCTCTGAAAATAGTTTTTTCATCGGAATGTTATGTACAACCTTTAGCCATATAAAAACTCCACCACTAGGAATATCCCACGATGCAATATCTGCACAATATTTATTTAAAGCTCGTATCATTATTTGTCTTCGTTTTTTCAGGTGCATTCTTACGTTTGCTACATGTTCTTCATAAAAACCTTCATTTATCCATTCAGCAGCTACTCTTTGAGATAAAGAGCTTGATCCATAGTCTGTTTGCATTTTTATATCTGACAATCTATCAATAACAGGTTCTGGTCCAATTATCCATCCAATTCTAAGTCCAGGGCTAAGTGTTTTAGAGAGACTACCAATATATAATACATGTCCATGTTTATCTATTGACTTTAAAGGAGCTGGAGGTGATTCATCAATCCATAACTCTCGGTAAATATCATCCTCGATGATAGGCAACTGCTCTTTTTTACATATTTTTAATATTTCTTTTCTTCGCTCTTTGGACATCAATATCCCCGTTGGATTTTGAAAACAAGGGATTGAGTATAAAATATTATTCTTTTGACTATATTTAATTTGTTTTAACAAGTCGTTAGGTAAAATACCGTGATGATCCATTGATATACCGGATAAGTTTATATTTGCTGATTGAAAAACATGAAGTGAATATAAGTAAGAAGGTTGTTCAAGTAAAACAGTTGATTTTCTATGTAAAAGACCAATTGATATTAATTGTAATGCTTGGAGTGCACCCGAGACTATTAATATAGAACCCGGTGATGCATGTATTCCAAATGATTTTACGTATTTGCTTATTGCTTCACGTAACGGATAAAAACCTTTTTGTTCTTCGTATCCGAAATAATCTAATTCCTCACTGACGTTTTTTATTATAGATTGCATAGTTTCGAGCGGAAAAAGATGAGGTGCAAGTTCACCTTTACTAAGATGGATAAGCGTTTTATTTGCTTCTGCTTCATTTATTTCTCGCACCATTAACTTACTTGGTTTATGAATACCGGCCTTTACATATTCACTCCAATCGGGCGGGGGATTAGTTGCTAATAATGACCATGTATTATTTGTTACAATTGTTCCTGCTCCGATTTGTCCTTGAATTAAACCATCTGCCATAAGTTCATCTAGCGCAGTTATTACAGTACTTCGATTTACATGAAATAATTTTGCTAACTGCCGCTGACTAGGGATTTTACTTCCAATTGGCCATTCTCCGTTTTCAATTTTTTCTTTCATATAGTCTATTATCTGCCGATATTTGGGCACTTTTTTATCGTTTGTCATATAAAAAAACTCCCTCGTTTATTTAAAAGATTCAAAGTGGTTGGTTTTTCCGATAAATAACTGGTTGAAGACATTGTATCAACTATTAAATATGATGAAAAGAAATAATTGGTAATTTAAAAATGGTTGGTTTATTAGGGAGGGAGAGAAAACATGCATAATAAAAAATGGGATTTACGCATTATATGTGCTCACGCTTTTACAATTCTTATATGGGGAACTGCTTTTCCAGCAATTCGTATGGGGCTTGAATCTTATACGCCTGAACACCTTACTTTACTACGCTTATTAATCGCTTCATTTATACTTTTGTTATTTTCATTTATATACAAACTACGACTACCGGATTTAAAGGATATCCCAGCATTTTTTATATTTGGTGCTTTAGGGTTTACTATTTATCACATCGCATTAAACTACGGCGAAAAAACAGTAAATGCTGGATCTGCAAGTTTAATAATTTCAGTCACTCCAATAGTGACGGCAATTCTTGCTTTTGTTTTTTTGAATGAAAAAATGAAATTAAATGGCTGGATCGGTGGTGTAATGAGTTTTGCAGGAATTGCCTTAATTTCATTTAGCCAAGGCGACGCTATTCAATTAAATAGCGGGGGATTATTTATATTATTAGCGGCAATTTCAGAAAGTCTATTTTTCGTTTTCCAAACATCTTACTTAAAAAAATACGGCTTCTTACCATTTACCATATATACAATTTTGTCTAGTACTATATGTATGCTTATTTTCTTACCTGGAGTTTATCAAGAAATACTAGCAGCTCCTCTTGAAGTTAACTTGAGCGTTATATATTTAGGTGTCTTTCCAACAGTACTCCCGTATATTGCATTGGCCTATATTATATCTCGTGCTGGTGCTTCTGAAGCAACAAGTTCTCTATATTTAACGCCAATAACTGCGTGTTTCATTGCTTGGATATGGTTAGGAGAAGTGCCAACTTTAGTTTCGATAATTGGCGGCGTGATTACTATACTTGGAATTGTGATTGCTCATATACCAGTATTAAGAAAAGAAAAACATGGGAATTTAGCAAATAATCAATCCGTATAATGTAATTCAATAATGACTTTAAGATACTTTTTTATATAGTTTCTTTCTTATGTTGATAAATATAATATTTTGTATTTCAGTTAAATATTGTATGTTACATTTTATGTAGTAAGCATTTTAAAAGGAGCTGACAACATAATGAATGGAAAAAGAAAAATTTTCACATGTATTTCTATTGTAGGAATCGGACTAGCTAGTTTTTCTAATTCTAGTTTCGCAGCAAGTGTAACGGACAATTCAGTACAAAATTCTATTCCCGTAGTTAATCAACAAGTAGCTGCTGCAAAGGAAATGAAACCATTTCCCCAGCAAGTTAATTATGCAGGTGTTATAAAACCGAATCATGTTACACAGGAAAGTTTAAATGCTTCTGTAAGAAGTTACTACGATAATTGGAAAAAGAAATATTTGAAAAATGATTTATCTTCTTTACCTGGTGGTTATTACGTAAAAGGAGAGATTACAGGTGATGCAGATGGGTTTAAGCCACTTGGAACTTCAGAAGGTCAAGGGTATGGGATGATAATTACAGTATTAATGGCTGGTTATGATTCGAATGCTCAAAAAATCTATGACGGTTTATTTAAAACAGCAAGAACTTTTAAAAGTTCTCAAAATCCTAATTTAATGGGATGGGTTGTCGCAGATAGTAAAAAAGCACAAGGTCATTTTGATTCTGCTACTGATGGAGATTTAGATATTGCGTATTCTCTTCTTCTTGCTCATAAGCAGTGGGGATCTAATGGAACAGTTAATTATTTGAAAGAAGCACAAAACATGATTACAAAAGGTATTAAAGCTAGTAATGTTACAAATAATAACCGACTAAATTTAGGAGATTGGGATTCTAAAAGTTCACTTGATACGAGACCATCTGATTGGATGATGTCACACCTTAGAGCATTTTATGAATTTACAGGTGATAAAACTTGGCTTACTGTTATTAATAATTTGTACGGTGTTTATACGCAATTTAGTAATAAATACTCTCCAAATACAGGACTTATTTCAGATTTCGTTGTAAAAAACCCACCTCAACCCGCACCTAAAGACTTCTTAGATGAGTCAGAATATACAAATGCATATTATTACAATGCTAGTCGGGTACCATTGAGAATTGTAATGGACTATGCGATGTACGGCGAGAAAAGAAGTAAAGTCATTTCTGATAAAGTTTCTTCGTGGATTCAAAATAAAACGAATGGAAATCCTTCTAAAATTGTGGATGGTTATCAATTAAATGGATCTAATATTGGTAGTTATTCAACTGCTGTATTTGTTTCACCGTTTATTGCTGCAAGTATAACAAGTAGCAATAATCAAAAGTGGGTAAATAGCGGTTGGGATTGGATGAAGAATAAGAGAGAAAGTTATTTTAGTGATAGTTATAATTTATTAACTATGTTATTTATTACAGGAAATTGGTGGAAACCTGTACCTGATGATACAAAAATACAAAATCAAATAAATGATGCAATTTATGAAGGATACGATAATTAATTAAATTTGAGAATGGTTACTCAAGAAAGGAATTAGCATACGCTAGTTCCTTTTTAATATTTTGTAAAACATTATCCATTCTAAAATTTGCATAGATATACTTGCTTTTTTCATATACATAGTTACTAATGACTCAATTTTTTCGTGAGAGGAGCGTATTTCTTGGAAAAAGTATTATTTTTCGGAGACCCAGGTATTGATGACTCATTTGCCATTATGTATGGCTTACTGCATCCCGAAATTGAAATTGTCGGTATTGTAACTGGATACGGAAATGTTGAGCATATACATGCTGCACATAATGCAGCGTATATTTTGCAGTTAGCAAATAGACAAGACATTCCTGTCATTAGTGGTGCAACAAAACCACTTACAGAAGAAATTACTACGTACTATCCTGAAATTCACGGAGCAGAAGGATTAGGGCCTATCCATGTTCCAGAAAATGTATTATCTATTCCAATATATAATTTCGGCAGTATTGCTGCGATTCTTATAAAGTACGGAAAAGATTTGACAATTGTTGATGTAGGAAGATCTACCTCGTTAGCAATTGCTTTTAATTTATGGAATGATTTAATGCTAAATGTAAAAGGAATCTATTTCATGGGTGGTGTTTTTTTAGAAGTAGGAAACGTTACGCCGTTAGCAGAGGCAAATGTGTATGGAGATCCTATAGCAAGTAAAATTGTTTTCCATCAAGCAAAGAATTTATTAATATTCCCTTTAAATGTAACAAACAAAGCTGTGTTAACACCAAATGTGTTTGACTATATTCAAGCTAATTCAAAGAATCCATTCCATACGATAATGAAACCAATGTATGATTACTATTTTTCTGCATACCAAAAACTTAATCCATCTATCGAAGGGCCATTGCTTCATGATGTGGTTGCTATAAGTGGATTAGTTAACCAAAGTTTTTTTGAATTTGCGCATCGTACAGTGAATGTAGATACATACGGAGATACGAAAGGACAAACATTTGCTGATTTTCGCCCTAACTCTAAATCTGAAGGAGCCCGTATAGCTTTAGAAATAGATGCAGAAAAATTCATTCAAGATTTTATAAAAATTATGTTATAAGTCGTTGTCGAAAAAGGGAATTATTTCGCTACGTTGAATATAAACATACATCCTCTATATAAGGGAGCTTACAATATTGAATATCCAGTTAAAGGTTGTTACGAGAGAAAATTGGGAAGAAGCATTAAAACTACAAGTTAAAGAAAATCAGTTGAAATTTGTTCCATCCGTAGCAGTTTCGCTTGCTAAAGTATATATAAAACCAGATGGTGACAATGTAGAGTACATACCACTCGCTATATACGATGGTGACCTTATGGTTGGTTTTGTTATGCATGCTGTTGTAAGAGAGACATCAGATATGTATTGGATTAACGGATTTATTATTGATCAATCGCAGCAAGGTAATGGTTATGGAAAAGCAGCATTACAAGAAAGTATTAATATAATAAAAAATACTTTTAAATCGTGTAAAGAAATTAGATTAACAGTACATAAAGATAATATCTCTGCAAAGAAACTATATGAACGATATGGTTTCATATCATTAGGACAGGAGTATGATGGTGAGCAAGTATATCGTTTATTTGTTTAACTATTATGAAGTAAAGGTGTGAAATGAAATATGCAATTTACTGAATTGAAAATTGAAGTATTCATTCCTGAAGAATATATTGAAACATTAAGGGATGAATTAAATAAAATTGGAGCATGTAAAACGGGCGAATATGACCATTGTCTTTCCTATAGTTCAGTGAAAGGATATTGGAGACCTTTAGACGAGGCATCTCCTTTTAATGGAGAAATTGGTCGAATATGCGAAGGGCAAGAATGTAAAGTTGAAATAAAGTGTAAACGAGAACTTGTAAAAGATGCTCTTGAAGTTATTAATGATATGCATCCGTATGAAACACCTATGATTTATATTATACCAATACTAAATGACTATTTTGAGCAACTATACATTGAATAACTAGGAGGAATATCAATTGAAAAGTAAATTCCATCATATTGTACGAGCAGTCATGATAAAAGATGAAAAATTATTAGTTGCTGAATATATTGGCCATCATTATTTTTTACCTGGTGGCCATGTTGAAATTGGAGAATCAGTAGAGAATGCATTAATAAGAGAGTTAAGAGAAGAACTTGGAGTAAACTGTAGTATACAACAATTTTTAGGAGTCATAGAAAATCAATGGCAAGATAAAGAAGTGCTCCATCATGAAATTAATCACATTTTTGAAGTAGAGTCACAAGATTTACATACGGACTTAACACCGAAATCGAGCGAGTCTCATTTAGCATTTCACTGGATAGATTATAATAAAGAAGCCTTAAATCATTATGAAATCATGCCAATGCCTTTAGTGAAGGAATTACTAGAAAGAAAGTTAAGTGATGAACTACTAAATTGTTGGATTAGTAATTTTTAAATCACTTTATTTATAGTAAATACGTCCATCGAATAAATATAAAGAAAATAGGCTGAAAAACAAGGTACATCACCTAGTGTAAGTTCATATTTTGTTGATGTACGCATTTAGTCTATAGTCTTGTTTCTATTTTGTTTACAAAAATATATAAACTTTAACGTTTGGGCGAAATTTATATTTATAAATGGAGGGGTTCGTAATGAATCAGTTTCAACATGAATTACAAACATTAAACCTTAATGATTATCAAACTGGTAATGTTGTGTATTGGGATCAACAACAAAGTCAATATCCATATTATTACATCCAAGGCGATGCACGTCGTTGTGGCGGATGCGGAGGTTGTGGTGGACGCTGTGGCGGTTGCGGCGGTGGCAGATGTGGTGGTTGCGTAGGTTGTGCCGGATGTTTTGGTTGCTTTAATTGCTGGAACTGGTGGATTATTTAAATATAGTACATCATTAATATTTTATATGAAAGAAAGGTGTAAATACTGTTTATACTTTTCTTTCATGCTGTAATTTTGATGTGTATTAAGGGGGATTTATTTGTATACATATGATAAGTTGATTTCTTGGGTAGAGAATATAAAAGAAAAAAATCATAGTTCTGCTACAGCACTTTGTATTATAAAAAATAATAAAGTCGTATTAGAGCATTATAGCGGTTATCACTCAAATACAGCGACTAATAAAAAAGTAACTGCATCTTCGCAATTCAACGTTGCTTCTGCTAGAAAAAGTTATTTAGGATTAATGATAGCGTATGCGCTTTACGAGGGGAAAATAAACTCTATTGATGATGAAGCGATAAAATATTTTAAAGACTTTGATCCTGCATTGCTTGGTAAAACAACGATAAGACATTTAGTAACACATTCACACGGATTAGAAGAAATGAATGACGGGACAATTTTTCGTGAATTTGAACCGGGACAAGCATGGGCATATAGAGATATTAATGTAAGAATGATGACACGTCTTATTTATCAGCTATATAACAAAAGTTTTCCTGAATTGTTAAAGGAGCGTGTTTTTAAGCCTGCTAATTTTCAAGAAACAGGTTGGAGAGTTCAGCGAGATGAAAATTTAGTTGGCGTTGTTAATAATCCAAATGAAGACGCAATTAGTGAAATTGGTACGGTAGATGACGGTACTGAAAAAAATCTGTTTGTCTCAGCTAGAGAATTTGCTTATTGGGGCAATCTTCATTTAAATCAAGGTGTGATAAACGGTAAGCAAATTGTTCCAAAAGAAGTTATAAAAATCGCTACGAGTTTGCAGAGTCCAACATATGTAAATAAAGAGCTACCACAAAATGGCTTGTTTTGGTTCGTTCAAAATGAACCTGCACAATTAAGCGAACTTGGTGAACGTGTTCCAAAAGGGTCATATCAAATATTAGGGATTACTGGACCGACTATTTTAGTAATACCTGAATATAATGTAGTTGTTGCAAAAATGTATAACAAAAGATATAACTACGGCGGTGATAATTACTTATATTATTTACGTGAATTTAGTAATTTAGTCGCTGATACATTTAGTAACGGTAATAGGGCATAATTACTCCTATAACAAAAAGGAGTGATTGTAAGTGAAAGATAAAGTGAACAAAAATAAAAAACAAAATATAAAAGATGTAAATACAGAGCAAAATGCAATTTATAGCGATCCTAAAGATGCAGCTAATATGCAAACTGTACCGCAGCCGAAGGATTTTGATGAAATTGAATATTAATTTTTCATCCGACTATATGATGAATGAAAAATACGTCTTAAGTCTCATCACATATAAGAAATTATTTGATAACATATATACATAAGCATTCGAAAATGGCTTATCTTAACAAAGCTTTCTTTAGAAACATCTGATATAACCTGCAAAAGACACTTCTTTATGAAGTGTCTTTTTGTGTATATGAACTTAATTACCATTTTCCGTACAGTATCTTGCAATTTACGATGGATATACTAACTGTGAAAATCTATGTCAAGATAAAAGAAGGGGACAGTTAGTATGAAACAAACTTCTATAAATCCGTTACTAATTGTTCTAGGTACAATCATTGTTCAAATTGGCCTTGGAACAATTTATACATGGAGTTTATTTAATCAACCCCTTGTAAGTAAGTTTGGATGGAATCTTAATTCAGTAGCGATAACTTTCTCTATAACAAGTTTTTCTTTATCATTCTCAACTTTATTTGCAGCAAAATTGCAGAAAAAATTAGGACTTCGGAAACTTATTGCTACTGCAGGAATTGTTTTAGGACTCGGCTTAATACTTAGTTCACAAGTTTCTTCCTTACCACTCTTATATTTATTAGCTGGTGTCGTTGTTGGTTATGCGGATGGAACAGCTTATATTACATCACTATCTAATTTAATTAAATGGTTTCCAAATCGGAAAGGGCTTATTTCAGGTATATCTGTATCAGCTTATGGAATGGGCAGCTTAATCTTTAGATATATAAACGGAAATCTTATCGATAATCTTGGTGTATCACAAGCATTCTTATATTGGGGCATTATCGTGTTACTTTTAGTATTAATCGGATCGTTCTTCTTACGTGAGGCAATTGTAAGTAATGCTGTAACTGAAACATTGCACAATGACTATACTCCGCGTGAAATGATGCGAACGAAACAAGTATATCTGCTATTTTTTATGTTATTCACCTCGTGTATGGGTGGTTTGTATTTAATCAGTATGGTAAAAGATATCGGTGTACAACTCGTTGGACTTAGCGCAGCAACCGCTGCAAACGCCGTTGCTATGATTGCAATTTTTAATACAGTAGGTAGAATTATTCTTGGGACGTTATCAGATAAAATCGGCCGAATGAAAATTGTCTCTGCAACGTTTATTATTATAGGATTGTCAGTCTTTACTTTAAGTTTTATTCCGCTAAATTACGGAATCTATTTTGCTTGTGTAGCAAGTGTCGCCTTTTGCTTCGGCGGTAATATAACTATATTCCCAGCTATTGTCGGAGATTTCTTTGGATTAAAAAACCATAGTACAAATTACGGGATTGTCTACCAAGGTTTCGGATTTGGTGCGCTTGCAGGATCATTTATTGGAGCGATACTCGGGGGATTTCAACCAACTTTCATTATAATCGGTGTTTTAAGTGTTATTTCCTTCATTATTTCAATATTAATCCGCCCACCAAATGTAGAAAAGAAAAAGGAACTAAAACATTTACATCGGAAATTAGCTTAATTTTAAAAAGAGTCCTCATGTTAGGGCTCTTTTTTATTCCATTAACTTTGCTTCTTTACGAACTTATTAAAGACAGGACAATTTCATTATAAAATTGAATAGATAAGTAAAAAGGAGCGTGACACTTAAAATGAAAATAGTACAGCAGTGGGTACAAGAAGATAGTGATTACATAAGAGAGAAAGTAATTGAATACAATCAAAAATATCTTGCAGATGAAGAAAAAACACCTTCAGAAAAGGTTAGTTTCATAGTAAGAACTGAAAAAGAAGAAATAGTAGGTGGGGTAACGGCAATAACTTTTTGGCACCATGTACACGTTGACTTTCTATGGGTTTCTGAAGAATATAGGCATGAAGGTTACGGAAGCAAGTTAATAAAGCTTATTGAAGAATTTGCAATTGAAAAAGGGTGTAGGTTAATTAATTTAGATTCTTTTAGTTTCCAAGCACCTGATTTTTATAAGAAACATGGATATAAAGTAATTGGAGTAAGTGAAGATCATCCGAAAGGACATAATCATTATTATTTAGAAAAACGGTTAAAAAGTATATAGAATTTGTTAACGTTAGTATTTGAAATACAAATGCAATAAGGGCGAGGTTATTATTAATTTCAGTATTAATTGAATCAATTTTTATACTAAAACTGCAAGAACGTACTTTGGATAATCTTCCTAAGGTACGTTCTTTTTTTATATCAGTAGCCTATTCTTATTAACTCCAACAATAGCGGTAAAGGCAAGACTTAACTAACTAACTTATATATATTAAAAGGAGTTAATGGTAGAATGAATAGAAGACAGAAAATTCCTTTTATTTAAAATAGAGGAGGTACATATGAAAAAAGTTAATGTTACATACGCGATTTTGTACGATAAAACTAATGAAAAGATCTTAATGGTAAAAAACAAAGGGGAAAATGGTTCTTATTATACATTACCAGGTGGCGCAGTTAAACTAGGAGAAACATTAGAAGAAGCAGTAATTCGAGAAGTAAAAGAAGAAACAGGGTTACATATAAACGTAAACGGGATTTGTTCTATCAGTGAAGCCTTTTTCGAGGAAAGAGATCATCATGCAATTTTCTTTAATTTTCTAGGCGAAATAATCGGCGGGGAGACATATATATCAAGGCCAAAAGAAATCGAAGAGATTACTTGGATGGAATTACATATAGCAGCACCGTATTTACGCATACCAGAACATTTACTATATTTATTACAAAAGAAAGAAACAGTACCTTATTTTTTTAACGGAACAATCGTTCATCAATCTTCATAAAAATATTATCTCATGTAAGGCGGGGGAAACATGGAGTTTATCGTTAATCACAAACAATTCACTCAAGCACTTTCAGAAGTCAACAAAGCAATATCAACAAAATCTTTAATTCCTATATTATCTGGTATAAAAATAACTGCAGATCAATCTGGAATTACTTTAATTGCAAGTAACTCAAATATTTTTATTGAAAAATTCATTCCTGTTTCAATTGAAGACGAAAAGATTGCAACTATTTTAAAGGTAGGAACTATTGTTGTACCTGCAAAGTATTTCATTGAAATAATAAAGAAAATGCCAAGTGATATCGCAATAAAAAGTAAGAATGAGCAAACTATTAAGATACAATCAGAAGAAATCACATTAAGTTTAAATGGATTTCCTGCAGATGAGTTTCCGAATGTACCGCTTATAGACAATCATGCAGAAATCAAGGTAGAGACAGAGCAATTGATTGAAGTATTTAAACAAACAGTCTTTGCGGTAGCAAAAAATGAATCTAGACCTGTTCTTACTGGGGTGCATATAGAGTTAGCTAATAATAAGTTAATTTGTGCTGCAACTGACTCACATAGACTAGCGATACGCGAAACATTACTTTCCTCAGATGTAAAAGCAAATTGTATTGTACCAAGCGCAACCATTAGTGAACTTCTAAAATTAATGAACAGCAATTCGGAATTCGTATATATCTACCTTTCAGAGAGTCATATTATATTTACGCTCGGAACAACTACATTATATTCAAGACTAATTGAAGGGAAATATCCTAATATTTCTAACCTTATTCCAAATGATTTTAAAACGATTATTAACGTAGATAGAAAAAAGATATTACAAGGTGTAGACCGATCAAGTTTATTAGCAAGTGAATGGGCTAATAACAATGTTAACTTAGAAATCATAAACGAATCCACAATTAAAATTTCTTCAAACGCTTCTCAAATTGGGAAAATATCTGAAACGCAACAAATAGATGCGATTCAAGGTGAAAAACAATTAAATATATCTTTCGATGGGCGTTTTATGGTTGATGCTTTAAGAGCAATAAAAGAAGAAACGATTACTTTAAGTTTTGGAGGTTCTATGCGACCGATATTGATTGAAGCAGGAGAGCAATCTGCAGCAGTACATCTTATATCGCCAGTAAGAGCTTATTAAGGATAGAGGAAGGGATTAATAGACAAAGCAGCAATGGTAATCTGAAATACAAAGCAAAATAATAATAACCTGAATATAAAAGCCATAGATTAATCGATATGGGGTGAGTACGATGAAGAAAATAATTGTTTTACTCATTGGTATAGTTTTAATTATTTTTGCTTTTTATCAATACAACAAAAAAGACTATGCAGCTAAAAGTACTAACTTGTATGTAGAAAACTTTAAAGGGGAAAATGATTCAATAAAAATACAATCTGCTATTAATAAAGCAGAGTCTAGTAAAATTAAAACTGTATTGCTTGATGATAAAAAGTATAAAATCACGTCACCAATCATTGTTAAAAAAGGTGTGAAATTATTATTTGGTTATGGATCCCAATTTGTAGTTGAGGGAAACTTTAGAGTTTTAGAACTAGAGAAAAACGCATCCATTGAAGGAGCGTATATAACTATTGACGATCCTAAATTTAACTCTGAAGTTATTTATTTAGACGGTAAAAATAAATATTATAACACTTGGAACAAAACACAAATAAAAGATATAAATATTATCAATTGGACGGAAACGAATAAAGGTACCGGAATTTCTTTATACTCTGCTGGAAAAGAAAATGAAATTTCGTTTGTTAACTTCGAAAATATTAAAGTTGTAGGAATGGAAACTGGACTGAAATTAGTAGCGAAAAAACCGAGCACCGGACAAGCTTGGATAAATGCCAATCGTTTTATGAACTTTTCTTTAGAAGACTGTGTAAATATGATTTATATGGATAGTCAAGTAACTACGCCAAATGAAATTAGTGGGAATCAATTTACAAACCTTCAAATACAGCTTTCAAATAAAACAAAAAGCATTATACAGGTAAGTGGTCAACATAATGAATTTCATGGGATGGTGTGGGATTTAAATAAAATAAAACATGAAAACGAACTCATTGAACTGACTGATAAGAGTATGAATACAGTAGTTGAAATGTCCAGTGTACCAGCAAATAGAGTATTAGATAGTGGGAGATCCAATATAGTGAAATAAGTTTAAATACAGAAAAAAGAGCGAATTCTTTATAAGAGGATTCGCTCTTTTTATATTTTAAAATTAAATTTCCTTCCACCAAGCGGATAAAGGATAGTCTGTAGATTTTAACGTAATAGATTCGCCAATTTGTGGCGTTGTAATTTTA
Organism: Bacillus sp. EKM501B; assembly: GCF_011800505.1. Lineage (NCBI taxonomy): Bacteria > Bacillati > Bacillota > Bacilli > Caryophanales > Bacillaceae > Bacillus > Bacillus sp. EKM501B. The sequence goes on along the minus strand of NZ_JAALFZ010000004.1, from coordinate 239,989 downwards.
ACTCCTAAACGGTTAGCTTCTTTCGTAACACGTTCTATCGGGTCACTCCATTCGTGTAATGCTAACGTAAAAGCACCCCAATGAATCGGAAGAAGTAATTCTCCTTTAACATCAATATGAGCTTGTACCGTTTCTTCAGGCAACATATGAATAGCAGACCACCTCGGATCATATTGCCCGCATTCCATTAATGTAAGATCGAATGGACCGTATTTATCACCAATTTCCTTAAAGTGAGGGGCATAACCGCTATCACCACTAAAGAAAATTTTAGTCTCTTGACCAAGAATAAGCCATGAACACCATAATGAACGATCTCTATCTGTCATACCACGTCCAGAGAAATGCCTTGCAGGCGCACATACTAACTTAATATTATCAAACGTAATTTCGTCCCACCAATTATGCTCACTAATTTTACTAGGTGAAACACCCCATTTAATAAGATATTGTGCAACTCCAGTTGGAACATAAAAGTGTTTTGCGCGATTTTTTAACTGCATAATACTTTTGTAATTCAAATGATCATAGTGATTATGAGAAATGATAATCGCATCAATTTCTTGAAGGTCATCACGTTCTAAAGAAAAAGCACCACTATAACGCTTACTATTAAACAAGGGAAATGGGGAAGAGGCATCTCCAAACATCGGGTCTAATAACAGTTTTTTACCTTCTATTTTCAAAAGAGAAGCAGAATGGCCAAACCATGTAACACTCTCTAACGCTTCATTATCTTTATTTGATAAAACAACAGGCAAATCCTTTCTAGGACGCAGCTTTGATTTTATTTTAAAGTAATCCGTCATTAAACTTATAATATCTTTCGGTTTAAAACTCATATCAGTATGAATTTGATTTGTATATTTCTTATTCATTCGTTCTCCTTTTTACGATTAACAATTTACGTATGTTGTTATTGTAGCTATTTGTAGTTTAAACTATATTATTTTACCTTTCATCTAAAATGCCTTGTATTTCATAAATCCGTCAAATTCATTATTTGTATCTATAAAGTACAAATCGCATAGCAGCAGCTAAGACAAATATTAAGTACATGTAAATTGTTTTTATTTAGTAAATTCCTTCTTATACGCAACAAAGAACATATGTTTCATTGTATGTTATAGAAGAAAATATGTCTCTAATAAAAGAAAGGAAGGAGAGGATGTAAGTGCACATAGAGCGAAAAAAGAAATCAAAATGTAAACTATCAAAATCTGAGGTAACGCAGCTATATGCAGAGGGGAAAAGCACCTCAGAGATTGCTACACTTGCTAATGTGTCTGCAAGGTATATTCGTATGGTTTTATCAGACAGCAACGTCCCAAGGCGCGCTATAGGGAGTTGGAAGAGAAAGTATGACATAAAAGAAAATTATTTTAAAACTTGGTCAAATAATATGGCTTATATTTTAGGATTTATAGCAGCTGACGGCGTTATACAAAAAGAAAATCAATGCGTCAGTATATCACAAAAAGAAAGTTATATTTTAGAAGATATAAAAAAAGAATTAAACACCAACCAGCCACTTTATCAAAACAAAAAAACAGACGTATATATGCTAAACATTAATAGCAAAACAATAAAAGACGACCTTATGAACATACATGGAATCATGCCATGTAAATCATTAAATATTAAATTTCCATTCGTGCCTGAAGAATATTTACATCATTTTGTTCGTGGATATTTTGATGGGGATGGTTACGTCAAGTATGAAACGTATACAGTAAGCTTTGTAGGAGGATCATATAGCTTTATGAATTCTTTAAATCAGGTACTACAAAATCACAATTTACCAGCCGATTTACTAAATCAAAATAAACATTATCGCGTCATTTTAACCGGGAGAAAATCAATACAACTATTTTCAAATTGGATTTATAAAGACAAAGATATTTATTTGCATAGAAAATATGAAGAATTTCAGAAAGAAAGTCTAAGTCTAGATCAATTAAAAGATCGAAACCTAAAAAGAACCCAATCTGCTGTTAAGCAGAGAAAACAAAATTTCCTTAAGGAATATATGAAAAATAAATGTATCGCTAAAACTTGTTCCATTTTAGAAATAAAGGAACCAACTTTTAAAAGTTGGTTAAAAAATGATAATCAATTTAAAAAAGACTATGAAAGAATTCATTCATTATAAAAATACAAAAAACCTTAGTATATCTATGCTAAGGTTTTTAATTTGAGATTATTAGAGGATACTTATTTTCGTTTATAGAAGTTAGTAAATACATAAATCTTACAATGAATTTACTAGTAAGGGAGGGGTTATGAAGTGTTTACTAATAATATTCCGGAGAATATATTACATACAGCTTATGAAGCTAAAATGATTTTCTCTGGAGATAATTCGCCATCTATAAAAATAAAAGGAACGAAACTTCAATATTTACTTGTAATGCTTCATCTTGGATCAGTAAAGATTTAGTCTTATTGTTTAATGAAAACGATAAATCTTTAAAAGAATACTTTGCCAGCAGCAGATACTCAAAAGAAATTACTTATGAAGAGTTTTTTATCTGGTGGTATCACTTTTTCTATACAAAAGTAACTGAAGAATTAATAAAACAAGGTGTAATTATAACAAGCACAAAAAAAATCAAACGTACATAATCCATCAATAACTTTAAATTAAAGTGCTAATACACTTTTACAAATGTAGCAGCTAAATCGATAAATAATTATTAGTAAATAGAGGATAATCTGAAATCAAAACCTAACATTAAGAAAATGAAATGTTTAAAGGGGAGAAGAGCCTTGCAAAAGAAATTTATCAATCCAGAAACGATGCCACCAACTTTTGGATACTCGCATGTAGTCGAAGTTACAAACGCTAAACGAACAATTTACATATCTGGACAAGTAGCGATTAACACTGACGGTCAAATAGTTGGAATTGACGATTTAGCTACACAAACGCGACAAGTATTCGAAAATATTAAAAGTGCATTGGAAACTTCGGAATTAAAATTTAATGATGTAGTCAAATTAACATTTTTCTTAACAGATATTTCTCAAATGGCCATTGTGAGAAATATTCGAGATCAATACATTGACACTAATAATCCACCAGCAAGTTCAGCTGTAGAAGTTAGAAAGTTAATTAACGATAACTTATTAATTGAAATCGAAGCAATCGCTGTAGCAAACTAGTTATAAAAAAATATTCGTCATCATAATACAATTCGTTTAAAATGAACAGATTAAACGAATTGTATTTTTATTATTTAAAATCTAATTTATATCCGAAAATATTATTATCAATAGCTAATAAAGCGAATAAATACATAACCAATCACACATTACTAATTCGGTGGAAAAGGGGATCATAATAAACACAACTAAAACTTAGTAAGTTTATTACTTTTTTAAAGTTAACATAATATATATTATAGGTAGTTAAAGAAACAAAGCGATATCAGGTATCAAAAACCAAGTAAACTATACTTAATGAGACGAATCAGAGATTTTTAGTGAGATTCACATGAAATCTTATATAAACAAATTTCTTCAGTTTTTATCGTTTTTATTTGTTATAAATTCATCACAGCAAATCTTAATCAATAATCACTTAAGATTTAACGAATTAAAAACATTTTTGATTGGCAAGAAATTTTTATACAGAAAAATTATTTCTATACAAAATATAAATTAATAATTATATTTTGTATTTTCCTTAATGAATTGATTGCTATTTGCACACGTTTTACAACTTCACATTATTTGTTGTTATTTCTGTTATTTAGGCTTGACTTTCATTACACTCATTGTTTTTTTATTCTAGTTAACATAACACTTATTTTTAAAATAAAAAAATCCTCCTCACCTTCAGGAAGATTTTTTATTTGCTATTATTTTATTTATATCTTCTAGTAACAATCCCAATTGTAAATGACATTGGAAAAATCTAGATTTAACAGCTCTTCCTTACGTATAAAGAAATTAGCAACCCCAGAATCGCCCCACATAATATTTAATGAATCGTCTGTATCAATTTGCAGCAATAATATGTCATGTTGCTGGTATTTTTCTTCCCATTCTCTCGGATCTGTCTGTGTGAAAAATGGATATCCACCAATTTTATGTCCTTGATCTTTACATAAATCATCATACAGTTCGCCTAATTCTGTATTATTTTCTTCATCAACAATTTCTTCCCAATCAATGTTATCACTAAAAATCATTTCAAATCGATAATCTCTTGGTGTTACTGGTTGATAAGCTAACTCAAAATTCAGTTTTGCTGCTTCAGGTATGATAAAGTCTTCTAATTCTAAAGTGTTTAAATAACTAAAATCAGTAATTACCTTATTTAAATCTTCTATAATTGTAGAATGATAAATAATTCGAAAGTCTTTTTGGATTGTTGGATGATCAAAATCTGCTCCATAAAGCTCATCATCAGCACTTACGAAAAACTGTAACATTCCCTTTTGAGGCATATATTCAACATGCGGAATTTCTTCAAAGTTTAACTGCGCAAGTAGCATCATAGGTTGTCCATTTGAGTCTTTAGGATGCTCTTGATCTATAGGTAAATACGGATAACCACCAAACTTACTCTCAAAAAGTGTTGTCTCTGCTAATGTTCCAGACACTTTAACATACGGTTTTATACTTTCTTCTAAAATACTACGATACTGCTCTAGTTCTGTCGGAATTTGAAGTTGATACGTATTCTTCATCACATTTGCCTCCCTTTAGTAATGAATTGAAAATGCCTTACTTAATTATATAGCAAGAAATAGCTTTGTGAAAAATTGTTAAAAGTCCGTTTTCACCCTCGTTTTTTGCGCACTTGGTGGACAAAGTAAATTGTGTTCTAAAACCTTTTTATTAATAGTTCGAATTAAATCCGCTGCTTCTGCCGCATTTGTATTTTCTTTTAGTCTTTCTTTTAAATCGTCAATTTCTTTTGAAAGCTCAATCCACCTTGGTAAAACATGATTATTTGCTAAAGTTCTATAAAGTTGTTTTTCAGGATTGTAAGAAAGATCTTTATCGAGATTAAGAGGTTTACCTTTACCAGGTAAATTATCAAAAGCTCCTTTCTGTTCTGCTTGTTTAACGATAGAACTAATATGATCCTCATACGTATACGACCAAACTTTCTCATCTTTTACTAAAATCTCTTGCTTTTTTAGTTTTTTATCTAGTTCTTCTTGATTCATAGCTTCTCTCTCCTTTTTATTTTTTAGTGTCGTTTTTGTAAAATTCAATGCCCTTAATCCTTCGAATAGCTTTTCTCGCCACCACACGCTATCATGACCGCCTTGAAACTCTTCATAAGTAATTTGGTATTCCTTTTCTTTTAAAGCTTTATACAGACGTCTATTAGCCGTTAAAAGAGGTTTGTTTTCAAGTTCTCCTACTGCTATGTAAGAATAGAGATGAGTCGCATTAGAATCTATTGATTAAATTTGATTTTCAATCCAAGGAATTTCATTTTCATAATCATCTTTTTTCCAATGTACGGATCCAGACATTGACAACACATTTCCGAAAACATGTGGATTTTGAAGTGTTGCATAAAAAGCTGCTAAGCCACCAAGACTGAAACCAGCAATTGTTGTATGTTTTGCTTCTTGATGCACACCACGGAAGTAATTCCTCCTTGAAAAATGCATTCATTTTATCATTATAAGTTAGCTCTTCTAATCGATCGACAGGATCTATAGCAACAGCAATACAAGATGGGATTTCATTTTTGTAAATTAAATAATTAAGTGTTTTTGCGATTGGAAGGTTATGAATGAATGAATTCCCATCAAATACAATGAGAAGTTCTTGAAGATGTGAAGTGTGAGAATAATCATGAGGCGTATAAATATGAATTTTACGTGTGTTATTTAAAATCGAACTATAAAAAGAATATGTTTCAATCTTTCCGGATGGATAATCATTTGAAGGAAAACGACTGCTATACTGCACGTCCATCCCTATTTTTAACACAGACGCTTTATTGGTACCTTCTCCATCACCTCTCTTTCTCCTTTGTAGTATTCTATATGTAATTTTTTCATTAGAATCCCTATATAAAAGTAGTCGTAAGTTATGTGTTTAGAGAAGTTATTGATTAGAAAGATGATCAATTGCTTGAATAGAAAGTTCCAATGATTTTATTCTTCTTTCTAACAGTGTTCTTTGAGGACTCCCAAGCTTTGACTTAACATAAATCTTTTCAATTGATGGCAACAAACCAATTAGAACATTTCGAGCGTCTGCTAAATCCTCTTGGGTGTAATGATGGGTTTCTTGATTCCAAATACTTTCTAACATAGCTAAGCCGATACTAGCTGCTTTGAGTCTTTTTTTCACTAATGTAGTATTTGCACCTTTTTGAGTCATCTGAGATAGTGCATTTTCAAGTTTACGGATTGTTGACTGTAAAGACTGTATAGATTCTACTTTATCTACATTTGATACGTTTTCCATATTAAACCTGTCCCTTCTTCGTTTCTAAATTAGTTTTCTTGATATTTGATAATACCATTTAGAAGCAAATTTTACTTGAAATATTTGAGTTGGACATGAATTGAAAGGAAAACAGCTAACAAGCTTCTATCTCCTCCCTCTTACATATTCTATATGTACTTCTTTTTTCTCGTTAAAATACCTACATGGACAAGGTGTTAATATTGTATATTTTGTTCAGTAAGATAATAAAGTAATAGCTTACGGGTCTTTTCATAATTCATGAAATCTCTATATAAAATGGGATAATTTATAATCTCTGTTTCTAGAAAACGATATTGCGGAAACCACTCAAAAAACGATTTTCTTAGCCACTTAATTTGATTAAACACAATCTCCTGTTCATTATTATTAAGCACGTAACTTAAAGTACCTGCTGTATGCATCCAATAATAATTTAAATCAGCGCTTATACAATCATCTTCTGTAAACGTATTATTAAAATTTTTTCTTATTTTTCGAATGTCACAATTCGGAAACGGTTTATACAGTGGACTAGGCATGTTCTGCAATTCATTAAAAATAACCTTTTTACCTACCACCCCTTTATTTCTCTAGCCAATTTAATAAGTTTTCATAATGATATTGAGCATCGATATACCCAAGATTATATAAATTAACGAGCTTTTCCTTATTTCTTTCTATTCCGCTTATAGGAAGCTGTACACTTGGTTGAATTACATAAAAATTATCTTTTTGTTCTTCTTGATTCATATAAGATATCGTCTCGTTATAAAAACGATAATGGTCTACTAAATTCTCTGCGATTTTCGGATATTTTCTATATAAAATTTTAGCTAGGCCTGAAAATTTATTTCGCTGCTTCTCGTATCCTTCTGGCTTTGTCATAATTACAACGTTCTTTTCATAACCATCAGTTTGAGCTTTTAAAACTGGTATAGGATCTATAATTCCTCCATCTAGTAATTTTCGATTATCATATTCTACAGCAGGTGCTATAAACGGCACAGAGCTGGATGCACGGATGATTTTTAAAATATCATTTCCATGTTCTGTTTTATTATAATAAACAGCTTGTCCTGATTCGCAATCAGTCGTCCCTATAACAAATTGTTCATTACAGTTTAAGAAAGTTTGAAAATCAAATGGAACAATTTTATTAGGTACTTCATCAAATAAAAAGTCCATTCCAAATAATTCACGTTTTCGAATTAAATTTCGATAAGATATATACCTGTAATCTGATACTAGCTCTGTATTTACTTTCTTATTTCTCCCTTGTTGACGCGACAAATAGGTTGCTCCCATACAGGCTCCAGCTGATACGCCGACTACATATGGAAAGAATAAGTTCTTTTCCATGAAATATTCGAGTACACCTGCAGTATATAAACCTTTCATTCCTCCGCCCTCTAATACTAAACCGATATTCTTCATTCTATATCCCTCTGCTTCTTTTTTCTTAATTTCATATTAGCATAAGATTTTAAGATGAGGTTATATAAACTAATTACAACAATAACCAGAAACTACTAAAGTAATGTGATAATATCTTTGTGAGTAACATGTTACAATATAAGTAATTCATTCCACATATATTAAAGGAGGAATTTAATATGGGTTTATTTAGCGGTATTTTAGGAAATGCATCAAATACGAGTTCTGAAAGTGTAGAACGTGATTTAGAGAAGATTATGCTAGACGATGAAAAAGTAGAGCATGCTTATAAATTAATTCGTGATCTAATCGTATTTACAAATCGTCGTCTTATATTAGTAGATAAACAAGGAGTAACTGGCAAAAAAACAGAATACCATTCTATTCCTTATAAAAGTATTACACAATATAGCATCGAAACGGCTGGGCATTTTGATTTAGATGCAGAACTTAAAATTTGGGTGTCTAGTATGGAGGAACCAATTACGAAAGAATTTAAAGGTGACGATAGTATTTTAAGCATTCAAAAAGCGCTAGTAACCTTTACGACAAAGTAGTGGTTTTTGTATCTTTATTCATTTTCGAAATTACTAACCCGAGTATTTTGGAAGAACATACATTATTTTTGTATATTTAATCTAAAATAACATAAAAAGGTAAAGCGTATTTTAAATGCTTTACCTTTCTTTTTTGTAATAAACAAGTGTAGTTTTATCATTTAATTTCTTTATTACTTCTGTTCTTTTATACCCCATTTTCTCGTATAGAAAACAATTTCTTTCTTCTTCTAAAATCGTAGCAAGTTCAAAACTTCGTGCTTCTGGAAACATTTCTTCAATTAAAATAAGTACCTTCTGAGCAATTCCTTTCCCTTGATAGATTGGATGAATAAACATTGGACTAATCCAAAATTTATAAGGTAGTTCTTTTGCGGATATACATATCGCTCCAACAAGTTTCGAATCTATTATCACCTTATAAAAATTACTGCTGGGATTATTTATTCTAAAAATAGTTTTTTCAATAGTTTCATTTGCTGGATTTGTTTCATAGTCTTTATATTTATGTAATAAAGAGCTAAATGAGTCTATTTGCATTTGAAATATAACTTCTGCATCAGTTTCTGTCACCTTTTCTAATATAATCTCCATGTTACCAATTTAGACGCTTTCTTAAAGAAGTAATATGAGCGGTATGGTGACGACCATGCCATGCATATAGTCCTATTGCAACAGCAAGTTTTGTTTCACCAGTTTCAGGATGGTTAAATGTCTTTTCTAAATCTTCAATTTCTAGAGAATATAAAAGATTAACCCATCTTTTATGTAATGAATCTAGCATTACTAGTGAAACATCTACCGGTAATTTTGAATCAGGTAACTCTGCCCATTTCTCTTCTTTATACGGCTTAATAGTTGGATTCTTTTCTGTCAGTGCTAATTTAAAGCGTATGTAGCTATTCATATGGCTATCAACGACGTGATGAACTACTTGACGTACAGTCCAACCTCCAACGCGATATGGTGTATCTAACTGCTTCTGATCTAAATCTTTAATTGCCCTTGTTAGTTCATTAGGTAAATCTTCAATTTCTTGAATCCATGTATCAATCATTTCTTCAGTTATAGGACGTTTGTATGTAAATTGGCCAATTGGATAACGTAAATCATTCATGAATAAGTCCTCCTTATTATAAGTGTGAAGTATTTCTCCAAATATAGTGTACAAACTTCACATGTTCTCCATTTAATTCTGCAGATGTTATATCTGATTCGTTTTGATAAGAAGAAAATCCGCTTTTTTCTAGTACAATTTGTGATGCGAGATTATTAGTCGTTGTTTTAGCATAAACTTCAGTAATTTCATTATTTTCCGCTACATCTAAAATTAATTTTACGGCTGCTGTTGCAACTCCTTTTTTAGTAAATTTTTCTCCGACCCGATACCCGAGCGAACTAATTCGAGTTTCCGTATCTATATCTACTAAATTGATTCGCCCTACAATTTCTTTTTCTTCATTACGAATTAAATAAAAATAAGAATCTCCATCCGCTTGTTCTATTAATAAATCGTCTAGTAGTTTTTGGAAATATTCAAATTCAAAATATTTTGAGCCACGATTTGGTACCATTGTTTCAAAAAAAGATTTATTTGTAAGTTCAAACGTAAATAAATCCTTAGCATCTTGTTTCTTTAGTTGCTCTATGTATATTTCCATTCCGTATTCTCCTTCTTGATTTACTAACTGTTATACATTCTTTTTTAATCAATTATATTCCTGCTATTTCTTTCGATTAAGTAATACAGATAGTAGCACTTTCGGATGAAAGAGATGAAATGGACTACGAATTAAATTCATCACTCGTACTAACCGAATATAAACATCAGAATTACTTGCGGATAGTCGATATATTTGCTTCGTATACCATAGTTGAAATTTTTGTTTTGTAGTTAATTCTCTCTTTAGTTGCGGGTGACGTGATATTTCTGTTGTTGTCATATCCCAAGGCGTTTCTATTATAGTAGCTGCCTTTTTATAAAATTGTTGTGTAAATGTTTTATCAAGTTGTTTTCTATCTTGCAAAAGTAATTGCAATTGGTGAGCCTCCATAGCAGCAACTGATACGCCTTGGCCGAAAACGGGATCAAAACGACATTGCGCATCTCCAACAACTAATAATCCTTCTGGTACATTATTCACTAAATCAAATCGCCGGCGTACTTGATAAGGAATTTTGTATGTCTTTATATCAGTAATTCCCTCAGCCTTATTTAAGAAGTCTGTAACATTAGAAATTGATAGATTTTCAGCAAAATCATAAAACTCATCATCTGTTTGTGGTGCTTTCTCATTTGCGTATCCACTAAAAGTAACAAAATAACGATTATCTTCTATCGTTTGAATAAGAACGCCATAAGGGTTATCAGGGAAACTAGGAGACATTAGCATATTACAACAGTCTAACTCCTCATTTTCTTTAAGTTTGAACATTTTCGTTGCGTAAAATAAATCAATACGAACTTTCTCTTCTTGTACTTTAATTTCGTATTCTCGTAGCCACTCTATACTTTTTGAGCCAAATCCACTCGCATCAACTACAAGATCCGCATGAACTTCTTCTTGTGTGTTTGTCTCTAAATATTTAACTTTTACTCCACACACTTTGTTAAGCTTTGCATCTACCAATAACCCTTTAACCAATGTTTCATATTTAATAGTAATATTTGAAATTTGATGTATTCGTTTTTGAATATGCCATTCTAGCAAAGGACGACTTTGTTGAATCATATGTACTTCCCCTATGAACGGTTGTTTCCATAGACCGAATTGATGCCATTTCAAATCACGCGTAAAGTTGTTTATAATACTACCCGCTTCTATTAATTCGTTCGTAATATTAGGAAACAATTCTTCAATTGCGTTTTCTCCACCTTTTAATAACACGTGAGGATGATTACTTTGTGGAACTCTTTTTCTCGAAGACTTTCCATCCCATCTTTCACCAGCTTCTATAATGATTACTTCTTTAAAAGAAGTTGATAATGCTTTTGCTGCAAACTTTCCTGCCATACTTCCACCAATAACGATAGCCTTATTAAACATATTTTCCCCCTTAATAAAAAGAGATCCTGCCTTGTATGAATGAAACAGGATCTTAAACTAATTAACTTCTTTATCATTATACTTAAAATACATCAGTAAATTGCAACATTAAAATTAAAATACCTAATCCCCATACGTAATACGCGAATACTTTTAAGGAGTGACGTTTTAAATATTGAATCATCCATGAAACGGCTATGTATCCAAAAAACGCTGCTGATAACGTTCCGACAATTAAAGATGTACTAGAAATAGATTCTGCTTTCCCTTGAAAAACGTCTACAAATTGCAAAATGATAGCTCCAACGATGGCTGGTGTCGATAGTAAAAAAGAAAAGTACGCAGCAGTTTCACGGTCTAATTTTCTCCATAATGCAGCGACAATTGTCATTCCAGAACGGGAAATGGCTGGAAAAATAGCAGCAGCTTGAAATGAACCGATAATTAATGCGTCTTTATATGTTATGTCATCCATTTTTTTACGACCATTCTTTTGTTTATCTGCCATGTAGAGAAAGAATCCGGTCACTAAAAACTCCCAACCGATCGTGATTCCTGTTTTTGAAATATCTTCAAAGAAGTCTTTAAACAATAAACCAATTACAACTGCGGGTATTGTCCCAACGATAAGTAATAACATGAGCTTTGAAAATGGGTTTTTAATTAAATATATAAATTCTTTTTTGTAATAAATAAAAACCGCGAGTAAAGTCCCAATATGCAGCATCGTATCTAAAAATAAGCCAGCCTCATCTAATCGGAACAAATGCCTTCCTAAATAAAGATGTCCGGTACTACTGATTGGTAAAAATTCTGTTAAACCTTGAATTATACCTAGTATGAAAGCTTCTAACCAATTCATGATGGTCTCCTTTCTCTTTTGCTTGTACCAATATATGAGGGTTAAATTTTCGATATGAAAAAAACTATATTTCTCTATGAATTTACTTTTTATTTATGGATATATATGTAAAGAGGGTTAAGGAGGGTTATTATGTGGAAGCACACAAAATTCGGTAATGTATTACTTTGGGTGGGCCCTATCCTTGTATTTTTAGGACTATGTATGACAAATGTTATTTCAGATATTCCTTTCTTTGAGGGAAAACATAAAACGGTTGGTATTGTACTTATATTTATAGGTGTAATCTGTTTTGTTGCTGCTAATCATTTGAAAAAAGGAGAAAGATATGAAGAATAAATCTAAATAAAAAACAATCCTTGCATATTAGCTAGGATTGCTTTTTATTAATGTTGATTATTTGTAGAATACTTTATCAACGTTATATTTCGCTTTGTATTCATTAATGATATATGTTTCGTAAATTTCTCTTTCTGTTGGATCTTCTACGATACATGCATCAATGCGGTATACTTCATCACGGTGATTTTTAATTGGTGAAACATTATCTTCAAAATGCTTCTTAATACGTTGTCTAATTTTACGAGCTTTACCTACGAAAAGAAGTTCGTCATTAATATTGTAAAACATAAAAATGCCGCCTTTATCTCTAGGGAACAAGTGGAAATCGATAAATCCATTAATTGGAGTAATGATTGGCTCGTCTCCTTTAATAACTTGTTTACGTTCAGTAATTGAAACATCAGCTTCAGGAATATTAATTTTAATCAAGTTCATTCACGTCCTCTTTTATTATAAAGATAAATAATAGCATACATAAGTAAGAAAAGCTATGTTCAGAGGCATATTTCATTTTATAATTCAAATATTATAGGTGTATCATGTAAACTTTTCTTCCAAATCATATGATCACTGGATTCTCCCCAGTAATCTTTCAATACATAGCTAGGTTTTCCAAACTTTTTCATCCATATACTTTGCGCATTTTTATATCCACTATCTAAACAATATTCTGTTATCCCTCTGCTAAGTAATGTAAGAAACATTGTATGTAGTAATAAACTCCCTATTCCCTTTCTCTGATACTCCGGAAGTATGAATACAGTTCCTATTTCATACAAATTTTTAAGTACACCACCTGTACAACTATTAATCAATGTACTTGCTGGACCGATTTCGATTGTTCCAATGATTTTATCGTTACTTGTATCAATTGCTAATAAAAAGTAACGACTTTCTCCGTTACTATCAAAGTCACTTTTCAAATACTGCTTTTTTGAGTTAATTTCATTTTCTATGTCATCTAATAATTGTGACAATCCTTCATTTTTGTATGTATTCGTAATAACTATACGGAAAAATAAATATAGTTCATCTACATCATTCAAATTCGGTCTTCTAACTGCAACGTTAGTCATGAATTCAATCTCCAATCCTCATTATGCCATTGTCAATACAACACTTTATATAATCTATTCATCATTATTCTGCAAAAACCTGCATAAATCCAACAGTATAGAAAGCTCATTATAAATATTGATAAAATAATTTTTATATCCATAGTTGTATGAACAGCAGGACCAAGTACCGGAAAGTGGAAAACATCGAGAACGATCATAATACCTATAAGTAGACAAGTTGCTGAAAAAGAAACAATCCAAATTCTCCTCTTTAATTTTAAAAAGGATACTCCTAAGGCTAGACCTAATAAGCCTGTAGTAAAAGGAAAGACAATTAGTTCACTGGGCTCAATAATAAATAATAGAAAAATAGTAAGAATATAAGAAAGTATTCCCTCACGAATAGAATAGAAAATAGCAAAAAAAATCGGTAATGTCGAAAATGGACTAATGAGCAAACCTATACCAGGAACTAAGTTCCCAGCTGCTTGAAACATGGTGGCCAATGCACTCATCAAAGCTGTAAGTACTAACTTATTCGCAAGGGACAATTTTCTTTTATGAACAAAGCTCGTATCATGTTCTATCATCAGTTGATACCAATAACGTACAAACCAATTCATTAAAATACCCCCTAAAGATACCACATTCATTACTTTCTATATTATTCATACACTTATGGTTTATGAGTTGCTTTCTACTAGTTATAAATCACTATATAATAGATACTTATAGATTGAAGATTTTTAGGGGGACAAGTCAAGTTGTGCGTTTTGGAAGCAGAATAAACTCTTTATGTTTTTAAACTGAGAATTTATATCGTATCAAGGAATAATTTCAAAAATGGTACCTTTGTTAAAATCAGTTACTTTCATAGAACTGTAAACTCCTAAATATAATTTAGTTTGATCCGAATTTGTTCCTAAACTCATATAATAAGCTGGTTGCGTACCAAAATCATAATTGGTTTCAATAGCATGAAAGTCAGCATGTTTACCGTCTGTACCTGCTCTAGTATAGGCTAAAACACCCTTAATTGGAGACTGAGATTCTCCTTTCTTGGCAAGGTCAGTAAAAACAACGCTACCTGTTAAATTTGGAATTGCATTTCCCATATATGGCTGAACTCCTGTAAGTGAAGTTCCTCCAAACTTATCTGTTCTAGAATCTTTATGAAAATAACTAAGTAGAGGCAGAATACGCTTCACTGAAGTTTGTATTGTTTCATCATAATAAACCATTGTTCTCTCATCCAAAGTCTGATTCTCAGAACAATGTCGTATAAAAGAAGTAGGCAAATCCCCTTCCCATCCTCGCCAACCAAAATTGATAAACCCATTTTGATTGGGAGTTAACCTCATAAAATGCATTTGAACAAGTTCTGTTACCGGTATAGGTTTATATTGAACAAATGAAAAAATAGACTCTACAATATCTTGTCCGACATTTCCGGTGTATTTGATATATTGATTATAAAACCTTTGAAATGAAATGCCGGTTATATTACGTACTCCTTTTGCAATTACTGTAAGTGTTTCTTGTATAGATAAAGGAAGTTCATTAAAGCGTGTAACTACAGGAGGGTTATTTATAAATGTATTTTTACTTACATCGATTTCAATTATTTTTCCTGCTATTTCTAAATCATCTTGGCTTAAATTAAATGGATCATAACCTGATCCGCCATCTCCATTTGTAAAAACAAGTTTTCCAGTCTCAGGTGAAAAGTTTAAACTATTGACTCCGTTATGATTAAAAAATGGTCTTCTTACATTCAGTAATGTTCGTCGTTTTTGAGCTTGACCATTAGATTGTAAAGTCCATTCTTCCACTGTATCAATGTGATCATATTGCGTATTTCTATTAAACCACTTTAAATTTAACGTTTTAGGGTCACAAGGATTCGGTTTAAATTGCTCAGAAAATGCACCTGGCCCTTGAGTTCCAGCTACTGAATAATGAAGATAAAATAACCCATTTTGATAAAATTGTGGATGGAACGCAAGTCCAAGCAATCCGCGTTCATCATAACCGCTACTAGAAACACCTTCTTCAAATGTACCTAATTTAATAATTAGGTGACGAATATCTAAAAATGTCTTTATAACTCCGTCCCCTATGTAAAAAATCTCCCCTAATTGAGTTGCGATAAATAGTCTTTCGGTCGATTCACCTGGAAGTATCGTTGTTTTCAATACAGTTGGTAAATTTACGTTATGAACAATGGGTCGTAAACTAACTTTAACTTTTGTCAATTAACTGTACACCCCTTTTTCTTCTTTTTTATAGAAGAATATGATTAGAGTAGTTCTGTTAGTATCAAATAAGTCGCATTCCTTTTTATTACAATTTTGTATATAATATAATTATAAATAATTTGGGGGACGAACTATGATAATCGTACTACAAATCATCTTACCACTGATTTTCACAGTCTATTTATTTACCCTCTATCGTAAAGGGACGTATGGATCAGCTTCATTTCTTTTAGCAGTCATGATAGGAATTTTCGGTTTAGAGAATATTTTTCAGCATGCTAGTCTAACAGATCATGCTATTTATCCATATTGGGGCAGTTTGAAGGCTGTTGTTATCGTTTTATCAGTCGTATTTCTATTTAAAAAAGGTGGTTTAACAGGAAAATATTGATTTTTAATGCGTTACATATTTTCTTGTTAAATTGCTTTTATTTTATAAAAGAAGCAATATTTATGTAAAAACACGAAGGGATGTGTTACATATGTCTATAAATATTATTTCAATAGTATCTATCATAATATGGATTGTGTTAATTACAGAACTTATAAAACCTTCAAAAGAACAGAATGGACGAAAAATAGTAACTTTAGTAACTGCTGGTTCCGCATCAACACTTATTTTGACGGTTTCATTTATTCAAAATATCCCGTTTTGGAATTGATAGTAATATAACTAACAAAAATATGTATAAATAAAAAGATTAGGAGTGAATCCTAATCTTTTTATTTTTTGAGGTAACACCATATGCCTAGCAAGCTAAGGTCTTGAAATAGCCCCTAAACAAAATTTGAAATTTTTCTAAAGTTATTTATGTGAATTTAACTCGTTTTCAGGAACATATATGGTCCTTTTATAATTTGAAGTTCTTTTTAAGCTTCTTATATTTTCTATACGAACGTCTAACAATGTTTAACATAAAATACGGTATTTTAACCGGGAAAGGCAATTTATATATGAAAGGAAAATAAAAGGTGAAATATGCCTTTTCTAGATCTCTCCACTTACTATCTTCTTTTGTTTTTAAGAAATCAGATACATCGACTACATATCCCCTTCCTTTTTCCATCATCACATTTTTCCCGTGAACATCACAAGGAGTTAACCCTTGTTCCCTCGCATACTCTAAAGCCTCATTAATATCAAGTATTACTTGCTTAGGAATTTTAATACCCTTATGAATAGCATCGTATAAGGTAATTTCTTTTAAACGTTTCAATACTATGAAATTTTCCCCTTTATATATAAGCTTTGAATAAGAAGGATGATCTCCAATTCTTCGGTATACTTCTGACTCTTTTTCAATTCCTTCTCCTTCTCGCACGTAAACTTTCACTACCCAATCTTTGTATTCTTTGTGCATGAATACTGCGGCATAATTACCTGTTCCTAAACACTTCCAAAGTCTAGGAATATCTTTAACTACTACAGGCTCGAATTCATCCTCACTTCTTATACTTACCTCTTTTAATAATTCGTCATTTATCAATCCCACAAAACTATTTATACTCATCATTCCCACTCCGGTTTTGCTAAAAGGGGGCCTACCCACATTTTAACGAAAATATACACTAAGCGAATTTTAGCATAAAACGAGTCAGCTTTCTTCCTAAAATAAAAAGCTGACTCGTTTTATTTGAACTGTTGAATACTTAATATTTATTCCGTTATTCATAGCCAAAAACCGTACGATATAAAAATATTTCTAACTATTTTCATTTTTTCAGAGGCAACTGTATAGGGCTTTTCTTAGTGCAAGTTCTCTTCGTTCTTTACCCATGCCAAATCTATAAAACATTGTTTAGAAGTGTAGCAAGGGTTTGTTAATGGTTCAATTCTTCTTCCACAACTATTTTTGTTAGCAAAAATTTTTATTGTTTTAATAGTCTTTTGTTTAATTCCCACAATGCTGTTTTGTTGCTATCCCATTTCAAAAGCGTTACTGCTTCCTCAAAGCATAACCATTTATAATTAAAGTGTTCTTTAGATAATGATATGTTTTTTGTAGGGACTTTAACTCCAAAAGAAAATTCTTTTATTACATAAACCTCTTCTCCCCAAAGGAATCCTCTACTGGTAGTGAAGACACAGAATCTAATTGTATATATGGACATTCTCTTGTAATACCAGCCTCTTCAAACGCTTCCCGTTTTGCTGATTCAATAGGAATCTCACCGACTTCTCCGCCACCAGCTATTCCTTGCCAATAACTATAATCACTTCGGTTGAAAATAGCATATTGAATGGAATCAGTAGTTTTTATATAAGGAAATATCAATACTTGATATGGCGCTCTCATTGCTTAAGCTCCTCTCAAAAATAAGTTTTAAATAAATATAAATAAAGAGCCGACATCACAATTCTACATTATTAATGCAGGTTTATAATGTCGGCCTTCTATTTTTAAAGAATTTTATTTTTCATAAACAGGCTTACTCTTAACAGAGGGAAAACTGCTTATTCCTTGTCGAATTTGTTTAGCATGGTTCTTCCTAAATGTTAGCAGTACCCTATATTATTCAATTGCGCCAGCAACATCATAATCATTTAAATCTAACTCAATTGGTTGTCCCAGCGCTAATTTAGCAAGTTCCGCTCCTAAGTATGGACCAGCTGTTAAACCCGAAGCTCCTAATCCATTCGCAACGAGAATTCCTTCAAAGTTAGGTAGTGGTCCGATAACAGGTAAGAATCCTGGTGTGAATGGTCTGAATCCAACTCTCGTTTCAAGCATTGTAGCATTTTCTAAGCCAGGTGCAACTGCTAATGCCTTATGGAATACTTCATGTAAACCACCTGCTGTTACACGATGATCGAAACCAGTATCATTCTCATGTGTTGCACCAATTACGACATGCCCATTGTCAAACGTTAAAATATATTGATCGTTCGGTGGCATAACAACTGGCATATTTTCTGTTGCTGTATTCTCGATTTGCAGATGAACAATTTGTCCTTTTTGGAATGTAACTAAGAAATTAATTCCTAATGGATTCAAGATTTCATTCGCCCATGCGCCTGCAGTTACAATAACCTTTTCTGCTAAAATTGTTTCATCGTTTACTGTAACTCCCGTAATATGATTTCCTTCACGGACTAATATAGCATCGCCTTTTATTAAAGTTGCACCATGTTTTTTCGCAGCACTTATTAATGCATTGCGTAATAATCTTCCATTTACTCGTGCAGCACCACTAATATGAACAGAACTATATTCGTCTGATAATGCTGGGAATAATTTTTTTGTTTCTTCAGCTGATAAGCGAGTGATTTCACCAATCTCTGGGGCATCTTCACGTCGTTTATAAGCTCGCTCTTCCATTTGATCTAACTTTTTCTCGTCAGTATGTAAACTAATTGCACCTACACGATTATATCCTGTGTCAGTTTCACCGTCTTCTTCTAATTGCTGAATTAACGAAGAATAGTAACGTGCACCGCCTTTAACAATTTTATACCATGCTTTATTACGACGCTGCGATAGCCATGGACATACAATACCTGCTCCTGCATCAGTTGCTTGTCCTAATTGTTGGCGATCCACGATAGTAACATTCGCACCTGCCTTAGCAAGATGATAAGCAGTAGACGCTCCTAAAATTCCAGATCCAACTACAATATACGATTTCATTTCAAACACCTTTTCTCTTTTGCTAATTATATAAATATAAGAACATTCCTTAGTATAATGGAAGGAATGCTTTTTTCAATGTACTCATCACAATTAATTGTTGCAGCATTGTGACTTTCTTAATCATTATTTTTTCTTCTTACGGAATAATTCAATTGTTTTATAGCCTTGTGAAAGGATCTCTATCATTTTCTCTAGACGTTTTTCACGTGTTTTTTCTTGTTTTACAGAAAAAAGATTACGTGCCCAATCTTTCTGATATCCAGGCGTTAAACTTTGATAAAACTTAAGTTCATTCGGATGATTAGCTAATAATGCTTCAACATCTTTAATTCGATCTGCATAATCGGCAACACATTGACTCATAGCAGATGTTTTCGTTGTTTTTTTCTTCTCGCGTTTTAAACCTACAACAGTAAAGACTTCATCCATACTTACCATTCGTGCAAATTTAATGTCGCTTTCTCCCACATAACCATCTTCTCCAACGTTTAATGCCGGAAACATCTCATCACGGTGAATGAACGTACTATAACGAGCATTACCTTTTTTCGGATATGCGAAGAATACGTAACCTTTTTCAATTAGTAATTCTTCATTACTAATAATAAAATTCGTTTGTTTCACCATTTCATCAAGCGTTTCTACAAATATAAAGATAGCATCGTGTTCTTTTGAGAATGCAGTTTCTTTACCTGTAAAAATGTCATAATCACTTGGTTCGTTAATAACGACCATATTTGTATACTTATTAAGTTTCAATTTATCAATAACTGACATAATAATCTTCCTTTACATTCAAAATTCATTGTACATACTTTTTCGTACTGTTCTAGTGTATTATATGTATTAAGAAAATCAAACTTTAAATCGTATTATTCTGCTGCAAAAGAACATAATTCTTTACTAGATGGGGTGGTTTTATGCCATATGTAATTCGAGATGAAGGGCTAGTTTTACAAGGGGATGATGGAAAAGAACCAATTTTTCATACATATGAAGAAGCTGAGAAAACATTAAAAACACTAACTATACCGCAGTTTCCGAAACATATTAGAAGAAAACCATTTACACCAAAAATAATAAAGATAGCCGCTTCTGAATAAGAACCGTCTATCTTTATTATTCATAACTTAATAGCAAATAAAGTATATAAAAACTCTTTATATTGATCTTCTGTAATTTCATGCTTAGTTTTTTCCCCACGAATAGCTTCAGTTAAACTTGTATTCGTTAATGAAATATGACCGGAGTTCGTCAACTTTACTGCAATTGGTCCTTTATTAAAAATAGACTTCTCATCTTCTATCACTCTTCTTTGAACATCGTTTACTATTATCTCATCAATATTATGTTTATAAAAAGCATGACAAACTTTCCATTCTCCATCAGTATCTATTCTTTCTAAAACATAATTTCCCTTACTCGTATCTTTTCGTCTCACCCGGTACGAACCATTTTTTGAAGAAACAGACTTACCAGTAAAAGGTACAGGAACAAGAGATACTAACGAAGCTATACCTACATCAATTAAATACTGTACATTATCATAAGTTAAAATAATTGTTATATGGCCATCCTCAAGTGCCCATGCATTTATATCGTTTTTATAAACCGTACCTAATGCCAGTTGTACATCATAGCCACAGTCTCTTAAGAAATAGTAAAAAAGAGTATTTAATTCGTAGCAAAGTCCACCACGGGAACTAGTTAAAATTTTCTCTCGTAAGTTTTCCAGAGAGATTTGATTCGTATTTCGTGCTATAACATCTAAATTCTCAAATGGTATAGTGTGTGCAAATGAAAAGAGTATAGTAGGTAATTCTTCAAACGTTACTTCATTACGTTTTTTAAGATTTAATCTTGTGAAAAGCTGATTTTGTAAACTTGTCATAATTAGCACCCCTTAAAAATTTATAAGTTTAAATAATATATGCTGATTGTAAATTTTAAGGGGCACTGTAACAATGTACATTTCATTTAACTGTACCGGTACAAAAATTACGATTCACAAGGTAAATTAATAGAAGGCGTCATTACAAATGTCTTTTCTGTAATTACTTCTTTTTGGGGAAAATCAAAAGCTACGAATATAAATTTAATAGTTTATCTATAGGCAAATTATTAATATCACTTAAATCAACAAAATAGTGAAGTTGCCACGTTTGGCTCCTTTTAGCTTGATTGCTAACAGTGGTATCCCAAACAGGATAAATTCTCATTGCCATTTTCCCTGTTTGACTTTGTGTTCTCAATATTTTTTCTTTAAGAAGAATCTCTTTAGGAAAAATAAATTGTCCTAGTTTATTATCAGCAATACAAGTGATTACTAATAAATCAGGAGCAGCTTCATAAGAGAAAGCTCTATTTCGCATATTTTCATCTTTCTCCCAAAAAGAAACAAATTGACCAATTTTATTAGGAGTAACTTTTGATTTTCTAAAACGAATGGTTTTGTTATTTAAGTGGAATAAACATCCTGCATATTCTGCGTTTTGCTTTTCTTCTTTTAGATTCGTAATCATTAAATTGTTAGGTTTGTAAACTATATTGTTTAAATCTCGGATCGTATCATTAAAATTGTTCAAGAAAACTCCCCCTTTATTCATCTCTTAGTTTACCACAAACATCAGTTCTTCTATATCGTATATAATCATGAACTAAGTGAAATGGGGGAATTTAGCAGGATATAATTATTACTTTAATGTACTTAGTTTTTCAATTGCTTGTTGTTCAGTTGCTAAGTAAAAAATGTCATTCCCTTTATTACATTCATAAATAAAATCCTTTAAGCTTTTACTAGTATACATAGAGAAATCTCCAACAATAGCAATCTTTACCTTGTAGTTTATAAATTTTTGAAGGATATCGCCCGCAAGCCGTGTTTTTAGATCAAAGAAATCTTCACTTATTAAAGATTTATGGATAATAATATGTTTCGCATCTACCTCATATTGAACTGTTGCCATAGTATCTAATGCAGACTGAACATCCGATATTAATACCTTATCGTTCCTAATGACCGCAATATTGATTCCATCGATTACTACTTTCTTTATTTCCATAGTCCCACCCCTTTATAATTTATACAGTATGAGTAAAATTGTTTTACAAAACTTCGTATTAATCATAGATTAAATTAGCTTCAGCTATTAAAATGGCCTCTATTTTTTGTTGTAAATATATATTTTTTTATTACTAATACGGTCAATGAAATTAATGATAGTTTCTCTTTTTTTATATTTTTGAATATATATATGGAATTACTTTTACTTGTTATAAAAATATTGTGGAGTAACATAACTTAACAAACTATCCAAAGTGTTAATCTCGGCATATGGTTGTATTTTGGTAGTATTCTTGATTTTCTGAGGGTTAAACCACACACCTTTTATATTTGCATTTTGAGGACCAGCAATATCCTTTTCTAAGTCATCCCCAACAAATAAAGTATTTTCCGGTTGTAAATTTAGCTTATCTAATGCTAGTTCGAATATACGTTTATCAGGTTTACTAAATCCCACTTCTTCAGAAATAATGATTGTTTCAAAATACCTATTTAAATTCGTGTTAAATATTTTAGCTTTTTGCCTCTGAGTTGAGCCATTTGTTATAATTCCAACTTTAAAGTGCTTCTTTATTTGATTTAAGAAATGAATAGTATTTTGGTCTATTGAAAAACATCTAGGGAAATTATTATTCCAAAAATCTTGGATGTAATTGCGTGGCAATCTATACCTTGGCGTGAATTCATCAAACAATGATTCTAAAACTGTCGTTTTATTACTTATGCCATATTCTCTTTTATCGTATTCTTTGAATTTCTGTAACATGTTGCTTTTAGCCGCACCATCTACATTTTCATAACACTTTTCTAAAACAATTAAAAATAATGCCTCTACTGCTTTATCCCTATCAAGTAATGTATCATCTAAATCAAACAGCATCGCTTTATAACCCATCAAATAATTTCACAACCTTTCTCGCATGATTTAAATAATCCTTAGTTCACACCTTAATCGTTTACTAAATTAGCAAAAAACTCTAAAGTTTGTGAAGTACACTCTATAATTTCGCTAGCTTTTTTTATATTGAAATTCATTTCCGTTTCCCCTTCTAGTAAGTAGCGAAAGTATATGTTCACACAGTTTAAGAAATCACATGCAGTTCCCAATATTATACATTGGTTTTTTAGAAATATAAATCGTTCAGCTTTTCATACGATAAGTTTTTTCAAGCATACAATTATTTTTTCATAAAAAGGAATATGGCTAATCATATTTTTTGGAGAATACACATTCTTGAAAATGAAGCTAATACGTTAAACGTCCTATGAAGTTCCTATTGTATCTCCACATAAACTCCAGATAGTACGGCTATAATGACTACCAGAGGTGATATTATGAAAAACTATCATATTCTCGTGGTAGAGGACGATCAAGAAATTCAGGAATTAATTAAACAATTTTTAATGACGCAGCATTATACAGTGATAGTCGCTTCAGATGGACTAGAGGGTATGACACAATTTAATAAGCAATCATTTGATTTAATTCTTCTAGATGTCATGATGCCCAATCTTAATGGGTTTGAAGTTTCTAAAATGATTCGAAGTCAGTCAAACGTACCAATTATTATGCTAACTGCGTTGGAAGAAGAGGAAGATCAAATGAAAGGATTCGACCTTGGGATCGATGATTATATAACAAAGCCCTTTTCATTTCATGTTTTGATTAGACGAGTCGAAGCTGTACTTAGAAGAAGTTATGATAAAAATGTAAATAATCATTTGATATTTAAAGAAGTGCGTATTGATGTGGATGCATATAGAGTATATGTAAATGACGTTGAAATTATATTAACGACAAAAGAGTTTGAAATTCTACAACTACTATTTCAAAATGAGAGAAAAGTACTCACAAGAGAAAATATCGTAGAGAAAGTCTGGGGTTACGATTATTTTGGAGAAACACGAATAATTGATACACATATTAAAAACCTACGCAAAAAATTAGCTATCCCTTATATTAAAACAATAAAGGGTATTGGTTATAAAATTGATGAATAGTATTGTGAAACTCATGAAAATGAAGCAAATTACTTATAAACTCTTTATGACTACATCTCTCATTTTATTATCCTTTGCAGTATTGATTTATTTAACTTTATACTTCTTTCTCCCTACGTTTTATGAGCAATATAAAACAGATCAACTTCAAACAGGGATAAACGAAATCATTGATAAGTCTAAAAATCTTACGTTTCAAGATGCGATACCACTTTTTGATGAATACGCCAAAAAAAATAATGCGATGCTTTATCTTCAAAATAAAGAAGGAGTAATTATTTACTCTCCTTCATTTTCTTTTATTCAAAGTGGTACGCAAAAAACAGTAGTTACTAAAGCAACACGATTCGAGAATGCAAGTACCCTCAGCAATTCATATAATGTTACGAAACCAATTCAATTCCAAGATGGTAGTTTAACGCTTATAGTGTTTGCTACATTTCAACCGATTGATGAAGCTTCACAGGTTTTAGTACGCTTTCTCCCCTATATTAGTATCATTGTGCTCGTTATTGGTATAGGGAGTGCTTATTTTTATTCCAGGTTTATTACAAAGCCACTTATTTATATTAATGAAGGTGCACAAAAGATGGCAAATTTAGATTTCTCCGAAAAAATTGAGGTTCGCTCTACAGATGAGTTAGGAGAATTATCTAATAGTTTGAATGACTTGTCTATTAACTTACAACAAGCTATGTTTGATTTAAAAAAAGCAAATGAACAATTAAAAAATGATATTGAAAAAGAAAGAGAAATAGAAACAAAACGCAGAGAGTTTTTTGCGATTGTAGCACATGAATTAAAGTCCCCTCTTACTGTAATGAAAGGATACTTAGAAGGAATGATATACAATATTGGCCCTTATCAAAATCGCGATCAATATTTAAAGAAGAATCATCAAATTATTGAAAGTATGGAACAATTAGTTCGTGAAATTTTAAGCGTATCGAAATTAGAACAACACACCTTCAAACTAAAAGTAGAGAAAGTTAATCTTTCAAAATTAATAGGTACAATTACAAAAGATCTCGAATTTTTTGCTTCTCAAAAAAACATCGAAATAATAAAAGAAATTGATTTTGACCTTTCTATTTATACAGATTGTGCTCTTTTAGAAAAAGCATGTAAAAATATTATACACAATGCGGTTATGTATTCACCACATAATGAAAAAGTCTATATAAAGTTAAGTGAGGATTCGAAACAAGGTCAAATCAAAATGCAAATTATAAATACAGGTGTCAATATTAAAGATGAAGATTTACAACAAATTTTCAAACCATTTTATCGAATTGAAAAATCAAGAAATCGAAATACTGGAGGAAATGGTTTGGGGCTATATATTGTTAAACAAATTCTTGAAACACTAGATATAAAGTATTCAATGAAAAATATGGAACATAGTGTGCAATTTTGCATGAGTATTCCATTATCTAAACATAAAAACAAACAAACTCTCCTTTAAATAGGACGAGTTTGTTTGTTTTTATAGTAAGTATAAACTTATTAACAGGTTTTTCATTTGATGATATGTATGTTCTTAGAGCTGCTTTTGATAAGCAATCTATGCAAGATCTTCTTGGGAATTTAATAGTTGTTCGCCAATCTACCCTGCATTTACTTAGAAGCTTAGATAAAGAAGCTTGGTCACAAAGAGGAAATGCGAATAATTCTGAAGTTACAGTTCGTGCATTAGCATACATTATTGCTGGTCATGAGCTTCATCATCTTCAAATTATAAAAGAACGTTACCTTGGTTCTGATTTATATCCAGCAACTTAATATTTGAAGAAAATGAGTCCTATTTATGTAGTGCTCTTTTTCAGTATTTATAACGAATTAGTGCTTAGAACCATGGCAATTAAATGCATTTATTTATAAAATTCACCACATAATATTTATGCTATCCCTTCTTATTCTGTACATAATTTTCTTTAGGCTGATATACTATAAACGCAATAGTTCTGGAAAGGTGATGATAGTATGTATGAACAACAAAATAATAGAGATAGAGATCAAAAAATGATGTTTTCTATGCAAGGAGTTCCCACAAATAAAATTAACATGCATCAATTACCTAAATGGATTAGAATTTTTGGCTATTGTGCGTTTGGTTGGATAATAGTATTTAGTTTAATTATGATTGTAGGTTTAATTCTGCAATAACTATACAGAGTAGGTAAACGGGACGATATTTAGGTCATACATCTAGGTAATGTCCCGTTTTTTATGTGTGATTATCCCATGATATAGGTAACCAATTATAATAAAAAGAACCTGTAGAATATCCTACAAGTTCTTTTTATTATATTATTAAAACGGGAACAACAAACTATTTTAACATTCAGTACAGGGAGACCATTTTGATTATGGCTTGATTTTATTATAAATCAAATATAAGCTTTTGAAAGGTCTAGATTTTGAAAATTATGTGAATTAAAAAGCTACGATGTTTATATTAGATTTCATTTACGACCAACTTCTTCTTACTTAAATACACTGCACGATCTGATTTTTTAGCAACCTCCTGTGAGTGCGTCACAACAATAATGCATTTATTCTCTTTATGTGCAAGTTCTTGAAATAGTTCTATTATATCCATTGCAGTTTCCTCGTCGAGGTTTCCTGTCGGCTCATCTGCAATCAGTAAATCAACATTACAAGATAGTGCTCGAGCAATTGCTACACGCTGTTGTTGTCCGCCGCTTAGTTGCAGGACGTTTCGTTTCGCTTCAACTTCTGTGAGTCCTACCCTTTCTAACAATTCTAATGCTCTTGCTGTTTTATTTTGCACTTTAACACCCGTAATTTCCATTGCTGTTAAGACATTTTGAAGAGCTGTCATATAGGTTATCAAATTATAAGATTGGAAAATTACAGATACATTTTGATTACGGTATCGATCCAAACCAATTTTTCTAATATCTTTACCATTATACAGTACATAACCATTTTTAGGGACATCCAGTCCACAACCTAAGCTCAGAGTTGTGGTTTTACCAGATCCAGATGGTCCTAAAATCGTGTAGAAATGTCCTTTTTGAAAAGAAAAGTTAACATTATCTAGTATCGCTACATTTTTCCCATTACTTTCATAATAATAATCCAAATTTTTAAACTGTAAAATCGTCTCCATATTAAGCCTCCTCATTCATCTTTTAAAAGAATTTGTTTTGGGTTTAAACGTAGAATAGATAATGATGGAAGAAGCGTTGCTATTATAGCAATAGCCAGTCCAATTCCACCCATTTTCCCTACATCTTCTCCTGTTACACTTACATCAATTTTATCAATTGGATCTTCTTTTTGGTTTTGTAGAGTACCACCAGATCCAGCCATCATTACAGTACCATGTTGCGAAGTATCTGTTTCTTCGCTTGCAGTAGCAATTTCATTCGAAAGTAAATTATCCCCGATATATTGAGAAACTTTAGCTCCTGTTGTTATGGATAATCCAAATGCTAAAATAGCGACACACACTACTTCTACTACGAATTGCGCTATCAATTTCCACTTTTTCTCTCCAATAGACAATAGAATTCCCATTTCTTTACGACGTCCTTTAATTGATAGCATAATGATTAATCCTAAAATAATTGCACCTGCAATCGATACAATATAAATAATCATTTGAGAAGTCGAAGAGATATTTTCGATAGGACCAATCATTTGCTTGTACAATGAATCATGCGCATCTAATTTATAATAATTAAAATCAATGTTAGATTTTTTTGCTTCTTTTTTAAATGCATCAATATATTGTGGATCATTCAAGAAATACACGACTTGACCACTACTTATACCTTGGTCTACTTCTAATTTTTTCATAGTTGAATGCGGCATATATAGTTTATTAGCTGGATCCATAATAGGAGGAGCCTGTTGACCCATTGCTTGCTCATTTGTTTCGTAAATGCCGATAATTTCAACCTCAAGAGTTTCCTTCTTATCCCCTGATTGTACTTTAACTTTGTCTCCTACTTTCAAATTGTTTAATTCCGCTAATCGTTTTTCCATTAAAGCTACATTCTGATCTTTCATTTGCTCTGTTATTGGTTTTCCATCAATGATTTTACTTTTTCCGTTTTTAAAGCTTTCTTGTAATGCAGTCTTGCGAACTCCCTCAATCATAAAAGAAGCATTCATATCTATTTCTGTACCAGAGCTTGAACCGCCTCGCGCAGCCGTCATTCCCACTTTACCTTTTCCTTCTTCTTCTCCTTCTGAAGCTCCTACTAGTTTAAGCCCATCAGAAATACCGAAAGTGTTAGCTATGTAATTATAATCTTTTACATACTTGGACTTCGCTAATTGATCTGTTTCTTTTGCATCGAGCTGCGGCGGATTTGGCATTTCTCCAGTTTCCTTAGCTTTTTGACCTATTTTGTCGAAATCAAGACCTAAAGTAACATCTGCACCAAGTTTTTTTCTTGCAGCATCCACTGCTTTTTTTGATGCATTTTGGATTGTGAAACCTGAAAGAACCAAATTTGTAACAATCAGAAAAACTGCCATCAAAATTAATGATGTTCCTATCCTTTTTTTCATACTGAGAATTGCTCGTTTCATAAAATTCATTTTTCTTACCTCCTTGATAACTTGTATTCTATATAGGTTATCTAGAGTTTATATGGAGCTAATCGGTAGTTTAACTAGAGATATAAGGAGTTTATGTGTAGTTATTCATTTACCTGTTCAAGAAAAACTAGAACACAAATTCAAAAATGCAGTCGTTTTTGAATATTGGTAAGGAGTTAGTCAATTTAAGAGACTTATAGAAAAGAGAGGTTAAGCTTAATTTAATGTATATAATATAAAAAATATATTTATTGTATAATTTCTATACAATAAATATAGAGAAGCTATTTGTGAATATCTAGATGGGAATTGTTAAGTTCCTCATAGAAATTACATCTTTTTATAAGAAAAGAAACAAGTTAACATTCTTTTATAAGGATAAGAATATTAACTTACTTCTTAAATTTTAGTATAAATTATTTATTGTAAGCTTTATAATATAATATGCAAATTTATCACCTATTTTTATAATTCAAGCACCTACTATTAGGAAAAGAGAATATTTCCTAATTAATTTAAAACATAAATTTTGTCTATGTTTTAAACAATATGTATTTTGGAGGAGGTTAATTTGATTTTTTCAAAACTCATTGATTGGTACGCCTTATATGATTTACACAAAAAAAGAAGTGTAGCGTTTCAGTTTACTTCCCTTTCTAACACTTCATTAAATATAAAGAACATAGAATCTTTTTATAAAGTAAAACCATCACATTTTCATTTTGACATTAAGCATTCAAAGCAGGAAAATGAATACATAGTTGGGCAATTCAACTATAAAAGTTCGGTTCAATCCGGTGATTCACACAACGACTCTGTAACTGGGGAATTATTCTTACATAAAAATGAAAATGCACCTCATGTTATCTTTGTTCACGGTTGGAGAATGGATTCTAACGAACGTGTGAAAAAAATATTCCACGATCATATGACCAGCCTGAAGTGGAATATGTATTATTTCACTCTACCCTATCATTTTGAAAGAAAACCCGATCAATCCTTATTCAGTGGAGAGTATATGGTAAGTGCAAATATTGAACGAACATTACAAGCAACTAGACAAGCGGTAGCTGATTTACGAGCTTTGATTAAATGGATTAAAGCAAATAAAAAGGGGCCCCTGATTCTAATAGGAATTAGTTTAGGCGGATTTATTACTAACTTAACCTCTCTTGTTGAAGAAGAAATTGATGTATTAGCATCCATTTTCTATGCAAATCGACTTTCTTATTCGATTTGGAATACAACTCCAGGTAAATTTATTAGAGAAGACTTGGAACATCATGGTGTTACGTATGATGATTTAATAGATTATTGGAAAATCACTGAACCGAGTCAAGCATTGCCAAAAGTAAAAAAAGAAAATATTTTATTAATTTCAGGTAAGCATGATCTATATGTGCATTCTGAGGATACAGACTACTTGTGGGAATCTTGGGAAAGACCTACACGATATATTTATAAATGTGGGCATGCCGGGATCGTTCTTAAACGTAAAAAAATTGCAACTGATACTATTGATTTTATTCAAAATCGATTGAACTCCTCACACTTATCCAATGTCATGCCTTAAATTGTGAGATTACTAAGTACAAAATCTTATACTTATATTGTTATATTTTTTACTAGTCACCTTTGTAAATCTTAGCCCCAAGCCTTACACGATTGAAAATGAAATAAAATAAATAACTAAGGAACTAATTTACCATATGGAAAAACATTGCTCAGCATTTTCACCAGTGGTCCCTGTATATGCAATATTACATACAAAAATCTTTATGTATTACGTTATTAATTTAAAAATAAATTATTCATCCATAAATCTATACCATCCGTATTTACAGTTATGGATACCCTAATTACATATGAAAAAGAGAGAAGAACATTGGCTAGTTCTTCTCTCTTTGTTTATTTTTAAGATAACTATCTATAAAATTTTGCTTTTCATAATTCTTCATGAGTCTAGAAAAGAATCTAATCCTTTTCTAGACTCAAAAAGAAATTTTTCTAATGTACATAATTACAACGACATTAAACCACTTTGCTCTTAAATCCACTACTTGTATTATTGATTGCATGAAACTCCTTCTTGAGAAAGGTTTTAGTTTCCGAATATTCTGTTGACCGTTATAACATATCCAATTTACAATTTAATTGTGGTGTTCTTTCACAATTAAACTACTTAGAATACACTTCATTTATTTGAAAACAATTACAAATAGAGGTGCTAAAATGAAAACTAGAGTAAATCCAGAATTATTACAAGGGTTAGAGATGTTTCCGGATCTCGATTTACGCCCAGAAAATTTGCAATCAATCAGAGAAGGAATAGCTCAAATGAGACCACCTACCGTTGTTGATGACTCTCTTTCTTTAACAGATAAAGTCATTGTTGGGCCTGATGATAATCCGTTACCATTACGAATTTATCGTCCAAAATCAAATCATGAATCTTTACCTGTCTTATTATGGATACATGGTGGAGGTTATATCTTAGGGTCTATAGATGATAACGATGATACTTGTATGAGGTTTGCAAAAGAAGCTAGCTGTGTGGTCGTGTCTGTAGACTACCGCTTAGCACCTGAACACCCTTACCCAGCACCAATTGAGGATTGCTATTCAGCTTTAAAATGGATTGCTGATAATGCAAAGTCATTAAACATTGATTCGAATCGAATTGGGGTTGCAGGAGTAAGCGCTGGCGGTGGACTAACAGCAGCATTATCATTATTAGCACGAGATCGAAAATATCCTTCAATTTGTTTACAAATGCCACTATATCCAATGATTGATGACAGAAATGATACACCTTCAGCGAATGAAATTAAAGAGGGATTTGTTTGGAACCAAAAGGCAAATGAAGCTGGCTGGAAAATGTATTTAGGAGAAATGTATGGAACGGATCAAATCCCTGCCTATGCAGCACCTTCTCGAGCTGAGGATTATAGTGACTTACCGTATACTTACACATTTGTTGGTCAATTTGATCCATTCCGCAGCGAAACATTAACCTATGTAAGCAAACTAGCACAAGCTGGTGTTGATGTGGAGTTTCATTTATATCCAAATGCCTATCACTGGTTTGAAGGGTTAAATCCAAATGCCGATGTATCTATTTATGCTGTGAACGAAATAGTACAAGCAATAAAGACTGGTTTCAAACGAGTATCCAAGGTTGAGGCTTAATCCCATTACAAGAGAAACACTTATAAATAGTATATATGTATTTATCATTTAAATATAATAGCCGATTCTAAATAAGAATCGGCTATTAATATGTAAAATCCGCCTAATATATCAAGGTTGAGAAACAGATATAAGATGTTTAGGCGATGTGTTTATTTCCTCTGCTAATGCTTTTATGTTCATCATGATTTGAAGTATTTCTTCTTTTGTGGTTCTTGGGTTGATAGAGCAAAGTCGAATTACTACTTTTTCTTTTAATTTAGTCGTACTTAGCATAGCAAATCCTCTTTGATTAATTTCTTCCACCAATTTTTTGTTTATTTCATGAATTGTATCTGTAGATGTTAGCTCACATGGAATATAACGAAAAGTAACAATTCCTAATTGGGCAGGTGTTACTACTTCCCAATCTTTTTCTTTCCTTAAAAACTCTTCAACTTGTTCAGCTAGCATAATGCCATGATCAATTGCCTCACGAAAAGCTGTAACTCCGAATGCTTTAAAAGAAAGCCATACCTTTAATGCTCTAAATCTACGAGAAAGTTCAATTCCACGTTCCCCAAAATTCACTTTTTCTTCTATATTAGTTTCTGTATCCTTAATATACTCTGGGATCATACGGAATGTTTCACTTAAATATTGGCTATTTCGAATAAGTACACAACCAACATCATAAGGCTGAAAAAGCCATTTATGCGGGTCTAACGTTAAAGAATCGGCACGATGAATTCCACTTAATAACTCCCTTCCTTTTTCACTGAGAATTGCTGCAGCCCCATAAGCCCCATCCACGTGTAGCCATATATCTTCATCACCACATACATCAGCCAATTCATCGAGGGAGTCCACCGCTCCGCAATTCGTTGTCCCTGCATTAGCAATAACACAGAATGGTTTTTTCCCTTTTAATCGATCTTCTTTTATTTGTTTTCTTAAAGTACTAACTGAAATTTTTAAGTCTTCATCTGTCTCAATTCGGCAAATTTGATGCTGTTTAAAACCTAATACTTTAAGTGCTCGATCTACAGAAAAATGAGTTTGGTTAGAAAAATAAACAATCGCATTTTCTATGTCATTATTCAGCTTGACCTGTCTCGCTACAGTAAGTGCAGTCAAATTAGCCATGGAACCACCACTGACAAATAGTCCTTCAGCTGAATCAGGGAATCCTAGCATTGATTTTAACCAGTTAATTGTCGTTAATTCAATTTGTTCGGCACCTGCACCTACTATCCAAGCTGTAGGAAATACATTAAACCCACTTGCTAAAAAATCTGCTAATACACCAACATAATTATTAGGACCTGGCACAAAAGCCATAAAATGAGGATGATCCACATGAGTAATTTGATTAAACACATTGTTATTAAGAAAATGAAGTAATTCTTTTGGATTAGATCCGTTTTCCGGAATCGTTTCAATTAGCTTGTCTCTAAAAATATTACTATCAATCGTTTCTGAAACTGGTTTACTTTTTAAATGATTCATATGATCAACAATCAAGTCAACCGCTTGATATCCTAACTGACGCATCTCTTCGGCTGATAACTGTAATTTTTTTGTCATTTGATTTACTCCTATTCTATTTAAAAAGGCGAGTTCTTGCTCGCCTTTTCATTTTTTATAATTTGTAATCACAAATTGTTTGTATTGGATTTTGAAGAATCGTGTTGATTAACCCATGGATGTGATTTAATATTTCCTGTATTTTCTCTGCTTCATATACGGTTTGATCATATCCAAACTTTATTGTAAGTCTTTCTTCAGGGAAGCACATAATTCCATACTTTACATGTGGCTCATCAACAACTTCGTAATCCGTGATAGCAAAATGTCTGTTTTCATTTGAAGAAAAGATTGCTGGATTAGTTGGATAGTTTTCAAAAACCCAAAGATGGTCAGTCAACTCAGTTTTTAATTCACTTTGCTTTTGTATATCAACAAATGAATAGTATGCATACTCATTACATTTCAATGTCTCTAGTTGTACCTTTTGCAGGAAGTCCACAAAAGATTGCGTTTCTGTCCATGCTAATCGGATAGGCAAAACATTTGTGAACAGACCGAACATATTTTCAATTCCTTCTACTTCGGGAGGTCTGACTGATACTAGATTAGGCAATACTACTTCTCTCGTTCCGTTGAATTTGCCAAGCAATATTCCCCATACAGCTAGTAATGCCGTATTCATAGTTATATTATTTTTAGTTACAAATGTCTGTAACTGATCAGTCAAATCCTTGTCTAATGTTAAATCCATAAAAGCGAAGTTTAACCCTTCACTTTTAGATGGGACTTTCTTTTTAGGAATACTAATTTTCTGATTGTATCCTGATAAATAATCTCGCCAAAAATGACGTGCTTTCTCATGATCTTGTGCCAAAGTCCAATCTATAAATGTTTCAAAAGGTTTTACCATGGGTAACCCCGCCGTAGTTCCGGCATTTGTAGTTTCGTAGAGCTGGAATAATTCGTCTATCAAAATGCTGACGCTCCAACCATCACATAATAGATGATGGGAACTCCAAATTACTTTATGCTCGTTATTACCTAGTTGGAATATACAGAGACGTGTCATAAGTTCATCATTTTTAAATCCTCGACTTAAATTTTCATTCATCCACTGTTTTAGGAATTCTTGCTGTTCTTGTTTCGTCATCTCAATCAAGTTTTTTATTTCTGAATTTATTTGAACATCATATAGAACAGCTTGCCAAGGTTTTGCTTGTTCATCTTGCACAATTATTGTTCTTAAAGAATCATGACGATCAACTAATTGTTGGAAACACTGAATAAAGAGTTTAATATCCAGCTCCCCCTCAAGTGCCCAAATTGTTTGTTCAAAATATGCATTTGTATCAGGTTCATTCGTAGCATGCTCATAAATAACTTCCTGGAAAGGTGCTAACGGGTAAATACGTTCTATTTTTATATCCGGCATTTTTTCTTGTATTTTGTTAAGTGTATGTTGATTAAGTTGTTTATCTTTAACATTTAGTAATGTAGCTTTATTATCGTTCATTATGTTTACATCATTTGTTTGTGAACTTGAAAACTGGTCTAGCTTTTTAACAAATTGAACCATGTCCCTTAATATAGGAAATGAAAATATATTTTTTGGTTCAAGCTCGAATCCTTGTCGATACAGTCTGACGGACACTTGAATCGCTTTTATCGAATCTCCACCTAAGGCGAAGAAATGATCATTTACTCCAACTTGATCTATTTTGAGTACTTCTTGCCAAATACTAGTTAATATTTTTTCCATTTCAGTTTTTGGGGCAATAAATACTTTATTTTTTTGTTTCTCCGGAGTAGGGAGCGCTTTTCTATCTAATTTCCCGTTTGGAGTCAGGGGTAATTGGTCCAAATAAACAAAATAAGAAGGAATCATATAATCTGGCAAGTGATCTCGCAAATGCTTTCGTAGTTCTGTTGTACTAATATTTTGCTCAGTTACCACATATGCAACTAAAAATTTTATTCCGTTCTCATCTGTTTGATCAATTACGACAGCATGTTCGACTTGTTTATAAGTTAGAAGACAATGAGAGATTTCTTCTAACTCTACTCGATATCCCTGAATTTTCACTTGGTAATCTTGGCGGCCTAAAAATTCAATATATCCCTCAGAATGCATTTTTCCACAATCTCCTGTTTTATATATAAGACCAAAATCAGGATGTGACACAAACGCTTCATTTGTTTTCTTTTCATCATTTACATATCCTTTAGCAAGGCCCACTCCCCCGATATATAAATCTCCAATTACACCAACAGGGCACATTTTCTTTTCATAGTTCAACACATAATACGTTTGGTTTGCCAAGGGCATCCCGTATGGAATACTATTCCAATGTGATTCCACCTGTTTGACCGGATAATAAATTGACCAAATCGATGCTTCTGTTGCCCCTCCTAGTGAGACTACTTCTGCAATCGGAAAATGTCGTTTTATTTTTTCTGGTAAAGAAAGCGGAATCCAATCTCCACTATGTAAAACTAAACGTAAAGAAGGATATTCAAAATGAGAACCTACTTGCTCCAATGCCAAATCCATGATTGCAGGCACTGTATTCCAAATTGTAATCCCTCTACGTTCGACAGTGCGGATTAATTCTTGCATGTCTCTCGGATCACGAATCATTACTAACATTGCACCTGTGCTTAAAGCTCCGAAAATATCGTATACAGATAGGTCAAAACACATGGAAGAGATACCAATAATACGATCATCTTCATTCACCTCATATTTTTGATTTATGTCTTGAATAGTATTTGTAACCGCTTGGTGAGTAATAATTACTCCTTTTGGTTTTCCTGTACTTCCTGAAGTGTATATAATATAGGCAATATCTTCTGGACCAGCAATAGCGGGCATATCTTCTGTTGTATAAAATGACAAATGATTTTCTTCATAAAGACTAGGTTCTAATAAAAGCTTGCATGAGCTATTTTTTAAAATATATGTTTGGCGATCTAAAGGATGATCGGGATCAATCGGAACATAAGCGGCACCTGATTTTAAAATACCTAACATATTAACAATTGTGTCAACTCGCCTTTTTGCTAAAAGACCCACTTTGTCACCTAGACCAATACCTTGCTCTTTTAAGAAGTGGGCAATTTGATTAGAACGTTTATGAAGTTCCGAGTATGTTAACCATTCTTGTTCAAATACCACTGCTACTTCATCCGGCGTACGTTTTACTTGGTCTGTAAATAATTGATACAGAGTAGTTGAAGATATTTTTTCTGTTGTTTCATTGTATTGCTTAATTAAAGTTTGATCCGATTCTTTCATATGCAAAGATGTTATATCGCTTTGTTTCACCAATTGTTCCAATAAGTCAACAAATTGGGAAAACATTGCTTCTATTACATCAACATCAAACAACTCTTCAACATAGTTCCAGCTAATTAATAACTCTCCATTTTTTTCAATTACTACATTATCCAAATACACTTGTGGAGTCCGAGCATGAATATAACGAAGAGAACCAAGTTGTTCCCAAGAGAAAGCACCTGCACCTGCTAACATCGAGGTGAAAACGATTGGCATAACTGCTTTTGGCGTCATTTGATGATATCGAGTAAAATCTCGAATAAAGTTAACTCCATCGTAATGACGATGTTCAAGGCCATCTAATAAAGTAGCTTGCGTTTCTTTTACTCTAGTAAAGAAAGTTTGCTCTGGTTTTACATCAACATCCAATAAAATAAGTGATGTGAAATCTCCAACAATCTGTTCTACTTCATCATGAACAGGATAACGGTTAAATACAGTCAAGTTAATTGCTAATCGACGTTGATTACTCCAATATGTCAACACATCACCATATATTGTACAAAGTAGAGCGGAAGGCGTTACCGCTTTCTCTTGTGCTAACTTTCGTAGCTTTGTCCATTTTTTATTATCCAGGATTTTTGTAAGTGATTGGAATTTAGGAGTAGCAATCTCTGCTGGATCCTTTTTTAACAGCAAAGAAGGTGCAAACGGAAAGTCAGGAAGCTTACTTGTCCAATAATCTTTTGCTGTTTTATATTCTTCGCTTTGTTCCATTTCATCATAGATAAACATATAATCTTGAAAATCAAAAGATAAAGATTCTAATTTTTGATTTGGTTTATAATAATAATGCAACAAATCCTGTCCAACAATGTTCATGCTTGCTCCGTCCATTAATAAAGCATCGTATCGAAAACATAATAAATACGTGTCTTCTTTTAAAAGAAAAGCTTTCAATTCAAACAAAGGCCATTGCCCCAAAGGGAATACATGGTTAGTCATTCGAGAACGCTCTTCTTGTAAGCGAGCATGTTGATTCCTATCATCTAAATCTATGAGACTCACTATTTCAATCTCGTAATCAGGAACGCTTTGTAATATTTGCTGTTTTCCCTCTGGTAAAATTACAGCTCGCAACATTGGATGACGATGAATTACCTTTTGAAAACTTTTTGAAAGACGATTGATATCCAATGCTGTTTCATATTCAAAATATGTTTGAGGTGAAATACCGCTTAATTCAAACTGTGAATTCCGTCCTATCATATACGCTGTCTGAACTTCTGTTAAGGAAAATGGCTTAGACAAATCTTTAACATGAGTTGGTCTACTTTCAAGGTTTTCCTCTTTATGCTCTAACTTTACACAAGAACTCAATTGAGCGATTGTGGGGTGCTTAAAAAAATCTGTTGTACTTATTTTTAAGCAGTCTTTTCTTAATAAATTAATTACCTGAAGTGCTTTAATAGATTCTCCTTTTAATGCAAAAAAATTATCATGAATACCGATTCCCTCAATCTCCATAACTTTTTCCCATGCACGCACTAATTTTTGTTCAATTTCATTGCGCGGAGCAACGTATGGAATTGATACATAATCCGTTTGTGTTATATCCAACAATCTTTTTCTATCCACTTTTCCATTTGGATTCAATGGAATCTCTTCTACCTGAATCATTTTTTCAGGAATCATAAACTCAGGTAATTTATCACTTAAATATTTTCTGATTTCACCAAAAGACACCTTGTTATCCGATACATAGTAGGCAGCTAATAATTTCCTATTTCCATACACTTGATCAACAACGATAGCCTGGTTTATTTCTGGATATTCCCTTAATTGAGTTTCGATTTCTCTTAATTCAATCCGATACCCCCGAATTTTCACTTGATGATCCATTCTACCTAAATATTCAAGTTCTCCATTAGGCAACCAACGAACGAGATCACCTGTATGATACATCATTTCCCCTGCCGCAAAAGGACTCGGTACAAACTTTTCATCTGTCAGTTTATTTTTACCAAGATACCCTCGTGCTACCGCTACGCCAGCAATGCAGAGTTCACCGGGAATTCCAAATGGTTTTAATTGGCCATACTTATTCAATATATAGGAATGATAATTCGGGTTAGGTTTGCCAATCGTAACTTCTTTGGAAGTGCTCAAGTCTTTTACTGTTGCGCAAATGGTTGTTTCTGTGGGACCATAAATATTTAAAATTGTTGCTTCACTGATACAACGAATTTTTTCAACCAAATCAATGGAAAATGATTCTCCTGCTAATAAAATAGATTTTAAATCTTTTAGAAAAATCGCCCCTTCTGGATCACTCAAAATCACTTCCATTCGCGATGGCGTTGATTCCCATAAATCCACCTTATGTTTTTTGACCAAATGAGCCAATTCTTTTGTTACAAACTGGTCCTCTGTAGCAATTACTACTTTTGAACCTTGCGTTAAAGGAAGACATATTTCTAACAAGGAAATATCAAAAGATACACTAGCAAGAAACAAGAATGATTGATTAGCTTTTACTTTTTCTCTCATTACATTTAAAAAATGAACTAGCGATTTTTGTTCTATCATTACCCCTTTTGGATTTCCTGTCGATCCTGATGTGTAAATAACATAAGCTAAATCATTAGGATTATGTTCTCGTACTAAATTACTTTCTTCACCTTGAAAAAGATATTCTTTATCAAGATACAGTACTTCACCTGCAAATTGTGGCAATACTTCCTCTGTTCGCTTACTAAGTAAATATTTTGCTTGACTATCTTGTAACATATATTCAATTCGTTCAGTTGGGTAGTTAGGGTCTATTGGTAAATAGGCTGCTCCTGCTTTTAAAATCCCCATCATACCAATAATCATTTCTAATGACCGATTTACCATAACGCCAATAATACTTTCTTTTGAAACACCTTTACTTTGAAGAATAGAAGCCAATTGATTCGCTTTCTTATTCAATTCTCTATATGTCAAAGATTGATCATTACAAACAACAGCAATTTGATCTGGAGTTTTTAATACTTGCGCTTCAAACAAATCTTGAAATGATTGAAACAAGTCTATGCCTGTTTGAAAAGTATTCAATCCTTCTAACAACTCTTTTTCTTCTTCTGCAATAATACAAATATCTTTCAATGCCAAATTCGGATTTTGTGAAACTTGCTTTAAAACATAACAATACGAATTGGCAAACTGTTGCAAAGAAGAGAATGAACGGGACTTGCAAGAAATTTGAAATTCAAATTCATTATGTATTTCATTCCATTTTCTTCGTATCCATAGGGCTAAATTATTCTCTGCGTATTCTTCTAGCGAATTTTCATTATGTAATCCTTCCATCCCGATTACAATTTGAAAAGGAGTTAAATTGTGTTTAACTAATAATTCAGAGAGCGGATACTCCTGATTTTCATACCCGAATAAAGTCGTTTGTTCAATCTCATTTACTAATTGTTTAAAGGTGTGATGCGGCTGGATTTCACTTCCTAAAGGAATCAACTTATTAAGATTCTCACTTTGTTCAAGATTCTTTTCAATTATAGGAATACCAATAGTAATTCTTTCTTGATCTGTATAATGTGCCAAACAAACCCTTAAAGCGGCTTGAAACCAGCTAAATAATAATAAATCTTGAGACTTACTTATTTTTTGTATACTTTTACTAAATTCTACATTCACTATGACTTGAACGTATTCACAAGGTGTTTCTTTATTTAGTTGGTAATCGCTATTAAATTTAAATACAGAAAAATCGAGAATCTCGGAAGATAATTGCTCCTTCCAAAACGCTTCTACTTCTTTATTTTCATGAATCGAACTTCGATCTTTAATGTGCATTTTTATCTTTATCCCCCTAATATTCATTTCTTCTACTCGTTAATTTTCAAGCCAACTTCAAGCCCATGGAGAAACACTTGATGACTATCCAAACATAAAAATTGCTGAATATCTTCAAATTTCATATGACCAACTGAACAAACCCCTAAATTTAATGTCTCAGCAACCATATTTAAGGTAGCAGTGATAATGCCTGACTCAATACAAGCAAATAAATATCCATCTGAACCGTATTTCGGGATGGAAGCGTTCGCATTATAAACCAAATAAACTGAGAAGGCAGATTGAGTAAATAAATCCTGATTAATTAACTCAT
Organism: Bacillus sp. EKM501B; assembly: GCF_011800505.1. NCBI lineage: Bacteria > Bacillati > Bacillota > Bacilli > Caryophanales > Bacillaceae > Bacillus > Bacillus sp. EKM501B. Next base: position 198,563 of record NZ_JAALFZ010000004.1, on the reverse strand, counting down.
GATCACTTTTGATTACTTGATCAATGTTGTTTACAATCACAAGACTATTTTTTGATGGGTTATAATAATAAAATCCAGCTTTCATATCCTCTATACGTTTTGGTTTTACATAAACAAAGATATCAATGGGATAGAGCCCGCCTGCACTTGCGTAATGATAGTATATTTTTTCTTCCCTAACCTGTTTTAGAGTTGATAAGAATCGGGAAAATTCCGAAAAACTAATATGTTTTTCCATATCAAATTGACGACAAGACCTACGTTCCTTGATTATAGTAGGTAGCTCATTTGTTGTTTCAAGTTGAATTTCGGTCGACCGTGCAGCAACGTGCGTGCGATTTAATTGTTCACTCATATACTTATCTAACTTTTCTTTAGAAAAGCGAATCTGGTTGCTATATGGATTTGAAAAAATCTTTTCTTGTGAAGAAAATACTTCTCTTGGGTGTAATATATTACTTACTAACACACGATTTTTTATCATGAGCTCTATGTTTTTTTGTGTCTCTTCTACATTTCCTAACGAAAAGCGCTCTACTAGTTCACTAATTTTCACACCTTTTTGAGCCATAAAATAAAAATCTGGAAACCACTCAGACAGAATACCTGTAAATCTCATTTCCCCTATCAAAACTTCATTATGCAACTTCTCCCAATGCTTAATCGGAGACCAGTAATAAATTTTCTCGCTCATATAACCCTCCATAAACGTTTAACTTATTTTTGAAATGCAATTTTCTAATTTACAAAAATTTTTTCGGATTCTGCTCCTTGTCTCATAGTGATTATAAATACATGCACTTTAACGAAACTTGAAAATAATGAAATAACTTTTTCTTCATTAAAATTTTTTATTTCATCATAAAAAATGATTTCTTTTTGGATATTTCACATCCTTTCCCATAGTAATCCTATAAGGTATAAACCATTTATAACATTGAGAATATTCATGTATTTCCAATGTGAAATTATTGTAATGGATTGGAGAGCGGTTGAATATAGTTATTAAATCAAATAATATTGAGAAAGTTTTATTTATTATATCGATAAAATTTTATGATGTAATTTATTACAAATAGATTAAGAAAAGAGTTTTAAATTTTTCTTAATCAGTTAGTGTGAAAATATCACATACTATTACATACAATCGAGTTACTTACATTTCATATTCAAAATAGAGAAAAGACACCTTGAATGGTGTCTTTTCTCTATTTTAATTCCATATACTTTTTACGCCTTTGTTATTTTTAAACGATTTGTAGGAATTAATACAACTCGAACATCTAGTTCGTTATATGTTCGAATATATAATAAACATTATATGAATTACGAATGTATTTCAGGTAATTTTATAAATAAACTCAAAGATATCTTCTCCTCCTACTGTCACAAAAGAAATAATCTATTGCTTATTTCTTTTATTAAATTGTAATATAATTACAGTATGTGAAATTATATTACATTAACTTTAAAAACGAAGTGAGAATAATCTTCATTTCGCTTTTTTTATTTGCAATCCTTGTTAAATTTGCTCAATGCAGTATTTATTTCCACATTCTTCGCTTTTATTTAATCGGTTTCTCTGTTTTTAAGACAAATGAACTTAATGCAGGAACTTTAATTTTATTGTCATGGACAACATAAAGTGGTGTACTTCCCGCCTGCTTCCCATCTACTAGTACTTTCCAAGGACCTTTCGATGGAAGTGTTATTTCAACAGCTTCTCTATTTGCATTGTGAGCCACTGTAAAGTATTCATTTTTATTCCCCTCTATTGTATAAGCTACAGTATTTTTCGGAGCATCAATAAATGATACGTGTGTTTTTATTTGCTCTGCAGATGTCATTCGAAAAGCTGAGTACTTTTTGCGTAATTCTATTAAACCCTTCATATAATCTACTTCATTATTAAACGTTGCACGGCGCAGCCAATCCATCTGGTTAATTGAATCTGGAGATTTGTAACTATTATGATCACCGTATTTCGTCCGCATAAACTCTTGCCCTGCATGTAAAAATGGAATCCCTTGTGATGTTAATAAAATTGAAGAAGACAATTTGTGCATTTGTTTTCGCATTTCTTCACTGTCACCTGGATTAGTTAACTCAAGTTTATCCCATAATGTATGATTGTCATGTGCTTCCACATAAGTTAATACCTGTTCAGGATCTTGATAGGTAGACGAATTTGTATCATAGTCAATACCTGCTGTAATGCCTTTTTTAATACGATCTTCCATGTTTTGCTTTCCATTTACAAAACCATTTTCCTTTTCCTCAAATACACTACCTTTCAACCCATCACGTATATTATCGTTAAAATGAGCAATCCCTTTCATTTTCTCTGCATTTTTTTGATTTGCTTTCAACTCAGCTGCAAGAGGTGTATTTAAATCCCATCCTTCTCCGTGTAGTATAATAGAAGGGTCAATTTGATTAACAGCTTTACGTATTTCATTCATCGTTTCATAATCATGAATACCCATTAAATCAAAACGGAATCCATCTAAATTGTATTCTTTTGCCCAATATGTTACGGAATCTATCATAAATTTCCTCACCATTTTTCTTTCTGAAGCAGTATCATTTCCTACTCCAGTTCCATTTGCAAATGTTCCATCTTCATTGTAACGATAATAATAACCTGGAACTAACTTATGAAAATTAGATTCAGCAGCATTATACATATGGTTATATACTACATCCATCACTACTCGAAGATTATTATCATGTAGTGTTTGAACCATTTGCTTTAATTCAGTTATTCGAACAGTTGGCTCATAAGGATTTGTAGAATAGGAGCCTTCTGGAACGTTGAAATTTTTAGGATCATATCCCCAGTTATATTGCGGTTCATTTAAAGTCTCTTCATTTACTGAAGCATAATCAAATATCGGTAAAAACTGAACGTGAGTAACACCAAGCTCCTTTATATGATCAAGTCCTGTTTTTACACCTCCTGGCCCTTTTGTTCCTTTTTCTGTTACACCTAAATACTTCCCTTTCTGTTTAATACCACTTTCAGGTTGAATGGAAAGATCGCGTACATGTAACTCATAAATAATAGCATCTTCCGGATTTTTAAATTTTGGCTTTTTGTTTGCTTTCCATTTTTTCGGATTTGTTTCTTCTAAATTAACGACTGCACCTTTATCGCCATTTACAGAAGCAGCACGCACATATGGATCAACCGCTTCAGCCCACTTATCACCAATTTTGACCTTATACGTATAAAAGAGCCCTTTTTGGTTCCCCTTTAGTTCTGCTGTCCAAGTTCCCTTTTCACCTTGTTGCATGTTTATTTCAGCACCTATTTTATCGTTCCAGTTTTTATATGTAACTAACTTCGCTTCGCTTGCAGTAGGAGCCCATAAACGGAACTTTGTATGTTGCGGAGTATATGTATTTCCTAAATCGTTGCCACCATAATAAAATAAATTATCAAATTCTTCGCTACGAATGACTTTACCAATTTCAGTATTCGTATCAGCTAAGTTTTCAATTTTAACTTTGTATGTTTGTTTTAAATCAATTTTCTGTTCCGTAATTATTTTAACCTTATTAGTAATATCTCCACTGTTTGTATCATAAGGAGTAATATTTTTAATTTTAATGCCTTCAATTTCAATTTTCTTTTCCTTAATATGAAACGGGACATTAGTCGTTACAGTAATTTCATTGAAACTATCAATAGTTGCTTTTTGAATTGAGAGATCCGATGAAGGCTTAGAGTTATATACTTTTTCATCACCCGAAAGAATCCATACTTCAGCACGACCGTCCTTTATATTTTCAATCCAACGATCCCCACCATCTTTTTCCCATTCATTTGTTCGAACTATAAATCCTACACGATTATAGTCACCGTCTATTTTTATCTTCGCGTATTTTCCAAATTCATCTTCACCAGTAAATTCATAAGATGTACCATTTGCATTTTCTCCCCATAACCAAAGATTCCAGTCTTTTGTATTTCCAAGCTTTTCTTTGTAATGAATGATAATTTCAGTTGTTTTCGAATTTGAAACTGCCTTCACACTCTGAAAAGAGAAAACAGATGATAACATAATGATTAAAGTAAGTAATAAAACTGTTTTGTTAATTAATCTTTTTGTAATTTGCACCACATACACCCTTTCTTCAAATATTACTAACGATTTATTATGCTTTTACTGAATAAAACTGCTTAAATTTATCTAGAAATCTCTTTAACTTCACCTCCATATTGGCTATTTTCACGTATGTATTTCAATGACCTTTTAATACGAAAGCGTTTGCATTAACGCTTAAAAAAATAGATTTGTTTATGCCTTCATATATTTGTAAATACTAAAAGATCAGGGAAATCATTTTAAAGCAATCGTTTGTTATCGCTTTCATTTTATAGACTTTCTACTAAGAGGTCAATATATTATTAATTTTCTGTTTTTATACACTTTAAACCTTATTGATTTGTCACTACTTCTTAAAGAGAAAGCGCCTCATTATTGCTTAGTCAGTTTATTTTCAATAATACATTGCTACGTAAAAAAACAGCTAATATCCTTAAAATGACATTAGCTGTTTTTCATAATGTATTAATATATGAATGAGAACTATATTTCTAAATTACTTAATTTTTGCTGCATCAAATGCTTTTTGAACTGCTTGAACTTCAGCTGTATTCGCACCATATTTATTAGTTGCCACTCGAATACATGCTGATCTCAATTCTTTGAAATTAGAAGTCATGTTTAACTCATCTGTATTTGCATAATAGAAAATATCAAACATTTTATCTTCACCAATTCCTTTAACAGTTACTCCGTTATGAGTTCCGCCTTTCGCAATGAGATACGCAACTTTATTAATAATACTTGAATTAAAATGAACACCGCCTTGATCCCATCCATTAAAATCGTTAAATTCACTGTAATCATCTGGATAAGGTACTCCAAGTGAAGATGGAACAGAAGCTGGGTTTTCCATATCACGGAAAACAGATCCCGTTTGTTCTCCCATTGTCCAGTTGAATTTTCCATTATTTACGTATTTCTCAATAGATGTTCCCATAATATCAGATAATGCCTCATTAATCGCACCGGATTCTCCGTAATATTCAAGATTAGATTCGCTAGAAGTAACAGCGTGTGTAAATTCATGTCCAGCTACGTCATATGCTTTAACAATAGGATCGCCATATACAAGCATACTTCCATTATTAGCACTTAATGCATTCTGCCAATTTTTCGGATCATTCGTCTCTTCAGAATCCCAAGCGTGTACAACTGAAACTACCTTTTGTCCCTTATTATCAAAGCTATTACGCTTGTATTTATCTTTATAAAAATCAAATACTTTTGTTGCTAAGTAATGAGCACTTACTGCTTTCGGATCGTTAAATGTTGCCGAAGTACTAGTCGCTAATGTACCAGGATAATAGCTTTCTTCTTTAGTAATATCTCTGTAATTCACATCATATGTTTCAATTCCTTGCCCTCTTGTATAATCAGCAAGAGCATATTTGCCATTACTTTGTTTAGAGATACCAAATGAACGAGAAATACCTAAATCATCTTTTCCTGTTCCAGTTAATGATGTAAGACTGCTTTGTTTACTTTTCTTTAAAGCTCCAACTAGTTTGTCACTGGCTTTTAAGTTAGATTCTTGTACCATATTTTTTAACATATCACCATTTTGTGCATTTACTAAATAAGTACCAGAAACATAGTTTGGTGTTGCAGCTTCAAAGGTAACTTGGTATGCATTTTTAGCTTGTCCATTATTTTCATCAACAAAAATAACCTCTTTAACTTCTGGCTCAGAAATAAACTTGAGATCGTTCCCGTACTTCGTATAAATAAATTGTTTTGCTTCATCTTTTGATAGATTAATAGGTTTTTTCAATTCTTCTTGTTTTAAATTTTGCGCGCTATCACCTGAAACACTTTTAATAACACCATTATTATCTACGTGTGCAGTTAATTGATGGCCATATACTTCTTTTCCTTCGTATGTTTGTTGCATACGCACAAGTGTAGTTCCATCATACGAACCACGTTTTTGAAGAACTTTATAATCTACTCCTGCTTCTCCATTGACTTGTTTTTGGGACAGAGCTTGTTCTGTTTTCTCCTTAAGTGCATCCTTTACTACATTTTCTGGTGCCTTTTGTGACGGTTGTGTAAGTTCACCCGAACGGAACGATTCCTCTTGAATTTGAACTTGTAGTTGATCTGTTTCCTCTGCATGACCTACGCCATATGGTGCCACAGCTGTTAAAGCTAATCCTGTTGTTAATGCTACCTTAGTTAATGTCTTTTTGTTTTTCATTATTTCACCTCGTATAATTTTTGAAATAGAAAGCTTGTACAAAGTATACTGTCTATTTCTGTCGGAAAAAAGAGAAAATACGAAATTTATGTAACATTATGCAAAATTACATAAATTGTGGTCAATATTATAAATAATGAACGGAACACATATGTACATTAATTCGAATAAAAGAGAATCCTTATAGACGCTCATCCAATTGGTTAGTTATTAATTATCTATATTCATTCTAATAAAAGTATACTTACATCTAAATAACAACATAAAAACCCACTCTTTACTATTGTAAGAGTGGGTTTAATGCTATTAAAATAACAATTACTATAAGAAACCTTATAATTTATATTTTTTTAGTAATCCTATTAAGTTTTTTATAAAATTCACCTTTTGTCTTTGTATGATTAAACTCATTTGGATTAATATTTGCTTTTTGTGAGAGTGCTACAATTTCTTCTTTTGAAATTGAGTCTTTCGTATTTATAGATGCTATATTTGTGTATTTTCCGTCTTCTGTTTTTGGAATTTCTAAAATCCCTTTATTCACGAGATCAACTACAGCCTTATGCTCTGAAGAATGTAAATCTACACCAGTAATTTTCCAATTACGCATAACTTTTGGAGTGTATACACCATTCTTTACCTCTTTTAAATATGTAATAGCAAGGTTACGAATGGTTCCGCCTGTTTCTCCAAATGCATTCTCTTGTTTAGATGACCAAATTTGTTCAAACTTACGCCCCTCTAAAGCTCCCCCTTTTGCCTGAAGAGCCTCCATTCTATATGCATTCATTCCTAGCGTCATAACATCGCTCATTTTGATTGGTTTGTTTGTACGAATAGAGCGTAAATTTGTAATTCTGCTTCCATATGGTTTTGTTAAGTCAATTTCGTATTTTACGCCTCCAAAGAAATCGTTCGTACTGTATTTAGATGCACGGCGGGTTTTATCAAAGCTAACGGTTACATCTCCGGCACGAGATGAGTTAAAATATCCTGCTGCCCATTCCATATAGTCTTTTAAATCTTTTCCAGAAATCTTATATACTGTAATTTCTCCCAAGGCATATTGGTAATTGTACGCAATATCTTTTTTCTTAATAGGACCTGTATCTAAACGGGCATAATCATTATCAATTTGATGGGCTACTACATCCGCTTTACTGTAGTAGAGCATGACTTCATGAAAGAAATCTGATAAAGGTGTTTCTTGAATCTGAACACTTGGAATACCCTTTATTTCATTTTCAGGAACAAGATTTCTACCCTTTAATTGAGCGACTACAACATTTGCATCTCCTCTCGCATATTCGTGAAAAGGTGTTAATGCTTCTTCAAGTGTAGGATCAGATAATATCGTTGTTCCATCAGCATTTTTTACAGGTATAGCGGTAGCAGTTTTATTTTTTAAAGTCAACTTCCCATCTTGCTTTGTAAAAGTAAGGTCAATACGTGAAATATGTGTTCCATATTTATCTGGTTCTGTAATAATTACGCCATTTACAACTTCTTTTTTTACAAGTTTATGCATGTGAGCCGCAAAAATAGCGCTTAGTTCCGGACAAGCATTTGCAATATCTTGAACACCAGTACCAGGGATACCATTCTCATTTTCTAATCCCATATGCATAACTCCTACCATTACATCTACTTTACCTTCTAATTCCTTAATTGCCTTTTTCGTCTCTTCTACCGGATTTTTCACCACTAAACCATCTAAGTGATCTGTCCCTTTTTCAAAATCACTAATCATTGGTGTATTCATACCAATAATCCCAACTTTAATTCCACCTTTTTCTACAATTGTATATGCAGGAAGAAAGCGCTCTCCATTTTCCTTATAAATATTTCCTGCTAACGTTTTTCCCTTATATTGCTCACTAACTTTTTTCAATGTATCTAATCCAAAATTGAATTCATGATTTCCAAATGCCCAGGCGTCATATCCCATTGTATTCATCGCTACCATCATTGGCGATTGTGGTTTATCGTTGAATAATTCTACTGAGTTTCCTTGAATTGTATCCCCAGCATCTACTAATATGGTATTTGGATTTTCTTGACGGACCTTCTTTATAACCGTATAAAGCTGCGTCAAACTTCCACTCATATTTGCTCCATCAAGCGCATAATCCCAAGGCATAAATCTACCATGAATATCTGCAGTACCTAACAATGTGATATTAACTTCAGATTCCTCAGCCTTAGAGATAGGTGGTTTGACTATTACTGCTGTTCCAAGCAGTAATAGAATTACAAAGTAACATACATAGTTCTTCCATTTCATTTTTTGCATAATAATAATATTTCTCCCCTTTTTGTACTTTCATAAAGTTGCTTGAACTTTAAAAATGTAACTTATTATTCAGGAAACTTCAACTACAAAAGATAATTTTGAAGGTGGTTCTGTTGCAAAATAAAGAGAATAAATTGCATACATCCCCTAACAGAATTGTATTTTATCGTTTCCTGACAGAATACCCCTTCCTTAAGCGTGTGAAGAGTACTTTCAAAATAAGGACATATCATTCATCATCATAAAATCATTATTTCAATTTACTAAAATTCGCATATAAAATATGTTATGATGATTATTTTTTTGAATTTCATTGTCGAAGTATTTCCTTCTCAATGAAAATACTTCCAAAAAAATAACCCCGCTCTTCATTTAAGACGGGGTTACACTTATACAGAAAATCGGATAGTTTCATATTTTCTTAAGCTTATTGGTTACTTTCAACTAATTTCATTCTATTTTTGTTTTCTTCTGAATCAATATGAATCAACCGTTTTCCCTGTTTATAATACGCATCAATAAATAGGGAATGATTTTTACTTTTCAATTTCACAAAGTAATTTTATCTCTTTTATTTGTGAAATATGACGCTGTTCATGTAAATAAATCAGTTCTATCCACTGATCAAGGGATAATTCTCCAAGAGCTGGATGCATCACTGCTTTTTTCGCTAATATAGACTCATCTTCTATTGTACTCAGGAAACGCATCAATTCTTTTCTTGATTCGTTTAGCATATTGAGCATTTGCTCCACTTCAAATGGTTCTTTACTTGGTTCAATCATTTCTGGAGCTATAAACTTTTTCGTTCTATCTAATAAAATAGTGTGAATTTCTTTACGCTCATTTTGGGTACTATCTAACTTTTTTAATCCTGATGAAATAACTGTTATAACTCTCTCATCTAATAAAACTAAATGATGACAAACTTGTGCAATACTCCATTTATCCTTATCTGGTTTCCTATTAAATTGAGCATCACTCAACAAATTAATTTCCTCAACTAATTGATCTCTCGTTTCATAAAACTTGTCATTTACAAATGTATCCATGTGGATTCTCCTTTCATTGCAACCTACATACTTAAATTCCTACGCTAGAAATATTATCTTCAAAAAAAGTTTTTCTTTCACTACTATTCCAATTTCATTTTAAAGCTACAAATGAAATTATTTGTTTTTTATATCTTTTTAATTGGCACAAATAAATTAACCTTTAACTTTCCATCTAGATCTTCAGCAACATTATTTAAGCAAAACTCTAAATTATCTCTATCATAATCTGCATCATACTCACTATTTGGTAGCCACTCTGCATACATGTATTGATACGCTTCACTTAATTTATGAGGTTCATCATAGAACTGGTATAGACCATATGTACCTCCATCTAATCTTTTAAATTGCACATCATGATACTTTTCTTTATCGAAGTTTTCAGGAATCGTAACACATGCATCATGCCGGCACTTATGACTTGCAACAAGTTCAGGATTATCTAATGATATTCCGATAAATGATTGCTCTGGTGGATAAAGTTTATTTTCAATTGACCAATTCAGTAACTTTCCCCAGTGATCTTGTGGTTCAAAGTAGCTACCAGTTCGTCTTATATATGCTACTTCTAATGGTGGAAATTTTTTTATAAAAACTTTCATTTACATCTTCTCCCCTATAAATATGTACACTGTTTATTTAGCTTTCTTTAAATATTTATTCCTTCTTAAATAAAAAGAATCCTCTAATCACATGAATTTTAATTGAAATACAATTGATTACTATTACTACTACTAAAGTAGTATGTACTTTCATACTTTTATTTGATTTTAAATTCTTTTTAAATCGATATATTAATTGTAAGAAAATAAAAAGGTGGAGGATTTTAATTGATTAAAGGAATATACGAAGCGCATTTACCAGTATAATGTCCTATCAATTTATCATTAAATAAATGTAAAAAATGACCCTATTTATTCATTTTTAATGCGTATGTATGTACATTTGTTAATTTATTCGATATATTATGGGTATTGAATGATTACGTGAAGTGTATAGGTCGCTTATATAACACCTTATATTTTTATATCCGTGAAAACTACAAAGTGTATGAAAATCCATTTGTCAAATGAATTTAGTGCGGAAGGAGGTTTGTGGTTACTTCATAGGGTATAATAATCAGTTTTTTACTGATAAAAATATAGGAGGCGACATAATGTTTCGTACGATTTCAAATTTCATGAGAGTAGCTGAGATAAGAAGGAAAATCCTTTTTACACTAGCGATGTTAATCGTTTTTCGAATTGGCACGTTTATTCCAGTTCCTCATACTAACGCAGAGGTATTAAAAGTACAAGATCAAGCTAACGTTCTAGGTATGTTAAACGTATTTGGCGGAGGAGCATTGCAACACTTCTCAATCTTTGCTGTAGGTATTACACCATATATTACAGCTTCCATCATAGTACAGTTACTACAAATGGATGTTATACCTAAATTTTCGGAATGGGCAAAGCAAGGAGAAATGGGCCGTAAGAAATCAGCTCAATTCACTCGATACTTTACAATCATTCTCGCATTCATACAGGCCATCGGAATGTCTTATGGCTTTAATAATATAGCAGGTGGACAATTAATAACAGATCAAAGCTGGACTACATACTTATTTATTGCGACAGTTTTAACTGCAGGTACTGCATTTTTACTTTGGTTAGGCGAACAAATTACCGCTAACGGAGTTGGTAATGGTATTTCGATGATTATCTTCGCAGGTCTCGTTGCCGCCATTCCAAATGTTGCAAATCAAATTTATTTACAACAATTCCAAAATGCTGGCGATCAGCTATTTATGCACATAATAAAAATTGTTTTAATTGGACTCGTAATTTTAGCGATAGTTGTTGGTGTTATTTACATTCAACAAGCTGTACGTAAAATACCGATCCAATATGCAAAAGCTGTTTCAGGAAACAATCAATATCAAGGAGCAAAAAACACTCATTTACCGCTTAAAGTAAATAGTGCTGGTGTTATACCAGTTATCTTTGCTTCTGCATTTTTAATGACGCCGCGTACAATTGCGCAGCTCTTCCCTGATTCAAGCGTATCAAAATGGTTAGTTGCAAATCTTGATTTCGCACATCCAATTGGAATGACACTTTATGTCGGTCTTATCGTTGCTTTCACATACTTCTACGCATTTATTCAAGTAAATCCTGAACAAATGGCTGAGAATTTGAAAAAGCAAAATGGATATGTTCCTGGTATTCGTCCTGGTAAAGCAACTGAACAATATGTAACTAAAATTCTATACCGTTTAACATTTATCGGTGCAATTTTCTTAGGTGCTATTTCTATATTACCGCTCGTATTCACGAAAATTGCTACGTTACCACCTTCTGCTCAAATTGGTGGTACAAGCTTACTTATCATTGTCGGTGTAGCACTAGAAACTATGAAGACGTTAGAAAGCCAGCTTGTAAAACGTCATTATAAAGGCTTTATTAAAAAAGTGAATTAATTATCAAAAACACAGTTGGTTATTTTTCCAACTGTGTTTTTGATTTTATCAGTCCTGTAATATACAGGGCTATTGCTTTATTAAACTACATCTCCTTCTCTAATAACCGCCCTTTTTTGAAATAAGTCCGTAGTGTTGAACGATTGGCCAAAAATACACCAATCAATATAAGACAAGCCCCCATTCCCATTGTAGGATTTAAAGGTTCTCCTAAAATGATATATCCCACAATTATTGCAATTAATGGTGATACATATAACCACGTCGATGGAAATACTGGATTTGTTTTTGATAAGAGCCAGTAATATAATCCGTGTCCACCAATCGATCCGATAAATATGAGATATAAAATAGGCCATTGCACACTCCATGAAGTTAATACGGTTACATTTGGTTGTTCTACAATAATAGATGCGATTAGTAGTAAAATCCCTCCATAAAACATTTGAATACCGTTAATAAGAAATGGTGATACATTTGATAAATCTGACAGTATTTCTTTCGAACGAATAGAGCCTATTCCGTAAAATAACTCCCCTATAACTAACACAATACAAGCAATACTCCATATGAAACTTACTTGTTGATGCATTCCTGGTAAAGAAACAAATATAACACCTATTAGTGCAATAACTAAAGCAACGAGTTGTTCCTTTTGTAATTTCTCCCTATTCCTCTTTGCTTGTATTAATAAAATCATCATTGGTCCCGTAGCAGAAAGAACAGCAGCTAATCCCGAAGAAATATATTGTTCTGACCAATATAAACTTGCGAATGTCATAAATGTTAAACAAAATCCAGCATACATAATGCGTTTTGAAAATATATGTGGCATAATTTCTTTTCGCTTTAATTTAAAAATAATCATAAGGATTATGCCCGCTAAAAAGAAGCGAATTCCTGCTGAAAACAACGGTGGCGCCCCTGCTTCAATTCCAATTTTTATCGTTAAAAATGTTGTCCCGAAAATAATACATACTAAAATGTAATTAAAAATGACCATTTTGCTTCCTCCTTTTTACTCTTAGAATGAGTATAGAGGCTATGGTGTATAACAGTGTATCGGTACATATAACAGTTACTTCAAGTTGTAGTTGATTCCCTATATATTTTTCGCTTTAATTAAGTTAAAAAGAAAAATAGGTGAACCTATGAAAATTGTATTGCGTAAAGAAACAAACATACCGTATTACAAGCAAATATATATGCAAATTGTTGACAGAATACAAAGTGGTATGCTTTCACATGGTGAATCTCTTCCTTCTTTACGTTGTATGGCCACAGATTTACAAATCAATGTATTAACAGTTCGTAAAGCGTATAAACAGTTAGAAACGAAAGGGTATATACGCATCGAACAAGGAAAAGGTGCTTACATATATAAACGGGTAAAGAAAGATTTCAAACCAATTCCGTATAAATGGCAACAAATGAAAACGATTAATGTTATGCGTTCTCAATATGCAATGAATAAGCACCGTAAATATTATAATTTTTCACAAGCAATTCTGTATCCTCGTCTGTTACCAAATCCATTTTTGGCAGATGAAATGCATAAATTGCTGGATAAAAATCCGATGTTGTTAGCAACTTATGGGCCAGTTCAAGGCGATTATGAATTGCGAGTTGAAATAGCAAATTACTTAAATGAACACCAGAAATTAGTGACAGACCCATCTCAATTATTAATTACAAGCGGCGCACAACAAGGAATTGATTTAATTGCTCAAACATTATTAAAACCTGGAGATATTGTATTAGTAGAAAGTCCATGTTACAGTGCTGCGCTTGATATTTTCATCAATAAAGGTGTTCAAATCATTCCCGTTTCTCTTGATAATCATGGAGTTCGCTCCGACTTAATTGATGATATTTGTCAAAGTAAAAATCCCGTTTTATTGTATACGAATCCCACCTTCCAGAATCCGACAGGTACAGTAATGAGTAAAGAACGAAGAATGGAACTTATAGAACTATCGGAGTTATATCAATTTTTTATTATTGAAGATGATTCTTTCGGAGAAATATATTTTGGGGATGCTATAATCCCGCCCCCAATCAAAAGTTTTGATAAGGATGGCCACGTAATATATATAAAAGGATTTAGTAAAACGTTAGCACCAGGACTGCGTATCGCGGCACTTATTGCCGATGGTCCTATTTTTGAATGGCTATATGCAGTAAAAGGTTCAATGGATATCGGTAGTCCTTTATTAACACAGAAGGCACTTCTACCGTTTTTACGTGCAGAACGTATGAAAAACCATTTAGAAAAATTACGTACAGCTTTACAAATGAGACGTGATTTAACAATTGATATATTATCGCCATTAAAAGAACTACACTTTGAAATACCAAATGGAGGTTTTAATTTATGGGTGACACTACCTGATTCGATAGATCCCTTTACCTTATTACAAAAAGCAAATGAAGTAGATGTCTCTTTTTTACCAGGAACAGCTTGTCTATTAAATTACGAAACAAATGATAACCAATTAAGAATTAGCTATTCAATGTTAAACGAGAAAGATATGGAAATTGGATTAGAAAAATTACACGATACAATACGAAACAGTATTTGTTAGAAGTAATATCACAATAGCTAACAATAAATAATACTCGAAAATGAAAATGTATAGTATGGGATATTATTTATTGTTGAGCTTTTTCGTTATTCTGAACAACCGGTTTTAAAACTTGTCTTTCTTTTAATTCTTCAACAATACCATATTGATCAATAACAATTGCTTTCATTTACTCTCCTCCTTGCTGTTTATTTTAATAACATACAATTATTTCTCAAAATTTTTTGCCTTGAATTAACATATAATTATTTTTGGGGGTAATTATGCAAGAAGCATTATAAAGTGAAACTTTAATCAACCCTCGCCAATCGGGCTTTTCCGGGCAGTTGGTCCCCTCCCAACTTCTTTACTTTCCCTGAATTTTAAGATGGGACTCTTACTGCCCAGCAAATAGCGGGATGAATTCCACCACGAATCTTACACACATCTTAGAATCATCCAAAATTGTTTTATTAATTAATTCAAAAGAAATGAGGCTAACTATATGAGTGAAAAGATATTTAAAATAAACGGAATTGATATATGTACAGAAAGCTTTGGGAACCCTAAGAACCCTGCTATTTTATTAATTATGGGCGCTACATGTTCCATGGTTTATTGGGATGAAGAGTTTTGTGAGCTGTTGGCTAGTACGGGGAAGTTTGTTATTCGCTTTGATAACCGTGATGTTGGGCGCTCTGTTGCCTATGAACCTAGAACTTCCAATTACACAGTAACAGATATGGCTGAAGATGCAATTGGAGTACTAGATGCTTATCATATTGATAAAGCTCACCTATTTGGCATGTCATTAGGTGGTATGATTGCTCAAATTGCCGCTGTAAAACATCCCGAAAGAATTTTGACGCTAACTTTACTAGCGACTAGTGTAATAGGATCTGATGACAATACTCGCGATTTACCTCCAATGGATGAAAGGATTTTAACACATCATGTAAATGGCACAAGTATAGATTGGGCAAATAAAAATGATGTGGCAGAGTATTTAGTTTCAGGATCTCGTCTATTATGTGGATCAGAACGAATATTTGATGAAAATAGAGTTTATAAACAAGTAAAACAAGAAATAGAACGCGCAAACAATTTAATAAGTATGTTTAATCACGCTTTACTTCAAGGTGATGATGCATATGAAGGTGTACTTCAATCCATACAAGCACCTACATTAGTTATTCACGGAACAGACGATACAGCACTACCATTTGAACATGGCCTCGCACTAATTGATGAAATTCCAAACTCAGTACTATTAACCCTTAAAGGGGCAGGCCATGAAAACCATCCAGATGACTGGGAAAGCATAATTAATGCTGTTTCTAAACATACATCTAAAATTTAGATAAATAACTAATGGAAGGGTCACAAATTGTATTGTGCCCCTTCCATTTACAAACAAAACCCCATCACTGTATTCGTATGTATAGTGATGGGGACTTCTTATATTTTTCTATGTTTAAAAAAATGGACAATCTAATTGATCAACAGATTCCCATAATTTTTTTTTTGCATTTTCAGTGGATGTATTTGTGTCTAGTGTCATGTTTTTAAAAGGGTTTACTTCGACTTTTAATAAGGATGAAGGCTCCACATATAATGAGAAAACATGGCTGCTTGGTAAAGCTTTAGAAACGTCAATATCTCCTACTTGTTTAAATAGTTGCTGCGCAGCAAAGAAGAAGAAATTAGTTGGATTTGATTGTTTATTCAGCCACGCAAGCATTTCAGGTGATACCGATTTATGAATATTGATTTTTACTCGATCACCACGTTTATATCGCCTAGATCGCATACTTCCACCAACTAACTTATCGTTAAGTTTGTAAATCCTAACTCTTTTTGCTTATGCTCTCTATATTTTGGCGAACAAGTATAGACTAATAATCCTCGTGCATTTGTAAATAACGGATTATCTACAAAGATTACATTTTTGAGTCGTCCTTTTTGCTTTAAAATCATTTTTAAACTGTTTTTAATAATTACTGCACCCCCGCCATAAATAAACACGTATGGATCGTCTTTCATATCATCAATTTTATTTATAATATCTGTTGCAACACGCGCTGCTAAACCTAATAGCGCTGGCTGTGATTCCTCAACTAATAATGTATTTCTCGGATGCTTATCATTTAAATAAATTTGATTGAATTCTGTAATGCTATCAATCGTTTTAGTTGGATACTTCCGGTTCCATCTCGTAATGATTTGTAGTAACGTCTCTTTTACACCATAAGATAAACCTTTACTTAGTTGCGGACGGAAATTCACCCCTAATGAAACGACTTCTTCTGTCGTCCCTGCGCCAATATCAAAAGAGAGTAGAGTTTTATCTACAAAATCAATTTCAGAAACTTGATTTTGCTCACATTCTATTTTATGTTTCACAACATTTCCTTCTTCATCGTATACAATGCCCCACGTCCCAGAAGCACCCTCAGGTAGGCATTTACAATACTCAATTGAAACATTAATTGTCACATCGCGTCCGTTCGGATAATGGAAAATAACCTTATGATTTCCCATATAACGTTTTGCATTTTCAGCAGCTATTTCTTGTGTAATAAGCTGCATAGGAAGAGCGACAGATAAATCATAACGAATATTAATATGGCTAGAAGTTGGACTTTGACGCATAGCGCTTACCGCCAAACCTGATAGTATTGTAATAACCATTAACTCATCCGTTGACTTATTTGATTTCTTCTCTACCTCAGTACCTTTTAATTGATCTTGAATGACTTTTTCTCCAACGATGTATCGTACATTATTTAGCATTAACGATGGCGAACTTATAGTCACATCAATGTGGTTTTCTAATTCAGATAATGAAACATCTACCTCATCTAAGAGTCCTGTAGGCTCACCTATATATAAAGAATAAATACTCGGAATAAAAATAGGGTCTTGCCCTTTCACCATTAACTTCAAACCGTTGTTTCCTGCATCTGCACCAGCTTTTAAAAGTATAGACATAACTACCCCCTAAATTAATCTGACATCCCTTCCAAATATATGCGAGCCCATTCTTTTACATTCAAATGTATTGTAATTTTTTATTTATCATAGAACTAAAATATTACATACTTACATATTTCGTGTAAAAAGTATTTGACATGATACTTTTCCAATTTTATACTTATATTTGTAAAGAGTTTTTTACAATCGAGGGGGCAATTATTTATTGAATACTAAAAAAACTATTTTTATAATCATTGTTTTAGCATTAATTGCAATACTAGTACATGGCACATATAAATACATAACTGAAGGTTCTATTTTGGGCGGTACGATTTTTGCTATTTCGTTAATACTTAGTAATTTAATTAATTACATTACTTGGGGAGATCCCCACGGTGTATCAGAAGAAAGTCAAGATGAAATGGGACAACAAATTACATATAAAAGCTTTAAAATTGCATATTTTGTGCTTGTAATTGTAATGTTCCTTATATTAATCTTCTCTGAAGGATTTTCTATGGGGGCTAATTTAGATGGAGTAAAAAACCTCCCTCTGTTCATCGCAATTTGCTCTTCCTTCTTTATTTATCCTATTGTCGAACTCGTAGTTGCAAAACAATATAAATAAAAAGATGAGGTTTTCTACATGTAGAAAACCTCATCTTTTTATATTTACATACCCTCTACAATTGCTTTTAATTTGTTCACAGTCCGCCAATTCCTAACTGTAGCTGGTGTATGTAACTTCTGAAACTGGTTCATTAATTTAGAATTTCGAATGCTATTTTTGAAAAACAAATAAACGACTTTCTCATCTATATAGCAATCTTCAAGTTCACTTTTAAATATAAGCAATTGACTACTCTCTTCTTCAGAAAGTACATTCGCTAAAAAAGCAACATGAACACTTTCTCCTTCTAACAATGAATGAACTTCATACGGACATTGCTTAATAATATTTATAAATTCATCATGTGTTCTTAGCATGACTGGAACATCGAAATCAAATTCATTTTTTATTTCCGTTTGTATTCGGTCTTTTAGAAAGTTTATATCTTCCTCAGATTCGAACACGATATTACCACTTTGTATATACGTTTTCACTTGTTTTAACCCTATTGATTCAAACACTCGTTTTAACTCAGCCATTTTGATTACTTTATGTCCACCGACATTGATTCCTCTTAGTAATGCAATATAAAGTGTCATACTATTCCCCCCACAATAAAATGAACTTATCAATTGAATCGATTTCCCCACTCATATTTCTCGGATATTTGTTTTAATTCTTCTAACATATCATGAATAGATAATACCTCAAATAAAATAATATACTCACTTGAAAAATGGTGATGATAATGATTTGGTTTATAATCTTTTAAATCATTTTTATAACTCCAAGTTGAGATATTAAAAAATTCACAAACTAACACTGTAAGAAAAACTGCAATCCCAGTTTTAATCACTCTTCCCCCAACGAGATTCCATTTTCTATCTTGATTCATTTTTTATATCCTTCATTTCTATTTCATTTTATATACATATATTGTATATTATTAAAATAAAAAAACCTACTACATGAATATTCAAGAGTAAGTTTTCTATCTCATTATTTCATTATAGACAAATGCATTATTATTTGTTGGCCTATTGGTCCCATTCTTCTAAAACCTTTATCTTGGAAGCCGACTTTTGCATATAAATTTTGTGCAGGAATATTTCTTTCATTCACAGCAAGTACAACTTCATTTTTTATTGGAAAATAACGTTTTACAAACTCTTCTAATAATAACAATGACTTTTTAGCGAATCCTTTTCTTTGTCTATTGTGATTAATAGAAAATGATGTTAAAAGTAAAGCATCCTCATTATCTGTGAACTCCTTTACTCTATCTCCCGTTTCCAATGCGAAAAGACCCACCGGTACCCCATTGTAATCTAAAATAACAATCACATTTTTTGTACGATCACTTTTTGCTTTCTCCAGTAATGCGCTTGGATCTGATGTAAACTGAACTTGTTCACTTGGTAAAGTAAATGTTTGTATAACTTCTTTATATTTCTCCTTATACGGAACTAATTGAATTTCCCCTGTGTGTATGTTCATGCTAAACTCTCCCATTTTTTAGCTTATTAACTTATACCTTGCTGTGCTTTTGAATGCACTCTTCCATCTAAAAAGGTAATTTCAACAAATGAATTTGGATTGTTTCCTTTCCAAGCAAAAATTTGTTTAATTTGTGTAGAATGTTCTACCCCTTCTTCTATAAGTAAATCTCCTTCAAAACCAATTAAATCTTTCACTTCTGTATAAGTCATCCCTTCATTTATACTCGAAAAATGATTTATATTGATAGACTCTTTCTGTTGCCTTTCCATCACAGTAGAAGAAGTTGCTGTTTGATTTTTCACTTCTTTTCTCTGTTCACACGCTGTCATACTGAAACCTAAGCATAAACTAAACAATATACATGCGCTTTTTTTCATCATAACAGTTGTCCCTCCCATCATAATTAAACCATATTTTTCCTTAAAAATAAACTGAATATTTAATATTATATTTAAAAACCTCGTACAATTAAGTACGAGGCTAATTTCATTTATTCAAATGATTATTTGATTGATCATCCTGTTCTTTTCTTAACTCTTGTTCTTCATCTTTTGGTAATTGTTTATCATTATCTTTAATTGGATTCGTTTCTCTATTTTCTATCATATCATTTGGAACTTGTGGCATTACTCGGCCCACAATAGCGGCTAATTCATCTAGTATACCTTCACCTGTTTTTCCTTTTTTAATTTGCTTTCCGATTTGTTTGAGCCGTTCATACGTATCAACATCTGCTACAACGACTGCATTAGCACCGTCAGGGTCATTTTTTAAACTTTCTGCAACAGAGTATTTAATTGATTCAACTCGAGTTCGATCAAGTTTTGCTTTTACATCAATACCTACAATAGCATATTTTCCAACAACGACCGCTGTTGCATCATTCACACCTGGCACACTTGCTGCTAAAGATGCTAAATGATCTGCTGCTTTTTCATTTGGCTTATTTGATTTATTCGTATAATTAACATTTTTCATTGAAACATTTTTTTGTTCCGGCTTTTCGTTTGGATTGTCTTTTTTTCCAATACTGCATCCAGTTATAACGAAGCAAAGCATCAATATATATATTAGAGTTTTCATTATTTTCACCACTTCACTATTAAGGTTTAATCATAAATTTTTTCAACAGCTTGCATTTTCTTTACCTTTTCCTCGGCCCCGCTATTAGCATTAATGAATATTTGGTACGTATCTTTTCCTAAAGTGCCTACAAATTCATAGCAAAGTACTTCATTATGCAAATCATTGACTACTAAAGCTTTACGTTCTTCCATGACTTTTACATCCGGATTGATTTTCTTTCTTGCTTCTGCTGCAGTTAGCTTTGCCGATGGAACTGTTCGCTTTTGATGTGACGCTAAATATTCTTTTGCGGAGAACCCAACGATAGAACCATCATCTAAAGCAATTTTCATTTGGATTGCTTCTGGATAAATTCGTACTCCATTTTCATTTACTACATACGTAAATACACCAACATTATCATATTGAGAGCTATCATAAAGCTCCATATTATTAAACTTATGGTCCTTTAAAAATTTCAAACCTTTACTACCTGCATCGTTTAAACTAACTTTCTGTTCTTTAATTTCGCGGTTATTCATAACCCAAATTGGATATCCGCCTTTTCCGGTAATATCCATATAGAACTCGTTGTTCGTTGCTTCATCTTTAATTTTCACACTATAGAAGGATTCTTTCGCACCTTTTCCGCTTTTCTCAACATCTACTTTTTCATTTCCTTTTAAATTCAAAAACGATTTGGCAATTTTCGCCGCTTCATCTTTAGAAATTGCCTTTCCTTCCGCTTCAAATCCGCCTTTTTTATTTTTTTGCGCACTTGTAAAGGTCGGTCCGAAGTTTGTAGAAGAATATGATGTTACGTTTTTCTCTACAGTTTTCAATCCATCAATAATTGTGTTATCTGCTGGATCGCGATTTGATGCAAGTGCCATTTCTACATCCATCCAGCGTAAATTATTTTTCAAAACAAGATGTTGTACTTTTCTTAGTTCATCTTGTATATTTCCTGCATTTGAATATAAAGTTTGCAACGTTTTATATTCTTGCTCATTTAACGGTTCTTTTTCTAAATCACGAATGGCTGCACGGTAACTAAAATCACCGATATTCGCTAAAAATTCTTCCGTTTTATTAAATGGCATTAATGTTAAAGGAAGTTGCCCTACATCTGAGCGAGCTTCAGATGTTAAACGCCATACATCCGCTAATGCAGGTGATAAAGATGATCGTGAATTCATCGCAAGTGTTGTGCCAATTTTATCGTGTAATAAATCGACTTCGTATGCTAAATCATGGAATGCACGTTGATAGCTATTTTCCGCTCGAATTAAAACTGCATTTTTCTCTTGGTGCTCTTTATAGCCCCAATAGCCTGTTCCTACTACACCGACTGTTAATAATACAATGATAATACCTCGTAACATTGTCCCACCTCCGCTCTATTTACAGAAAATATGTTTACCGATTTTTTTAATTTGTGGACGAGTCCAAATCCATTTACTAGTCGCGGTATCTGGATTGAAATAATATAAAGCATTTCCTGTTGGATCCCATCCGTTAATCGCATCTAAAACTGCTTTTTTTGCTGTTTCATTTGGCGTTAAATATATTTGCCCATCGGCTACCGCTGTAAATGCTCTAGGCTCAAAGATTACACCTGAAACAGTATTTGGGAATGACGCACTTGTAACACGGTTCAAAATGACAGCAGCTACTGCAACTTGTCCTAAATATGGTTCACCGCGTGATTCTCCGTATACTGCGTTTGCCATAAGCTGAATATCATTTTGAGAATAACCGTTCGGAACATTTGTCCCTTTATTTTGAGGTGGTTTATTCTCTTGTGCAGTGCCACCGCTATTTCCTTTATTCGTTGTCGTCCCTTTATTAGCAGTTGACTTGTCATACTTCGTTGCCTTCACGAGCATTTGCTTCGTTTTAGCTCCAGCTAAACCATCAACGGGTAATCCGAATTTCTCTTGAAAATTCCGAAGTGCCCAATATGTACCCCATCCGAAAACACCATCCACTTTTCCCGTATAAAACCCGTTATATTTCAAACGAGATTGCAGTTCAATGACATCTTCGCCAGATGCTCCTCTTTGAATAACTTGATTAGAAAAAGCTTCTACATTCTTTAATTGTATACTACTGACCATTAAAGACAGTCCTATGAACGCAAGTAAAACTGCTATTTTAAAAATAGCTTTTTGGCGCATAATTTTCCCTCCTTAATTACGGAAATGATTTCTTGGTTATGTTTTGTAAAAGCCTCGCTTTTATGTAAAGAAGACAAAAAAATCCAAACTAATATCGTTGAAAAAATATGTAAACAATATAAAAAAGGATAAAAGGAGTTCATCATGAAAAAATTGTTAAAACGTGTCGCACTTGTCATTCTGTTCCTAACAACATGTTCAAATATATATACAGGCTCATCAATTGTTCATGCGCAGCCACCGTATGCCAAATGGGGTAAACTTGCCGTAGAAAAGACGAAAGAACAATACCCAAAAGCAGAAATTATTGACTATCTTCATATAGGTAGAAAACCAAAAACAGTTCAAATAACTGTTGAAAAATTTAAATTGTGGTTACGTGAGAACGGAAAAGAATACGGTGTTTTTGTTGATGTAGAATTTGAAACGAAGACGGAGAAATTTATAAAGTTGTCGTTTCAGAAGACGAGTAGATAAAGTGAAACCTTAATCAGTGGGGGTTTTGTTCATCTCCCACTAATCATCAGCCCTCACCAATCGGACTTTTACGAGCAGCCCGACAAATAGCTGGATAAAGTGAAACCCCCACTGTTAAAAACAGACACAGTGGGGTTCTTGCATTTCTAAAATTCTTTTCTAAAGTTTCGATTCCCTAAAAATCTTACCAATATACAAATAGCACCAATTACAACTGCTATTCCTATACTGTATAAAAGTACTTTACCATATCCACCTATTCTCGGATCTAAAAACGGATATGGATACCAATTCACGATTGGACCACGTATTAAGCTATATACAACGTAAAAAAACGGGAATAAAAGCCAACTTGCAGCTTGTTTCCAAGTGATTTTCTTAATAGGTGGATTTAAAATCCAATCTAAAAGCATTGTAATCGGCATGATATAATGTAGCACAGTATTTACCCATGGTATTGCCGTTTGAAGTGACTCTTCTAATCCTCTTAGTAACAAAAAATAAACGAGTCCTGTCGTAAGTATATATACCGTCGCCGCACCACGAAGTATACTAAACTGCTCTGAGCGACCAAATGTAGCTGTTCCGATACTACTTAAAAGGAGAATACATGCAACTAAAATGTTACTTTCGATAGTAAAGAAACTAAAAAAGTTAACTGGATTGAACGGTTTCACTTGTGCCCTGATTATGAATTGCGTAATAATGGCGCTACATACTAGAAGACTTAAACAGAATCTAAATAAAGATAAAATTTTTTCATCCTTCATACATTCCCTCCTTTTCTTATATATAATTAGAATTTCCCTGTACATGCTCAATAAATAGTTTTAATGGAACGAGCCCACGTTTTGGCATATGACTACTTATAATAGCTACTACTTCTAACTGAGGAATGATAACGATGTATTGTCCGCCGTATCCCATAGCGAAATATATACAATACGGCATGTGAAATCTTTCGGTATGTAATACCCACCAGTGATATCCATATGCGCCGACATGTTCATATGTTTCAAAATGCGCCCTACTTGACTCTTCTAACCATTTCGCTGATACAATTTCTTTTTCATTCCAATATCCATTTTGCAAACATAATTTTCCTAATTTTAATAAATCGGTAGATTTCATTTTCATACCGAAGCCGCCGACATATATACCCTGCGGATCTTGTTGCCACTCGTATTCGTTAATTTCTAATGGATTAAATAAATATTTCTTTGCAAACCGCTCTGTCGACATTCCAGTAGCTTCTTGAATAATATAGCTCAGTAAATGAGAAGAACCTGAATTATAATTCATTTTTGTAGCAGGTTCTTCAATTATTGGCTTTTCTAATATGTACTGTACCCAGTTCTCTGATTCTACAAAGTCATTTGGGAATACTACTCCATTCCCAAACTCTTTCCAGTCCTCACCAGTAGTCATTGTTAATAAGTGATATAGTGTTAAATTATGTTTTCCCCTAGGTACATTTTCAATCCACTCTGTGATCGGTGTATGTATATCATTTATATAGCCCTTATCAACTGCAATACCAATTAATAAAGATACGATACTTTTTGTAATCGAATTTATTTTATATAAGTTATTTGCACATTCGGGTGTTTTATAATACTCAGTTGTTAATTGTCCTTTTTGATAAACAAGAAATGTATTCACTTTTTTCTTTTCGAATTTATTTTCTAGTTGCTTGAAATCCAAAAACTTTACCTCCATTTAAATAGTTAATCCATTTATTATATCTTGTTCCTTCATTTTAAACATAATTGTGCTCAAATAAAAATAAACCTGTCAGCCATAATGAACTGACAGGTTTATTTTTATAATTTTGTACGAACATTCCAAAGCTCTGGGAAGAATTGTTGATCAAGTACTCGCTTTAAATAAGAAACACCGGAGGATCCACCTGTACCCATTTTATGTCCAATAATTCTTTCTACTGTTTTCATATGACGGAAACGCCATTGTTGTAGCCAGTCTTCAATATCAATCAATTTTTCAGCAAGCTGATATAAATTCCAATATTTTTTCACATCCGCATACACTTCTAACCATGCTGCTTCTACTGTTGCATCTTCTTCATAAGGCTGCGTAATATCACGGTTTAACACATCTTTATGAATAGGGAATCCTTCTTTTACTAATGCTTGAATCGCGACATCATATAGACTTGGTGCATGTAGCGCTTTATGAAGTCGTGCATGTAATTCTGGATCCTTTTCATAAATTTTTAATGCATGTGGCGTTTTATAGCCAAGTGCATACTCAATCATACGATATTGATACGATTGAAAACCTGAAGCTTGACCGAGTGAATCACGAAACTCAATATATTCTGATGGTGTTAATGTCGCAAGAATATCCCAAGATTGAATAATTTGAGACTGAATTTTTGATACACGTGCTAACATTTTAAAAGCTGGTTGTAATTTATCTTGTTTAATAGATTCAATCGCCGCATTTAGCTCATGTAAAATGAGCTTCATCCAAAGCTCACTTGCTTGGTGAATAACGATAAATAACATTTCATCATGATGGTCTGATAATCTTTTTTGAGAAGATAGTAAACTATCTAATTGTAAATATTCCCCATACGTCATATTCTCTTTAAAATCCGTATGAATCCCTTTTTCCATAATTACTTTTTCATTTTCTTTCATATTAGCCAAACGCCCCTTTTATATGATTCTACTTATATTGGTCTAATAACGGCTCGAACTGGACTTCCATCCGCATCAGTTAATGCAAGTGGTAATGCAATCAATTCATAATCACCGTCTGCTACATGATCTAGTACGACATTTTCTAAAATATGAATTCCATGTTTAAATAATTGATGATGCGCTGCTAATTCTTTATCATCTAGCGGATCAACTGATGGGACATCTACTCCGATTAAACGAATACCTTTCTCCGAAAGAAAAGGTGCTATGTCTGCACGTAAATGAGGGATCACATCTGGAAATTCTTCAGCTTTTCCATGTGAAGATGTACGTAATAATAATCGTTCTACACCTTCTAAATGAAAGCTTTCTAATTCCTTTTTTCCGATGCTTTCAAGATTAGAAACGTCAATAATCCGTGCTGGGCCAACATAAACTTGAACATCTAAATCCAATACTTTCTTTCCATCATTATCAAAATGAAATGGTGCATCAATATGAGTGCCTGTATGAATACTCATCGTTAACTTTCCAACATTTACTGAGCCACTTTCTTCTTTTGACCATGAAACTTCATATGAGAACGGTGTGTCTCCTGGCCACGTTGCAATATCATTATTTAGCGGTTGTGAAATATCAATCCACTCTGATGTTTTCATGCTTATGCCACAACCTCTCGCTTATTTTCAAACTGTTTATACTCTTCTTCTTTCATAATTTTCTTTAATATTTGTACAGATTTCCACACTTCTTCATATGTGTTATATAAAGCGACCGGCGCAAGTCTTACTCCATTAGGTGCTCGGAAATCAGGGATAACTCCATTTGCTTTTAGCGCTTTACAAATACGTGCTGCTTCTGCATGTTCTAAATATATGTGCCCACCACGTTTTTCATCCTCTAATGGATTTCCAATTGTAAATCCGAAATCTTTTAATTCGTGATCAATTAAATTCAGCATATATCTTGTAATATGTAAAGATTTTTCGCGTAAACGTTCAATACCAGCATCTTTAAACATTTCAAGAGAACCAATTAAAGGTGCTGTACTTAATACGTGCGGTGTACCAATTTGATAAGCACCTGCATGATCGGCAGCTGTTAATGTATGCTCCATATCAAACTGTTTATCTTTTCTAGAACTAAACCATCCAGACAATCCTGGCAGTCTATTAAAATGTTTACTATTTACATAAAGGCCTGCAACACTACCCGGTCCTGCATTTAAATATTTATAATTGCACCAAACAGCAAAATCGACATCCCAATCTTTGAAATGATGCGGAATAGATCCTATTGAATGGCATAAATCAAATCCAATGTGAATGCCGCGTTTATGAGCTTCCGTTGTTAAACGTTTCATATCAAGAATTTGACCACTTCTATATAAAACAGAAGGTAATAAAATTAAAGCGATATCATCTTCCATCGCATGGATAATATCTTCTTCAGAAAGTGTTCTACCATCTCGGCTTTTCACTCTTACTAAATGCTCCTCTGGATCTAATCCTTTTAAACGAATTTGACTTTGAAGTGCATAAATATCTGATGGGAAAGTCAATTCATCCGCAAGTATTTTTGTACGTATTCCTTTCGGCTCATAAAACGTCGCAATAACTTGGTGTATATTCGCAGTTGTGGAACCGGTTACAATAGTTTCTTCCGGTAAAGCTCCAATAAGAGGGGCTGTAAGTTTACCTAATTTCTCTGAAAGGAAAAACCACGGATGCTCACCTTCTGTCCAGCCGTCAATACCATACTCTTTCCACGAATCTAGCAACGTAAGTAATGATTTCTCTGCTCTTTTTGAAAGTAGCCCTAATGAGTTTCCATCTAAATATATAGTACCTTCTTTTTTATAGAATTCAGTTTGAAAATCTTTCAGTACATCATGTTTATCACATTCAAGCGCATACTCATAAGTTGGTTGAAATGGTTCTTTATACATGGTGTCACCTTCTCTTAATTTTCTTTTTATTCTAACTAATTGAAATATATCACCTTAATTGATACAACGTCAATGATATTATGTCAGTTGACTTTATATATGAACTTCTTTTACAATACAATTATATTTTCAGATATTTCAGTATAAAGAGGTGATTCTTTGAAAAACAGTACCCTTTCATCAAGAAAACACCGCTCCTTAGAAACGAAGAAGAAACTATTACACTCTGGTTACACTATTTTTATACGTAACGGATTTCAAAAAACGACAATTACACAAATTATTAAACATGCAGAAACCGGATATGGTACAGCATATGTATACTTCAAAAACAAAGATGATCTCCTAATTAGTTTAATGGAAGATGTTATGAATCGTTTTTATAATATCGCTGAACGCTCTTTTTCTCCACAAACAAAAGAGGAAGCACGTATAATGATCCAAAATCAAGTTAGAGCATTCCTGCAATTAGCAGATGAAGAACGCGCTATTTTGCAAGTTGTAGAGGAAGCGATAGGATTATCAAGAGAAATACAGCAAAAATGGGATGAGATTCGGGAACGTTTTATAACAAGCATTAAACAGGATATTACTTACTCTCAAGAAAGTGGATTAGCACAACCTAATTTAAATAAAGAGATTGTAGCACGCGGTTGGTTCGCGATGAATGAATCGTTTCTTTGGACTATTATGCAAAATGACAAAAAGATTAACTTAGAGGAAATTGTGTATACGTTAACGGAGATGTATACGACCGGGTTATATAAATAGCACACCTTCAATAAATAAGGTGTGCTATTTTACATCTATAAAAATATATTATCCGGGTATGGTAGTGCTAAAGGAGGCTTTTCAGAAAATGAGAAATATTGTAGTTTTAAAGATTCACCATCTATCGATTTCAGTTTTCCACTAGTAATTTCACATTCAAACACAACAACAATATATTCTACTTGATCGCCATTCGGATATATATGACGGAACCTTTCCCCTCCAAATACCCCTTTTTGTTTTTTCACTTGTACTTTCAATCCTGTTTCTTCCCATACTTCCCGAATTACTGCTTCTTCTGGAGTTTCTCCAGGTTCAATTGCTCCAGCCGGCAAACTCCAATATTCTCCGCCAGGATATTGAAATAAGAGTTCTCCCTGCTCGTTTTTAATAACTGCAGCTACACTTGGCATGAATATTAGTTCATGTCCTAATTGCTCCCGGATTTTTTTATAATATAGCGACATCGACATATAATTCTCTCCCACTCCATTAATGAATAACTGTATTTTCTGACATATATTCTATAATAATACCAATAACAATTTCTATATAGAAAGGATAAGAAAATGACCCAAGTACAACTAGTAAATAGCTTTCTATCATTTTTAGGAACGACAAAACAGCCTACTAGCTTAAAGTTTTTAAATGAGCTTATTAAAGCTCATCAAGAAAAAGTAAAAGAACCAATACACTTATCAAATATGAAAGAACTTATTTCAAGGTCTAACGATTGGCATACATCTCCTGTATTAAAGAAAATTCAGATTTTCGGTTATATCGATGGTATTCCAACTTCTATTAATGATAATGTTTTAAAACGATATTTCCAAGGTAAGAAAAGAGAACAAATCATTACATCTTCTGAACTTAATTATTGGATAACAGAAAGATTTTGTGTTGATAAAGAAATATATGAAAGAGCTATTGAGATTTTCAATGAAAATTTTTCAAACAGTAAAAGCGTTACTCATGAGATTGAGTAACGCTTTTACCTTAATATATTTTTAATATTAATCTTCTTTATGATAAGCAGCTTCTACACATTCTGCTAGACGTTCCATTTGTTCTATAGTTAAACCTCGTGAAATCCAGCCTGTTAACTTATACATCATTTTATAATAAAAATTACTAGGTTCATATTCTGAAATTAATGTTAGTGCTGTACCTTCCTCATCTTCTTCTAACATATAAGTCATTGCTGAATATCCTTGCTTCATTTCACTACCAAGTGAAATAATATGCGGTGCATTGTATTCAAGGATTTCTACTTCAGCCTCGAATATTTTCTTACCGACTTTTTGAACAGTAATATATTTATCTCCTACACGTGGATTCTCTTTATCCATATTTGAAGGATAGCGATTTTCTATTATAAACGTATTCCATTCTTTTATTTTTTCATCTTCTATTATGTAGTCACATACAACATCCAATGGTGCTTTTATTACTATTTCAATTGCAAAACTCATTATACTGCCCCTCTCAAATACCCTATCCATTTCTATTTTAACTAAATCATTATGCCATATTTTATATAGTGAAATACAAGTAGAATTTTAACTTTTTATTGTGAGGAGAATTCTATAAAAAATCATTTTTTATTAATTTAAAAACTTATTCATGCAAAATATTTTATTAACGATACAACAATTAAAAATAAAGCCAGAAGTAGTAAAGTAATCCCTATACTTCTAATTTCTTTTTCGTTATTCTTTATATTTTGTAATCCTAAACTAACTAACATAATCCCTATAAGCGTTTGTAAAATTAGCATACTCTGTTCCGAAGCATCATTCCAACTATAAATGGAATACCCCATTATAATAATTGCAAGTAAAACAGTTACGATCCTATTCATACGCAAACCCTCCCTTTTTAAAAAGAAACCGCTAAGTTTCCTTAGCGGTTTTATTAACAATTTATATTTAGTAAATGTGCTTTTCATGAATTTGATATAAGTCAAAAGAATTTCCTGTCCAATATAACTACGCATGTTAGCCCGCTTTTTCTTTATTCAGTCTACTTACAATTCCAACTATAAATTTATATTCAATCCTCCTCTTCTTAGTTTTTTTAAACCCTTCTTTCGTATCAAAAATAAAACACGTTTTCCGAAACCAAATTCGTACATATAAAGACTCAAAATAAATAGGTTTTATAATTCCTCGTTCCTCAAATTCAGTTCCATCTTTATTTTCAGTTTCTGTTCGAACGAACCACCTATTTCCGAAGCCAATTTCAATATACTTCACATAAGTCCCCCTTTCGGAAATTAATTTCTAACTGTTCTATTATTTCCCCGGTAAGCGCACATTCCGACAGAACATGAGCCCACAAAGAAAAAGTAGATTGCAAAAATCTACTTTATAACTTATATTTTTGCATTCGTTTATAAAATGTACTACGGGGTACATTTAATAGTTTTGCAGCTAACGAAACATTTCCATTTGTCTTTTGTAATGCTTCAATCATGCTATCACGCTGTATTTTTTCGCGAAAATGTAATGTATGTTCTGTTTTATTTTCAACTTGTAACTCAAGTTGTTGTTGATTTCCCCTCATTGTTTGTAACAAAAAATCTACTTGTTTTTCGCATATTTCCCGTCCTTGCGACAAAATGTAAATGCGTTCTAATACATTTACTAGTTCCCGAATATTTCCGGGCCATGTATGTTGTAAAAATTGATTGTATATACTCTTTGGAAATACAACATTCCAATTCTTCTGTTCGCAAAAGTGTTGTATAAAATATGGGATATCCTCTTTTCTTTCTATTAACGATGGAACATATAACGGATAAACGTGCAAACGATAATATAAATCTTGACGGAATTTCCCTTCTTCTACTAACCGTAGTAAATCTTTATGTGTGGCAGTAATAATACGAATATTTACTGGTACCAATTTTGAACTCCCAATTGGAGTTATTGTGCGTTCTTGTAAAACACGCAATAATGCTACTTGCATCTCTGGTGGTACTTCACCAATTTCATCTAAAAATAATGTTCCTCCGTTTGCTTGTTCAAATTTCCCTTTATATCCTTGACGTCGCGCACCTGTAAACGCACCTTCAGCATAACCGAACAATTCACTTTCCATTAATTCTTTAGGCAAAGAACCGCAGTTAACAGCTATAAAGGGCCCGTCTTTTCTTGGACTATTTTCATGAATCGCTCTCGCGACATATTCCTTTCCTACTCCTGTCTCACCACATACATACACACTAGCATCAGTCGGTGAAACAAGCTTAATTTCTTCTAGTGTGTGTTGAAATGCTCTGCTTGTCCCGGTAACTCCTGAAAAAGTAATCCCTTTTATAAATGTGAGAGCAGAATATGTATTCATTTGTTTATTTTCCTTTAAATACATACATTTCCCAATCATTCTTTCATTACTATATACTGGTATCTCTAATTTAGTTTCCAATCCATGGTGCATTAACTCTTCAAGTTTCATTCTTGACCAATTATTTATTCGTTCACGAACGCTCTTACTCGCAGAAACGATAACATCACGATGATTACAAATAACTACTTGTTCATCACTATCAATGACATCTAAAAAACGATGGATTAAGTGTAATTCATTTTGATGAACTCTTATGCTACATTCACGTTCTATCGCATGTGCAATTGAAGTTACCATACCGAGCATATATGGATGCGAAAATTCAATTGGACACGAGAAATCTAGAACACCAATTAATTTCCCATCATCATTATGAATGGGAGCAGCCGCACAACTCCAGCTATGAGATGCCACGGTGTAATGTTCAGTACCACTTATCATAATAGCTTCTTCAATTTCTAGCGCTGTTCCAATTGCATTTGTGCCAACAGCTGATTCCGTCCATTTTACACCTTCAATAAAATTAATATGTTTCGCTCGCTTTAACGTTTGTTTATTTCCACTTAACGATAGAACATAACCATCTGGATCGATTAATAATGCCATCATTTGTAGTTCATCAATGGTTTTTCTCATATTTTGTATTTGAGGTAATGCGATATCAAGGAAAATTTCACTCTTTTTCTTTTGTTCTTGAAAAATGTTAGAAGACAAAATTTTCTGACCTTTATTCATGTGAGGATTAACATTAGCCTGTTTACATCGATGCCACGATTCTGAAATTCTTTGATTTATGCGATTTGAATCAAGAACACCTTCATTAACAAACTTTTTCCATGTATGTAAGTAAAACGGTGAAGCTAACATTGTATCATCTCCCTTTTAATTGTTTTGGAGATTTATAAAACATACTTTTATTATAAAACTGAATAAAAGCGTTTTCAATACAACTAGCAAGACGACACAAATATGTTAATAATTTGAATATCTTAATGCACTTCTTTATTCTTTTTTAGTAGCACTATATTTTGTATAATGGACGCAAAGAAAATACATAACCAAAACCACTTTTGTGGATTACCATTTATAAAGAAAACAATCACGGCTATTGCAAATAAAATAGTG
Organism: Bacillus sp. EKM501B; assembly: GCF_011800505.1. Classification (NCBI taxonomy): domain Bacteria; kingdom Bacillati; phylum Bacillota; class Bacilli; order Caryophanales; family Bacillaceae; genus Bacillus; species Bacillus sp. EKM501B. The sequence continues at coordinate 165,209 of NZ_JAALFZ010000004.1, read as the reverse complement.
GATGCTAAACTAAAATATAATTTTGTTTTAATTTCTCTTATCCCTCACCCCTCTGTTACTTTACAGTACATACTAACTCTTCATTTTTCATCTCTACTATGTACTCCTGTAAAACATATTCTTTCCCTCCATGGTTTTCATACCATTCATGTATTCCTTTAATATGCCTCTCGTCACTTCTAATTTTCGATTCTATTTCATTATACTGTTCATAACTATCATATTCCCATATGGCAAATACTTCAGACGTACCATTCTTATTATCTTTCATCCAGCGTCCTATTAGCCTAGAACCATGCTTTAATTGATTAGGTAAGTTCGTGTGATTGAAATGATCATTAAATACTTCTATGAATTCATTTTTCACTACATAGTACTTCCTTCTGTAAAACATACTTCTTCACCTCTTTCATGAAAAGTATTAGTAAATCTTCCCATCACTACCGTATTATAATACTTTCCATCCGATAGTCTTTTGTCATTTTTCAAAATGCCTTCTACTTCAAAACCTAATTTTTTATAAAGATGAATAGCTTTCTCGTTTGTCTCTAATACTTGTAAAGATATTTTATTTACTGCATTTTCGTCAGCCCATTTAATAGATTGTTGTAATAGGCTCTTCCCCATTCTATATCCCCAAAACTCTTTTAAAATACAAACGCCAAACTCCACTTTATGAGATAATCTCTTAAAATTTGATCCTTCACATCTTGAAAATCCAACAATTCGATTGTGCACTTCTACAACTAAAAAGAGATTCTTCGTTTCTTCACTATCTGTTTTTATTATTTTTTGAAACCCTAGGTCATCTATAAATCCCTCTCCAGCATCTCTATCCATATTTTCAGTTTCTCCATCAATCTGAACTCTAATTTTCGATAACTGCTCAGCATCTTTTTCAGCTGCAGAACGAATTGTATAAGTTAATCCATTTATATGATACTCTTGCTCTTTTACAATCATGTCAAACTCCTTTCAAATCAATATAATGGCGCTATTACAACTTGTTTACCTTGTTTCTCAAATTCCTGAACAGTTTCTTTACTAGCCTCTTCGTCAGTTATAATAAGGTCAACTTCTTTTAGAGACTCTCCTCTTATAAAACAATCTATTCCAAGTTTATTATGCGGAGCTAAACAAATATTTCTTCTAGCAATTTCACTTACTCTTTTACTAAAATAAGCAACTTCAGGTGTTGCAGTACTAATACCTTGTAATGAAATGCCTCCACCTGTAGAGAAATAAAGATCAATAGAAAATCTACTTATCAATTCAGAGGCAAATGTATCAGTAATATTTCCTGAAGGCTTTACTTTTCCACCAATTAAATATGTATCGATGTTCTTATATTCTCTTAGATGACCAGCTATTTCTATAGAATTCGTAATAACCGTAAATGATACTTCCGGTAAATATTTCAGCATCGCATTATGAACGGGAGCCCCGCCAATAAAAATAGAATCATCTTCTTGTATATAAGATGTCGCAACTTTTGCAATTGTGTTCTCATATATTGAGCTATCACTATAACGTTTAGCTGGTTCCGCAGCTAAGTTCCTCACTCGCGTAAGTTCAATTGCACCTCCGTGCGTTCTTTTTAATAAACCATCCTTTTCCATAATAGACAAATCTCTTCTTATAGAATCAATAGACATTTCAAATCTTTCCGCAAGTTCCTTTGCGATTACTCTTCCATCTGTATTAAGTAGTTCTAAGATTCTCTCTCGACGTTCTTCAGTAAACATGTTATCACCACCGTTATTGAAGATTCAGAAACTTAAACTTTATTTTAATTATATGTATGCCTCTTCTGTTTTACAATATTTTCAGTTCTTATTTATTCCGTTTTATACAGTCTTCTCCCGATTTCTATCCCATTAATTTGCCAACCGAATAAATGTATATCTGTATATTACGCAAAAATACTTTCATTTACCTTCCTGTTGATGTAAAATTATTCCTATGTTTTACTTTTTAATACAGAAAGGGATTACTATGAAATCATTAATCAAAACGACATGTACAGCATTATTATTTACTGGAATATTAACAGGATGTAATAGCAATACTACATCAAAACAAGAAAAGAGCGCTCTCGAAAAGAATGCAATGCACTATGGAGAAATAGTTAAAAACGAATACTATAGAGCGACAGTTGAAAATGCAAAGTTTGAAAAAATAGACAAAGAGCGACGCCTTACTACTCGTGTTATGATTAATAATGTTCGGGACGATGGACAAACTATTGATCTTTCGGAAATAAAATATTTCATACAAGATGAAAAAACTGGTCAGAAATATGAAGGTGAAGCTCATCCGATAGATGACGAGCACTATAAAAATGTTCCACACGAATTCTCTTTAACTACTGACGTTGTGTTTGAACTGAAAACTTCACCAAAAGATTTAAATAATATGTATTTATACATAGATAGCAAAGCAGCGCCGTTAACAGATACATATTGGAAGCTTGATAATTTAGTATCTAAATAGAAAGACCAGTCTTACATGACTGGTCTTTTACATTCATACATTTAACTTTCATTAACACTTATATTCATTTTCTAATAACAACTTGAATAACATCAGCTAAACCAGTGTGCCCTTTCCCTTCAATTCGCTCTTGTTCGCCATTAAAGAAATGAATTACCTTATGTTCTTCACACCAAGTAAGGATATCAATTGGATCATACAGCATATCAACATCTTTTGGTCCACCAGTACTATAGTTTATTTGTTTTTTTGAGTAAACTTCAAACATAATTAAACCACCAGGCTTTATCGTTTGTATCATTTTACCTAATATCATTTTTTTATAATTATCATGAAAATGTCCAAATACCATAATTGCTGCATCATATTCATTTTCTGGCAAACTATCAGCTAATAAATCTACTTTTTTTGTATGCACGTTTACGTTATGCTTCTCTGCCAATTTTTTTGTCTTCTCTAATCCATCTTCCGAATAATCAATAGCTGTTACTTCGTTCCCTTGTCTTGCTAGAAATACAGCATTTCTACCTTCTCCCTCCGCGAAAGCTATTACTTTATTGTGATTTGCTAAACGAAATGCTTGTTCTTTAATAAATGTATTAGGTTCTTCCCCGTAAAAATATTCATCTGATTTATATCGATCATTCCAAAATTTAGTCATCATCTTCTCTCCTTCTTCATATCATTTTCTAACTACAATTAAAGATATCGAAGAGTCTTTTTATCCTTAATTAATTTAAAAATAAAAGCAGATTAAAAATCCACTTTTATTTTTTTCGCAAGATCTACGATTTTTTGATTTCGTAACTCTTCTTCCATTTTCTCTTCTGCTGCAAGCATTACTTCATTAATTAAACATCCAGGTTTGTCATGTAAACAACATTCAAACAATGATGTTTTACCTTCAATTGCATGTATAATATCTAAAAATGAAATATCTTCCCAATTCTTACTAAGCGAGTAACCGCCCTTTGGACCAGATGATGAATGTATCATCCCTTCCTTCGTCAACTTAGTTAGTATTTTAGACAAGTACGTTGGTGAAACATTTTGCATTTCTGCTAATTGGTGAACACTAACTAACTTATTTGGTGTAGCCTTTGCCAGAAAAAGCATTGTATGAAGAGCATAATTTGTAGCTTTAGAATATTTCATAATACAGCTCCTATTGTAGACTTCATGTATCTACAATAACTTTATTTTTTTATTATGTCAAACGTTTGTAATACTCCATACAACATTATTTCTTCACAAGTAATACATCTGCCGCGAAAATCGTCACTTCTCTAAATGGAGAGTCAAATAAAACACCTAGTTCAAAACCATCTTCAGTAAGAGCTATTTCATGATATAACCACCAAGCATTTTCAAAGTTTTCCGGCATAGAACACTTTGTTACTCCTATAAAGGTTACTTCAAGTTTATCAAATTCACTAAAAGTACCACTGCAATCTAATACGATAGACAAAGTATCTTCTGATTCTCTCTTTACTACTTTAATTACACTATCGTGTAGTGATGTCTTGTGTAACTGAGCGACGTTTGACGGAAGTTTTTTCTCAATGGAATTAAAATATTCTACGTATGATTGATCTAATTGTGCCACTCTTTTCTCATAATCTGTTGACCACTCTCGCATACGTTTTTTCAGTTCACCAGATGGGTATTTTGAATTAGTTGTGATGTTTTGTATAATTGAGTATATCGATTCAGGAAGGAATTTTAATAAATCTATTTTCCTTTCCTCTATTTCTTCCTTTAAACTTTTTATATCCATTTCTGACCATTCTTTTATAGACTCTATAAAACTTACAAATTCTAAAACTTGCATTTTTTTATACCAATCTCTTGTAAAATATTTCAATGACACCTCTCCTAAAACATCTTTACATCCAGTAAAAACAATATATCCACTTATTATATCATTCCAATAACTATTTTTTCTAAAGAAAAAATGTAAAACTGTAAATATTCCGCCTATTTTTTCTAAAACTTCAGAATATTTACAAAAGTATAAAATTAGAATACATTTTAGCTGTACAAGATTCACCTGTACAAAAATTCAAACAAAAAGGGATGGTTATATGTTGAAGAAATTAGTAGCAGGAACATTAGTAGCGGGTTTTGCATTAACTGGAGGACTAGGTGCGGTAAGTGCTGAAGAAAAAAGCAACACAATTAAGTCATTTGATTATTTAAAAGTGGATGAACAAAATGTTAATTCATTTGCAAAATTAAATGATCAGGATAAGAAAAATATCCAAATTACTATGGTATTACCAGAGCAAAATGAAAATGGGGATTGGCTAGCTTACGGTTTTACTAGTCGTGAAACATTAGATGCGTATATTGAAAAGGATAAAAAAGCAATTAAAAATAAAATTAATCCTTTAGGTAGCGGTGCTGGTAGTACTGATTTTTATGAACATAAAGATAAAGGTGGCCAATATATTTACTGGAGTAGCGGCTTTAAAAACTTACCATCTAGCTGGAATGACAGAATTTCTTCTGTAAGTACAGCGTCACCTTCTGCAAGTTATTCAACGACACTTTGGGAGCACACTTCAACACAAGGATATGGAAAAGGCGTTTTATTTAAACATGCTGATTGGTACGGTAAAACTGCTAATTTAGCTGCTGATTGGAACGATATTACTTCAGCGATTGAAATTAAATAGTAATAAGACATTTAATTTCTTCTATAAAAATTCAAACCACTATTCTCTCTTTCATTTAGAGAATAGTGGTTTATCATATTTCTATTTAAGCATGTACAGCATGTCCTACTGCTTGCATTAACGCTTCATGAATCGCCTCAGATAAAGTTGGATGTGCTGCAATATAATCTCTCATTATATCAGCGGTAACTTCTGTATGAATCATTACGGTTCCTTGACCAATAAGTTCAGTTGCATAAGGACCGATAATAGAAATCCCTACAATTTCTTGGTATTTAGGTTCCACAATGACTTTTACTTTCCCTACTTGTTCTCCTAAAATAAGAGCTTTTCCGTTCGCTGTAAAAGGAAATTCTCCGATGAGAATATCACCATATTGTTCTCTTGCACCTTTTTCACTTAACCCGACACTAGCTATTTCTGGAGCTGTGTATATACATCGAGGCACAGCGTGATAATTTACTTTCACGTCTTCTCCACTTGCGTGTAATGCTGCTGTCGTTCCTTCATGGAAGGCAACGTGAGCAAGCTGAATTCCACCGATCACATCACCAGCTGCGTAAATATGTGATACGTTCGTTTGCATATGTTCGTTCACAGCAATCCCTTTATTTGAAAACTGAACCCCTGCTTTTTCTAAATCTAATTGTTGTACACGTGGTTTTCGGCCGACAGAAATGAGAACATATTCCGGGTTAGCTTCTTGGATACTACCTTCATATTCAAATGAAGCTTGCTTCTTATAATTATTTAATCCTTTTAAAGCAGCTCCTGTAAATATTTCTACGCCATCACTTTCTAATTTCTCTCTTAAAATATGTGCGATATCTTCATCTTCACCTGGTAATAATTGCGGTGCCATTTCAACAATCGTAACTTTTGTCCCAAGGCGACTATAAATACTTGCAAACTCACATCCTATTACACCACCGCCAACGATTAACAATGAAGATGGTACACTCTCAAGAGACATCGCATGGCTACTATTTAAAATCCATTTTCCATCAAACGGAGCGAATGGTAATTCTGTAGGTTCGGAACCAGCTGCGATAATAAACCTCTCTCCATCCACTACTTCTTCTTTATTTCCTTGTACAACTCGCACACGATGATCCGTTTCGAATTTCGCTTTTCCTTTTACAACTTTAATTTTATTTTTCTTCATTAAATATTGTATTCCTTGGACGAGTTGCATTACGATTTGTGATTTCCTTGCCTGTATTTGATCCCAATCAATTGATATACTTCCTGTATTAAGCGTAACCCCATAATCATTCGCTTTTCTCACAATGTCATGCACTTCTGCACTTTCTAACAATGATTTCGTCGGCATACACCCAACATTTAAACACGTTCCGCCAAGGTCAGCTTCATCAATAAGAGTGACCTCTTTTCCATTTTGAGCCGCGGTAATTGCCGCTACATATCCAGCTGGTCCGCCTCCAATTACAACTAATTTACTCATTCTCTCACCTTCTCTTTATAAAAGAATTGTTATAGGTTCTTCTAAATAATATTTAATTGTGCGTAAAAATGCAGCTGCTGGTGCACCGTCTAGTACACGATGATCGAATGTTAAACTTAAAGGTAACATACTACCTTTTTTAAATTTTTTCCCTTTATATACAGGAACATGTTCAATTGCGCCAATACCTAAAATACCAGTCTCAGGTGTATTTAATACAGGTGTGAAATATTCAATACCAAAGCTACCTAAATTACTAATTGTAAATGTCGTTCCGTGCATATCATCACTACTTAAGCTACCTGCTCGCGCCTTTTGTGCCATATCCTTAATCTCTTTAGACAACTCTACTAAAGATAAATTATTTGCAAAGCGAATAGCTGGAACGACTAATCCTTTTTCTAATGCGACTGCTATGCCTAAATGCACATGTTCAAATTGATGAATGGCATCATCTATATAAGCGCTATTCATTTCTTTATGCTCTCTAAGCGCTAATACAACAGCACGAGAAACGAAATCCGTAATGGTTAGTTTGTTTTCGTATCGTTTTTGCACAACTTCCGCTATGTCTTTATGTAATGCAACTAAATCTGTAACATCTACTTTCATCGTTAACGTTAATTGCGCACTATTTTGTAAGCTTGCATGCATACGACTCGCAATTGCTTTTCTCATACCAGTAACAGGAACGACTGTACTTTCTTCTTGTTCAGGTACTTCTGGATTTGCTACTCTTTCTTCTAGCGCCTTTAATACATCTGCCTTTGTAATCCTTCCGCCAGGACCTGTACCAACTAATGCCTTGATATCCAGATTTTCAGACTTTGCAATTTTCTTCGCTACAGGTGAAATTTTAATTCTTTGCTTCGATACTTCTTTCCCATTTGGTTCTTGATTTTGTACATTTTGTACTTCTATATTAGATGTTTTTTCTTCTATAACATGTGTGCTTTCCTGCATTTCTACTTTTTCATTCGGTTTACCGATGTAGCAAATTACAGTACCAGGCGGCACTCCTTCATCTTCACTTACAGCTATATCAAGTACCGTACCATCAGCTGGCGCTTCAATTTCCGTTTCAATTTTTTCTGAATTAATACTAGCAATCAGTTCTCCTTTTGCTACATTATCGCCTGCTTTAATATTCCAGCTCGTAATAATACCTTCTTTCATCGCCATACCTAACTTCGGCATTACAACTTCTACAGCCATGTGTCTCTCTCCCTTCTCATCGTTTTATTACACATGTAATAAAGATTGGTCTCCAATCATTTCTGATACAGTTTCAATTACTTTTTCTGGCGTTGGCAAATACAACTTTTCAAGTGGTGGTGAGAACGGAACAGGTGTATGTGGTGCTGTAATTCGTTTAATAGGTGCATCTAACAAATCAAAACCTTTATCCGCTACAATTGCCGCAATATCTGTTGCGATACTACATCTTGGATTCGCTTCGTCAATAACGATAAGACGATTTGTTTTTTCAACAGATGATAAAATAGTATCTTCATCAAGCGGTGATAAAGATCGTGGATCAATTACTTCTACTTCAAGCCCCTTTTTCGATAATTGCTTTGCAGCTGCAAGTGCTGTATGAACTTGTTTTCCGATTGCGACAATTGTTACATCAGAACCTTCTCGTTTAATATCTGCTTTTCCTAAAGGAATTGTATAATACCCTTCCGGCACTTCACCTTTCATATTGTAAAGTGTTTTATCTTCAAAGAAGATTACTGGATCATCATCTTCAATTGCTGCTAATAATAAGCCTTTTGCATCATACGGCGTGGAAGGAACAACAACTTTAATACCTGGTATGCTCGTAAATAATGCGTACAAACTTTGTGAATGCTGAGCTGCTGCACTAAAACCAGCACCATGCATCGTACGTACTGTAACGGGTACTTTTGCTTTACCTCCAAACATATAACGGAATTTCGCACCTTGGTTTAATACTTGGTCAAGACAACTACCGATAAAATCATTAAACATTAACTCAGCTATCGGACGTAACCCAGTTGCAGCAGCTGCCATCGCAGCTCCCATATAACCCGCTTCAGAAATTGGTGTATCCAATATACGATTTCGACCAAACTCTTGTACAAGTCCTTTCGTAACACCAAGAACACCACCCCAAGCTTCATCATCTTGCAGATGATCAACTTGTGCACCGCCTGCAACATCTTCACCTATTAAAATTACATTTTCATCACGACGCATTGAGATTTTCATCGCTTCATTAATTGCAGTTGACATACTTACTGTTCTAGTCATAATTTTTTCACCCTCCTCTTATTTGTAAGAAACGTATACATCTTTTAATAATTCTTCATCGTCTGGGTATGGACTATTTTCACTAAATTCAATGGATCTTTGTACTGCATCATCTACTGCTTTTTCCATATCAACAAGTTCAGATTCCGTTAATAAACCTTCATGAATTAAATGCTTACGGAAATTCACAATCGCATCTTTTTCATTTAAATGTTCTTCTTTTTCTTCTGATGTTTTATATGTTTGCGCTTCACCTTCAAAATGACCGTAATTACGATATGTCATACATTCAATAATTGTTGGACCATCACCATTACGCGCACGTTCCACTGCTTCTGCAGCAGCTTTATATACAGCTAGAAGATCTTTTCCATCTACTTGAACGCCTGGAATATTATAAGCTTTTGCACGATCCGCAATAGAATCACAACTTGAAGCATATTCAAATGTAGTTGCTTCACCGTAACCGTTATTTTCTGCAATAAAAATAACTGGTAACTTCCAAATCGCCGCTAAATTAACCCCTTCATGGAATGTTCCTTCATTATTTGCTCCGTCACCGAAGAAACAAACACTTACATCTTTTGTTCCTTTATATTTAGCTGTCAATGCTGAACCGCAAGCAAGTGGGAAACCCCCGCCTACAATGCCATTAGCACCAAGCATTCCTTTATCTAAATCCGCAATATGCATGGAACCGCCTTTACCTTTACATAATCCTGTCGCTTTCCCGAAAAGTTCAGCCATCATACCATTTAAATCACAACCTTTTGCGATACAATGTCCATGACCTCTATGTGTACTTGTAATACTGTCACTATCCGTTAAGTGGGCACATACACCAACTGCTACCGCTTCTTCACCTGCGTATAAATGAACGAAACCTGGCAAAACGCCTTGCGCGAACAATTCATGTACCTTATCTTCAAACTTACGAATCTCTAACATTTTTTCATACATCCAACGAGCTTGTTCTTTCGTAATTTCATTCCCTTTACTTTCAGTTGTTTTTAACATGTCCAGCCCTCCTATTTTCTTGATCATCTTTTATATTGCAAGTACCGTGCCAAATTCTAATCCTTGATTTAATAGGTTTTCTCTTTTCTTTCATAATAAAAAAGTGGACAAAATGAGACATCTGTCTCGTTTTGTCCACTTTTGTTCACCTAATTTGAGAACTATTATCTTATTCATTATCAAAGCTCTGCTGTAATTTTCGGATGTAAATAATTTGGCCAATATGATATGCATTATGAGTTGTTACATTCGCTAACACTTCCCACCACTTTGCAGAAACAGGAAATCCTACTACATCACTTTCAACCTTTTCTTCATTTATAAGATTTTGCCATTGTAACAGTTTTTCTAGTAGTTTTTCCCGTAATTCATCGAAAGTTTGATTATCTGAAAGCATAAAACTTTTGTTATTATCTCCTATAGAGGGTACTGCATTAACATTTGATTCTTTATACCTAGTTTGCCACGTAGAGTTCCAATACAGTAAATGTTGTACGATTTCAGCTATACTATTACTCTCTTCATTCGGTTTCCAGAAAGCTTCCCTCTCAGATAAATCCTTAACTGCATCTGAAAATGGCATATACCAACTGGGATCATTTGCATTTGCTAATAACTGATCTGCTAATACATCTTTCACATGGACCATTTTTCTTCCCTCCTGTTAAAAAGATTCATTTCATGACAATACTCACTTCTCTAAATACGCTGAGTTTGTAAGATTTCCTCTTTTTAAGCATAATCCCATACATATGCACATAAAGAAACCGAAAGCACCTAATACATAAGCTAATGCATAACCACTTCTCCCAATAACCCAGCCCGCAATTCCAGGTCCAATCATTTGCCCAACTGCATAGAAAACAGATATAAAACTAATTGCCATTGAGACATATTTCGGAGATACTTGCTTTGAAGCTGCAACTTGAATTAATAATAGTATACCTCCGAGGCTAGAACCCCAAATAATTGCCGACACGATAAAACCAGTTATATTTCCAAATATAATTGGAGCCATATCACCTATAATAGCTAATAAAAGCGCACTACATAAACTCTTCTTTATACCAATTCGATCCGAAATAAATCCCCAGACAGATGCTCCTACGATTGAAAAGATGCCAGCAATTGCATAAACAGTCCCCGAAATTGATGCTGAGATACCACTATCAATCATAAAACTAGTTTGATATAAATTTGGAATTAAATATACAACACCAACAATAAAATACATCCATGCAATGATATATAGTTCTTTCGTTATCCATAAAAACGATTTATTACTCATTTTTTGCTCATCTTCAGTAACTTCTGGATTTTTCAAAACAACTGAAGCGGCAAATACAATGATACATGTAATAACTCCAAACAAAAACCATGCACCACGCCAACTATACTCAGGAAATGTGCGCACTACATAAGGAACAATTATTCCACTAAATAGCATACCTATACCTGCACCGCTTAATAACAATCCCATTACAGTTCCTCTTTTGTCTGGAAACCACCCTACCGTTATTGACATGAGTGGTGTATATACAAGAGCACTACCAGCTCCAGCACATAGCATACAAAAAGCAACTATCCAAAATGAAGAAACAAACGCTAATCCCATTAAGCTTATAACGACGAACCAACTGCCTATTAATAAAACTGATTTTGCGCCAAAACGGATAGTAAATATTCCAGATGTTCCTACAGTTAATAAATAACCTAAAAAAAGTATGGTTCCTAGCATACCTGATTGAGCCGTAGATAAGTGAAGTCCTTCCTGCATAAATGGCAGTATAATTCCATATGCCATACGGGCGAAACCAGTTGTTGTTATAATAAGAAAGATTCCTATTAATACAAATATCCAAAAATGACTTTCATTCCGCTCTTTCATTTAAATTCCTCCATAAAAAATTATTTCCAATTGGATGTTGATTGTAATTATAATGATTATGACAAAATACAACTACCAAATGGTGGAGGAGTTTACGGTATAACGGATTTTTAATACATACGCAAAATTTCAGAAGGTTTCATTCCATATTTCTTTTTAAATGACTCTGAAAAATGACTAATATTATTGTATCCAACAGCAACTGCCGTTTCGGTCACATTACTAGTTCCCGAACGCAATAAAAGCATTGCTCTTTCCATTCGCTGTTCTCTTAAATATGCAAATGTGGACGTGCCAAATAATTCTTTAAAACCAATTTTTAATTTATAATCATTTAATCCTACTATTTTAGCCAATTCTAATAATGATGGGGGTGACTCCATTCTTTGAAGTAAAATTTCTTCAGCTTGTTTTATTTTATTTAAATCCTTTTTGGATAATTGGCTCCTTTTATTTGCATCACGATCATTCAGTAATACTTTCCCAAAGTATATAGAAAGCAATTCGAGCGCTTTACTTTCTATTTCGAGTTGATTAATACGATCCTTTTGGGGATTCTCTAACATTCTCTTAATAATATTAGATGTTAGGGCATCAATGGGGGTTTGAAACTTTGTAAAAGATTGATTTCCTATTATAGTATGAAAATCATGACTTTTTTCAATAGCACAATTTAGCATGAAATGATTAAACAACTGTACAGGAATTCCAATTGCTAATGAATATAGTGGAGTTTCTTTTTCATATTCAAATAGAACTTCAAAGTCATTCATAAAATATAAATAGCTATTCCCAGCCATTAATTTATTTGTAGAGTAACCAACTTGTACTTCCCCGGATCCTTGTAAACAAAAATTAAGTTCCACCATTGCTGCATCCGATGCAAATTGAATGCGATGGTTTTTATGAAACTGGTAATTTGATAGCACTATTTCCATTCCAGAAAACGAGCTCCACCTTCGCACTTCACCCATACCTATTGTTTTTGGCACATACATATATCTTTCTTCTACAACTTGTAACCCATGAAAATATTTACTAAAAATATCATGAAAACTGTTAGTCTTCATGAAATCCACACTCCTTTTATATACAAATTACAATCAATTGATAATTATTTTCAATTATAACAAATATCTTTATACAACAAATAGCTTTTACCTTTATATCTCGTTATGATAAAAGAAAAAGAAAGCGAGCCGACAATGAATAAAAAAATTGCAATTATTACTGGGGCTTCAAGTGGATTCGGCCTATTAGCAACGCTTGAACTTGCGAAAAAAGACTATTTAGTCATTGCTACAATGCGAAACCTAGAAAAACAAGGAACCTTACTATCTCAAGTTACTGAACACAACTTACAGCAAAATATAAAAGTTCAACAATTAGATGTAACAGATCAAAATTCTATACATAACTTTCAATTATATATAAAAGAAATAAACAGAGTAGACCTACTTATTAATAACGCAGGATATGCAAATGGGGGCTTTGTAGAAGAAATTCCAGTAGAGGAATACCGCAAACAATTTGAAACGAACCTATTTGGGGCTATATCAATTACTCAGCTTGTCTTACCGTATATGAGAAAACAAAGAAGTGGAAAAATCATTAATATTAGCAGCATTAGCGGCCAAGTTGGATTCCCTGGTTTATCTCCTTATGTATCTTCAAAATATGCATTAGAAGGCTGGAGTGAATCACTTCGCTTAGAAGTAAAACCTTTCGGAATAGATGTTGCTTTAATTGAACCAGGTTCTTATAACACAAACATATGGGAGGTTGGGAAACAACTCGCTGAAAACCAATCTGATACAACATCTCCTTACAAAGAGTATATGGATAAAATACAAAAACATATTAATAGCGGCAGTGATACATTTGGTAATCCGATAGATGTTGCTAATAAAATTGTAGAAATTGCTGAATCTAAGCGTACAAATTTACGATATCCAATCGGTAAAGGTGTGAAATTTATGATCTTTGCGAAGAAGATTCTTCCTTGGAGATTGTGGGAACACCTTGTTTTGAGAAGCTTTAAGAAAATGTAATAAACTTTTTGAAAACTATTTTGAAAGGGATGCTAATTAAATGTTAGGTTTACCGTATGGGAAAGTGTTTTTAGTGCCGTGGACTGAAGAATGGGAAATTGAGTTTATGAAAGAGAAACAACTCATTGAGGAACAAATTGGCGAACATATTTTAGCGATACACCATATTGGTAGTACTTCTATTCCATATTTAAGTGCAAAGCCAATTATTGATATAGCAATTGAATTAGAAAATTATACGGACGGTATACATTGTATTAAAAAGTTAGAACTACTAAACTATAAATATAGAAAAGAAGTATTACCCGAAAGATACTATTTTAATAAAGGTGAACCAAGAACTCATCAAATTCATATGTATGAACAAGGGAATACATATTTAATAGAACAATTACAATTTCGTGATTACTTAATAGACAATAAAACTGCACGCATGCAGTATGAACAGTTAAAGATTCAACTTTCACAAGCTAATCCTACTGATAAACATAAGTATGCAGAGGATAAAACTAATTTCATTACATCTATATTAACTAAAATAAATGCTTAAATAAACAAGAAACCATTTAGTAGTAAATGGTTTCTTGTTTATTAGTTATTTCATTATTTGTACTATCAAATTTTTATTATACAGCAGGTGGAAAGAAGTACAATAGTATCGAAGTCATAAAAATAAACGTGAATACCCCAATTACCGAAAATATATATTCTTTCGACTCTCTATCATACTTCCATTCCATCAATGCTCTTAAGATTAACGTCCCACCTAAATAAGTAAAAATGACATAAGCAATATTAATACTTTCAAATTTAAAGATAAACATAAAGCTAGTTATTAAATAAATAAAAAGTAGTCCTATTTCCAATTTTTTATGTAAAATATTTACATGTTTTTTATATCCCCAAAAACCACCCTTGGGCATATTCAATTTTTTTCTTAAAAACTTATCGAGAAAATAGGCAGCTATACAAAAAACAATAGTTATAATCCAAAAAGTAGAACCTCCCATTTTCACCCCTCCTATTATTTCATTTAATTACTTGAAATAAATTGGACTATATTACGGTTATCCCCTTCTAAATAACTTATGATGCCTTCAGGATATGTCGGCTTCTCCTGTAATTCCTCTAGACTTTTCCAAATTAATATAATATCCTCATGCTCTTTATGCCTTATTTCATTTGTAATGATTTTTTCAACAGTCCCCCAATGTATCAATGTACAATGATGACCTTTTTCGTTGTCCCACTCAAAAATGTGTTCATTTACAATTGCTAACTCTTGAACATCAACTTTCAAATCGTATTCTTCTATTAACTCTCGAATTATTGCTTCTTTTGACGTTTCACCAAATTCAATAGAGCCACCTGGAAAACGATAAAATGATTCATTTTCATCGCATTGTACAAGTACTTTAGAATGATCTTCATTTAAAATCATTGCTTCAGCACGTAATTTAGGATTTTTCATTTTGTCTCCCCATTCATTCCACATATGATTAAATCCAATAGGTATAAAAGAAAAAATTAAGAATAATTCCTGTTATTACTAATAGCGGAACCGTTCCTAAAGAAATGACATATTCCCTCGATTCTTTATCAAATTTCCACTCCATAAATGATTGAAAGCAGTATAAGTTATTAAAAATAAAATGGGTAAATTACTAATATAAACGGGATTTAAAGTAGCACATATCATCGTAAAAATTATATAAGAAATAATAAGAGCCCTAGTGCCCCATTTATGAAAGTTGTTTACATATTTACTATTCCAGTCTGTTTGTTTCGGTATATTTAGTTTTTTCCTCACTACTTTTTCAAAAACAACTAAGGATATAATCCATACTATTAATAAAATTCCTTTAACCCAAAACAGTGATGTTTCCTCCTTTACCTTTTCTCCGGCTGATCACTCGGATACGTAGCATTCCTTTTATTTTCTACGTCCCAACTAATAATTGTCGCACTATCACGTCCCAACTGATGATGCACGTGTTCTAAAACATTGTGAATATTTTCTTTAAGTGTTTTATCATTTCTGTTCATAGCATTATACAAATTTACAGGTATTTCATATCGGCGTTCCCCGCATTCTAATACTCCATCTGTCACCATTACAATTCGGTTCTTTCCAGTACGTAATTCACGAATACCTGATGAATAGCAAGGAACAGGTAAATCAAATGTGTTTACATTTCCAATCCATTCGTAAAAATGACGTTGATTTAATGCATATTGTCCTAACTTATGTAACTCTTCATGAAATACATACACTAAACAATCACCGATAGAAAGCCACCATATATAATTTTCTTTCCTTACACATAGTAAGCAAGCTGTTTCACCTTTAATTTTTTTGCACTTTTCCTTAAATGAAGATGCCTGAAAAATTGTCAGTATATGATTTTCAACAGATTGAAACACTGTATTAATTGGTTCATTCAAAATTACTTTTATATTTTCATATTCTTTTTCGATTGTATTTACTACTAAATCAACACTTTCTGCACTATTATGTCCATCTAATATAGCTGCAAATTCCCATTCGCCATTTGACCAAACTAATGCACCATCTTCATTCTTTTTCGCTCCAGCACTTATATTCCCACCATATTTACCAAGTACAATATCACCATATTGTTTAACTGAAATTTCTCCTAAACACATTTCTATATTTCCAACCCATGAATATTGTGTATTATTTTTTGTATGCATACTCATTTACCATATACTTTCGTATTCTTTCACATAGTTTTTTTATTTTCTCTTCGTCACCATATGGTGCGCCAGTCCATTTCGCTATCTCGGTTGGTGACCAAAACTCTTTTGGTGTATTCGGATAACGCGGAATAATGTGCATATGCATATGTGGTACACCATTTCCTGAAACAAAAGTGTAAATATGCTCTGCACCTTCTCTTTCTTTTAGCGCTTTACTTACTCTACTTGTTATAAGTCCGAACGCTTTCGCTTCTTCATCTGTTAGTTCAGCAAGGCCAGGTACATGTCTTTTTATATCTATCATTACATAACCCAGGTATGTTTCTTCACTATCCCAGTGGACATGTCCAACGTAAACGAGTTCATCTTCGTAAATAGCTCCACCTGGAACTATAATATTTCCTATATGTTTTTTGCAAATGAAACAGTTTTGTTCTATTTGATTGTTTGTTGACATATCCATCACCTTCCTTTTCATATATAATATCACAAAAAAAGGAAAAACAGGTTTCGTATTCCGAATTTTCATTCTTTTGATATAACAATTTTTGAAATGAATTTACATCTCATTATTTCTTCAAAAACGCAATCACAATTATAATCCCAATTACAATTCCTATTACTAAATTATTTGTAAAGTGCCCTTGAAATACACCAATTACAACCCCTATACCGACACCTATTGCCAAAGCATCATTTCTTTTTTTATTTTTAGCCAAAATCACATCTCCTCCCACCATTTCTCCCTAAATAACATACATTTACTTAAATGTATTAATATACGCACTATCTCGCTTAAATATTTCCAAAAAATGTACTGTAACTTCACATATAATATTTTCCATTTTCTGTACATACTCCTTTTATATTGGAAAATTTTCAAGTAACTATTAATTATACATAGGCATTTACTATAAGAAAGCTTCGTAATTTATTGAAGGAGGAACGATTCAAATGTATCCTCATTGGAATCCAAATATAAATCAACAGTATGTTTATTCCCCTCATCCCGCAAGGAATACATTGCATCATGATTCACAATATATGATGCAGCGTATTGCAAGTCTTGAAAATCAATTAACTAAATTAATCTCATTAATCGAGGAAAATAATCAATTAATTAAATCAATGGAACAACAAAAAAACCAAGTTTGTGCACCAGCTGGAGGTTCTGTTATCGTTCGTATGTGATCTGGATGCAATAAAAAACACACTTTGTATTATAAAAGTGTGTTTTTTATTCATTATTTTCTTTTCGTATGGAGCCCTTGTGTAATTCGATCTAATATAATTGCGATTACTACGATAGCTAATCCAGCTTCAAATCCCATTCCGATATTAACTTGTGTTACAGAGCGATATACATCAACTCCAAGTCCTGGAGCTCCTACAAGTGATGCTGTTACAACCATCGATAACGAAAGCATAATGCTTTGGTTCACACCAGCCATAATCGTTCCGGTTGCAAGTGGTAATTGTACTTTAAATAGTTTTTGTGATGCCGTGGATCCAAACGCATTCGCTGCTTCAATTAAATCTTCTGGAACTTGTCTAATTCCTAAGTCAGTAAAACGAATTGTCGGTGGCATTGCAAAGATTACTGATGCAATAATTCCAGGTACTACACCTACTCCGAAAAATGTAATCGCTGGAATAAGGTATACGAATGCAGGCATTGTTTGCATAAAATCTAATGTTGGTTTTAAAAATTTTGAGAAACGTTCATTTTGAGATGCTAATATACCAATTGGAATTCCGACAATAATTGAAATAATAACAGACGTAAGTACGAGTGCCAATGTTTGCATCGTTTGTGCCCAGTAGTTAATATTCAAAATAAATAATAATCCAATAAGCGTAAAAATGACTAAAGATAATTTCCTCGTTGTGTACCAAATGAGGAAACATAAGATAATAATCATCAATATGGCGGGTATTATTGTTAAAAAATTAGTGAGTAAATCAACAAATCCGCCAATAATATAAGAGAATCCTCGGAATAAGCCTTCAAAGTGCTCATATAAACTTGCAACAAATGAGTCGACCCATTCCCCTAATGGAATCCGCGGTATACTATTCATCGTCTTTCACCTCTTCCTCAATGTTTCCTGCAAGAGCTTGAATGACACTTTCACGTTTAATAATTCCTCTTAGCCTTTTCTTCTCATCGATTACTGGTAACGGATATTTCATCTCTGCCATTTTTGCATATGTCTCTTCCAGTAAAGTATCCAAATACACATGCGGAATATCATTAAGTAATAAATCAGCAATCGGCCACTGTTTTTGTACTGCTTTACTCGCATCATCCGCAGTTAATATACCTAAAAACTCATACTTTTTGTTTACAACATATACAGTTGAAACACCTGCATTCCTCATAATTTGAAGGGCTACACGAGGTCCACGATCAATTAATAAAGTTTCTGGTCGTTTTAAAATAGACTCCGCCGTAATTACTTTTCCTAAATTCACATCCGCAACAAACTTTTCTACAAATTCATTAGCGGGGCTCATCATAATTTCTTCTGGTGTTCCAATTTGGACGATTTCTCCATCTTTCATTAATGCGATACGATCTCCAATTCGAAGCGCTTCGTCTAAATCATGCGTAATAAATATAATCGTTTTTTCCATTTTATCTTGTAACTCTAACAATTCATCTTGCATTTCTTTTCGAATAAGTGGATCTAATGCACTGAATGACTCGTCCATTAGTAATACATCTGGATTATTCGTTAGTGCCCTTGCAATTCCAACGCGCTGTTGCATACCACCACTAAGTTGACTTGGGTAATTATCTTTATGATGATCGAGTCCTACTAACTGTAGCGATTCTAACGCTTTTTTCTCTCGCTCTTCAACCGGAACTCCTTGTATTTCTAAACCATATGCAACATTTTGTATAACTGTACGATGCGGAAATAGAGCGAATTTCTGAAATACCATACTCATTTTCGTTCTTCTTACTCTCCGTAACTCTTCTTTTCCCATCGTTGCGATGTCTTCACCATCTATGTATATATGACCTGCAGTTGGTTTAATCAATTGATTTAACATACGAACTAGCGTAGATTTCCCGCTACCAGACAAACCCATAATAACGAAAATCTCTCCAGAGTAAACTTCAAACGTTGCTTTTTTCACCCCAACGTTCATTCCTGTCTCTTTTAAAATTTCCGATTTACTTTTTCCTTCTTTTAATAAGGAAAGGGCCCTTTGCGGATGTTTCCCGAATACTTTTGTTACGTTTTCAACACGCACCTTTGTATTATCCATGTCACTACTCCTTTTCTACCCATCTATTCACATAGTGTTGCGATTTTACCAAGAAATATTACATAAAAATGACATTCATAAGATTTCTTTAAAATTCTCGTTTCCGTTCATAATAAGAATGCTTACTTATACATTTATTTTATAAGGCAAACGTTACTTAGGAGGTTTTCGATGCGAAAGAAAATTTGGTTTATATGCCTTGCATTATTTATTACTATGATTTTCACTTCATGTAATGCAACAAATGCAAATTCGAAAGGAAAAATTAAACTTGGTGTAACAAGTTGGAAAGAAAATATTGCAACCGCAAACATGTGGAAAGTTTTATTAGAAGAAAAAGGCTACAAAGTTGAGCTCATGTATTTAGAAAAAGCCGCAATTTGGACTGGTGTCGCTCGTGGTGATGTTGATGCGAATTTAGAAGTATGGCTACCAGTTACAGATAAACCGCTAAACGATCGTTATAAAGATGATATTGTCTTAAAATCAAAATGGTACGAAGGTACTGGACTAGGTTTAGTCGTCCCTTCTTATATGAAAAACATAAACAGTATCGAAGATTTAAATGCTCATAAAGATGAACTAGAGAATAAAATTGTCGGTATCGAACCCGGTAGTAGTCTTATGAATTTAACGAATAAAGCAATGAAAGAATATGATATAAAACTAAAACTTGTCCAATCCTCTGAAGCTGCGATGATGAGTGAACTAAAGAAAGCATATACGAAAAAGAAACCAATCGCTGTTACGCTTTGGAATCCGCATTGGGGCTTTTCAGAATTTGACTTAAAATATTTAAAAGACCCTAAGAAAGTATATGGTGAAAAAGATGACATTTATTACTCTGTTCGTAAAGGTTTCGAAAAAGACCATCCGGATATCATAAAATACTTTGACAAATGGAAGATGAACGATGAACAGCTTGGTACATTAATGGTCGAGTTAAATAAAACGAAAGATCCCGAAGAAGCGGCGCGAAAATGGATTAAGAAGAATCAAGCGCTAGTTGATGAATGGATAAAAGATTAATAAAAATAGGCTAGAGGGTTAGCATATCCTCTAGCCTGTTTTTAACTTATTTTTTCGTAACAACGTTATCTACAATCCCATATGCCTTCGCTTCTTCTGCAGTCATAAAATAATCTCTTTCTGTATCATGTGCTACTCTTTCAATCGGTTGCCCCGTTTTTTCTGCAATCATTTTATTAATATCATGCTTTAACTTTAATATTCTTTTCGCAGTTATTTCAATTTCTGTTGCTTGCCCTTGTGCACCACCAAGCGGCTGATGAATCATAATTTCACTGTTAGGGAGAGCAAACCGTTTTCCTTTTGCTCCTGATAATAATAACAATGCACCGAATGATGCCGCAAAGCCCATGCATAGCGTTTGCACATCTGGTTTAATTAAATTCATCGTATCTAATATTGCAAAACCTGCTGTCGTTGAACCGCCAGGGCTATTGATGTATAAGAATATATCTTTTTCTGCATCTTCTGCTTCTAAAAATAATAATTGCGCTACGACACTACTCGCTACTTGATCATTAATTTCTGAGCCGATAATAATAATGCGGTCTTTTAATAACCTTGAATATATATCATAGGAACGTTCTCCTAATTTTGTTTGTTCTACTACATATGGAATTGCATTCATTTTAAATCCCTCCAATACTTGTTATGCTGCGTAAAGCATATAACTGTAGGAAGAAGGGTTTTTCACATTAAATAATAAGACTGGCTGTTTAGATGGTAATTTAGTAAAATCTATTGTCGGAAGAAGCTTCGTTAATAATTCTGGTCTTTCCTCACGAATAGATGTTACAACAACTTCAATATCCTCTGTGAATTCGACTATCTCAATCCCTTCTTCACTTACAGTTTTCAGCCTATTTCTACTCCGAAATAAAGAAGCTTTCACTGCACCTTCTGATACAGAACACACTTTAGCAATATCAGCGATACTATATTGAAAAACATCTTTTAATAATAAAATTGCGGATTGCTGTACATTTAATGAAGACAATACTTTCCCTACCATTTCATGCAAATCTGCAATGTTCTCATGTGGTTCTTCAAAAGTGATTTGTCCTCTTATTTTTTCATGAACAGACTTAGACTTCATCTGATCTAACCAACGATTTCTTGCTATTTTATAGACGAGTGTCATACAAATATCTTTATTTCTATATTTTCGAAGCACTTTACACACTGTTTCTTGGGCGAGATCTTCCCCATCCCATTTGTTTTTCGTTAAAAAAGTACAGTATCTTTTTAACTCTCCATATTGTTCAATTAAAAAGTTTATATTTGAATGATTCATATCGATATGATTCTTTAAAACATGAGTTACTTTTGTGCACAAAATAACCACTCCTTTTCAGCGCTTACTTAATAAACGATTCAACATTAAAAAAAGTTACGGGGATATAAAAAAATAATGTTTATGTTCAATAATTCGCGGTCATAAATATGTTATGTACAATTTTACGTGAGGAGGAACAAATTTGCCAAAATTAACAATTGAAGGTGCGGGAACTTTTGATGTGAAAGAAGGAACAAAGTTAGTATTAGCAATTGAAGATAGCGGTGTCAACATTCTTCATCGTTGCGGCGGGAATGCACGTTGTACAACTTGTAGAGTAGAAATACTAGCAGGTGATTTCTGTGAAGCGAGTGCGAATGAGAAACATGCAATGACGGAAAAAGGAATTGAAGATCATTTACGATTATCTTGTCAAATGCGTGTACATAAAGATATAGTCGTTCGTCCGGTACTTACAGTTGAAAATTCAGGTCTTGATGCTGGGCCACGCCCGGCGGAGTAAAGTGATGAATTTAAAACAGCTCGCTGGCGAATATGCTGCTAACTTTGTAAATGATGGCATGAAAATTGGGCTTGGTACAGGTTCTACTGTATATTGGACAATACAAAAATTAGGTGAACGTGTAAAAGAAGGATTATCATTTCAAGCTGTACCAACATCAAAGGAAACTGAAGCATTAGCACAGCAACTAAATATCCCCCTAATTTCGTTAAACGACGTACAAAGCCTTGATCTTACAATTGATGGAGCGGATGAAATTGATTCAAATTTACAACTTATAAAAGGCGGTGGTGGTGCATTACTTCGTGAAAAAATCGTTGCCTCTTCCTCTAAAGAACTAATTATCATTGCTGATGAATCGAAATTTGTAACACATTTAGGTAATTTTCCATTACCTGTTGAAATCATCCCTTTTTCATGGAAACAAACCGAAAATAAAATTCAGTCTTTAGGGTGTCAAACCACATTACGTTTGAAAAATGATGAAACTTATATAACCGATAACAATAACCTGATTATCGATTGTATATTCCCTAATCATATTTCTAATCCTGCCCATTTACACACCCAATTAAAAATGATTACTGGTGTAGTTGAAACAGGGTTGTTTATAAGTATGACGAGTACAGCAATTATTGGTACTAAAAATGGGATAAAGAAATTGTAATAAAAGCTAACTTTTTAAAGTTGGCTTTTTAGTATGTTCTTCTTCTCTTAATAGTGCTTTATTATGATATACTAGGAAAACGCAAACTGATTACACTAGAAAGGACTGAACATTTTGCAATCCAAACTTATAACAGAACTTGCTGATTTAGAAACTGCCTTTCATATTCGAAAAGAAGTATTTGTAAAAGAACAAGGTGTCCCTCTTGCAGATGAATTCGATACATTCGATGAAATCGGAGAGCAATGTAAACATATTTTAGTTTATTATCATGAACTTCCTGTAGGCACAGGTCGTATACGATTTGTTGATGGTGTCGGAAAATTAGAACGTATTTGTATTTTAAAAGATTATCGTACATACGGATTAGGTAAAGTCATCATTCAAACGTTAGAAGAACTTGCTCGTAACGAACAAGTTACGAAAGTGAAACTACACGGTCAAACACAAGCTGAAGGATTTTATAAAAAATTAGACTATGAAACTTCTTCTGATATATTTATGGAAGATGGCATTCCGCACATACTTATGACGAAAATGTTATCATAATAAAAAGGGTAGTATATGAATCTTATGTATTCATACACTACCCTTTTTTATTAATAGAAAAGTGAATTCTCAAGATTACCTTTTGCATCAAAGCCCATCATCTCTTAGTTCATACCTAAGTAAAGCTTACACTGTTTTCCATAATGATAATGCATAAATCCAGTTTGGATCACCATTTCCTTGATAACTCTGGACTGCTTCATATACTTTTCCTTCGTGTAAAACTCTATCTCCCTTTTTATATGCTTTTTTTGCATCCCACGCTTCATATGAAGCGCTTTCGGTTTTTGTAGTAATTGTGAATATATCACTCTGTACGGATTCATTTCCAGCTACATCAACAGCTTTCACTACATATTTATAAGTAGTATTAGCGAGCAGATTTTTATCCAAATAAGAAGTTGTATTGGATGTTGCAATCTTTTTCATTGATCCTTCTGTTTCTCTATAAATATCATAATGGTCTACACCAATATTATCGTCAGATGGACTCCACATTAAATCCACACTTGACGCTGTCGTTCCCATACTATGTAATCCTTTTGGTTGTGTTGGTGCTTCTGTATCAGGAGTCTCAACTGTCGTTTTTACTGTAAGCGCTGTACTTTCTGTCGATACATTGCCAGCTGCGTCAATTGCTTTTACAGTATAAGAGTATTCTGTACTTGGTTGTAACTTCTTATCAATAAAATGAGTCCCTGGTACTGTATCAATCATCTCTCCGTTACGGAAGATTTGATATCCTTTTACCCCTACATTATCCGTAGAAGCGTTCCATGTTAGTTCTACACTATTCGCTGTTACTTTTTGCGTCTGAAGTCCATTTGGAATACTTGGTGCTTCTATGTCTGGTTTCACATCATTAATAAGATTAACATCAATTACATTATAGAATGCATTTGCTGTATCAGCTACATCCCATACTGCTAAAATCACATGATATCCACTACGATCAGTAGGTACATTGATTTTATGAGTTAAATTATTTGAAGCTGCAGAACCATCATGTTGTACAGTTCCAATTGGTTCGAAATCTGCTCTTGTTAGCGCTTTATTTGGATTCCATCCTTTTTTAGTAATATAGTAATGCCACTTACTCGTTAAGTGAGGCGCAGTATACTTCCAAGTAAATGTATTTTCCCCACCAGTGATTGTATTTTTAAACCAACGATTTGCTGTTTGTTGATCTAAAATACCACCAAATTTTCCGCCTGCTGAAGCAATTTGTCCATCTACTGGACCACCTTGTGGGAACCCTTTTGGAGCTTCTAAACTTTGTGGTTCATACATAACACTTCCACAGTTTACATTTAGCGCACCATAAGTTGGACTACATAAAGCGGATCGGCTACCGGGCTTTTCAACAAAACCGTGCGCATAAGCATTTTGAGGAATAAGTGTCGTACTAATAATTCCAGCTGTTAATGCTACAACTCCTAAACTTTTTTTGTTCATTTTCATATTTTGTAGTTGTTTTAAAAATCGATTATTCATGTTCATGTCCCCTTCTTGTTATACTTTGTAGTGGAATGTGGGCTTTGATGTAAAAGAATAACAAGAGACAAACTTGTACCGATGTATGTGTTAATTATGCATACACCGCAGTGAAAATATATTTTTTCCTTGTGAAATATTTCACTTTATGAATATATCATGACATAGAACTCGCCTAAGCATGTGCAGAAGTTGTGCAGAAACAGTGAAATTATTACTAACATATAAAACCACATCCTGAAATCATAAATTAAAACTTTAATTAGTTGGGGTTTTACGGTCGGTTAATACGGGATAAAATAAAAGTGTGCAGCAGAAATTGTAGACTTAGTTCTCAAAATTCACATTTAGTATTTTCATTTTTTCCATTTAAACAATTCTTCTCTTCCTACAACAGAAAAGTGTCTATATCATTTAATATAGACACTTTTTTCATGTATAACTTTATATTTATTACTGACCTACAAATGTAAAAATTTCATCAACAGCTTCCTTATATCCACCCGATGTTCGGAATGATTCCTTCAAATTCAAAGCAGCCTCTTTATATGAAGGGTTATTTAAAATTAACTCCACACTTTCACGCAATTTCTCCACGGTTAATTCATTCATATGTAATTGAACTCCTGCTCCAAGACTCTCCACTTGCTTTGCAATTGCTGGCTGATCTGCACTTTGCGGTATTACAACGAGCGGAACCCCGTTATATAATCCTTCATGCGTACTGTTCATCCCGCCGTGTGTAATAAATAGTTTCGTATAAGTAAGCAGTTCGGTTTGAGGCACATAGTTTTTCACAATGAAGTTTTTAGGGATTTCGCCTAGATCACTTATTTTTGTTTTATTACCAATAGACATAACAATTGTATGCTCACTATTCTCAAAGGCCTTCATACACAGTTTATAAAAGTCAATCGCTTCATTAAAAACAGTACCTAATGAAATATAAATCGGACTTTTTTCTTCAATTGAAGTAAAATCAACGTCTCTGTTTTTCATTTGTGCAGAGATAGATGGTCCTACAAATTTATATGTTTCATCAAACGTATCACCAAAAGGCTGAAACTCCTTAATTGTATACACAATAGTAAGAGGTGCAGGATTACAGAAAACTTCATACGATGATTTTATTTCAACACCATATTTTTCAGCAATTCCCTTCGTTAAGTTTTGAAAATCATTCTGTATTTTATCATGAATTTCTACTGGGATATTTTTTGACAGATGACCTAACATTTGCTCAAAAGATTTTTCATCCTGCGCAAAAGATGTGCATGAATTTATGGCTGGAAGTTTAAGAATTTGAGCAATTAAATGGCCACAACCAAACATAGAATCATGAATCATGTAATCAAAATGTTCACCTTCAATTTGTTCTAGAACGCTAGATATTACAATATCCGCTGTATGTAGAAGGCCGTTTATTCTTTCCTGTAAATAATTTCTGCCTCCAGATAGAAACGCTTTTATAAATTTTTGATCATCAATCGTTCGTACAGTAGCACCTGTCTTCTCAATCCGATCCCTGAAAGCTTCTATTGAAAAATAAACGACCTCTTCACCACGAGAAATCAATTCTTCTACAACTTGTAAAGTTGGATTTATATGTCCTTCTGATCCAGCGTTAATAAATAAAACACGCGCCATAATAAACACTCCTTACGTTAAATCGTTTCTATGTTGGCAAGAGTACGGATTTTCTCCATACTCTTTTCTTAGTTGTTCGTAGCATGTTCCTACTAAATTGACCTAGCGAGTCTAAAACCGAGATCATCTATATGAAATGTAGGATGGCTTCGACGACGACAAGTAGCGCCGCACCCTCTCGCTGTTTCAGCCCAACTACCACCACGAAAAATGCGATATGATCCGTACACTGTTTCATCATACAAATCATAACACCATTCCCAAACGTTCCCTAGCATATCATAAAGTCCCCATGCATTCGGTTCTTTTTGGCCAACGTCATGAATCTCTCCATTTGAATTTTCATTATACCACGCTATATCATGAAGTTTCCCGTATGTATATCCGGTTGTACTTGCTTTACATGCATATTGCCACTCTGCCTCACATGGTAATCGGTAGCCATTTGAATCTAAATTACATTTCACAATTTGACCACCATCACTAATAGAATAATATTCTTTTAATCCCGCTTTTTTTGAAAGTACATTACAAAACGCAATGGCATCGTTCCATGAAATATTGACAACTGGTTTATGATTTTTATCAAAATTATTTAATGGACTATTTGTAATAGCATCATATAGTTCCATTGTTACAGCATACTTCGCAAGAAGAAATGGTTGAATTTGCACTAGCCATTCTTTTTTTATTCGATCATCTCTTAATACTACCTCTCCAGCTGGAATATTTACCATTAATGAATCGATTGTTTGAATTAAATCATTAGTCATTTTCTATTCCTCCAAACGTTCATTTTATATGAATTTATAGTCATATACTCATTACAAAATACAATTTTCAAAAAGCGTTAAATTTTTCATAATAAAAAACGATTAGTTTAATTAAACTAATCGGTAAGATCCAAAAAGAATTGTTGTGTCACATTGTATTATTATATGTGCTCTAAAAATTTCCGAACCTCATTTGGAGATTTTAAAACAATAACCTTTTTCTCTTCGGACAATTGCTCTAACCCTTTTAAAATTGTAGGTCGTTTAGCATTAGGATATTTCCATATCCATTTAAAAAATTGCAAATCAAATCTTTCTTCACATCCCGCGCCCATATCTGGTCTTGTTTTATTCCGGTATTTTACAATTCTTTTAAACGCACGATAAATACAAATTGTTCTATGAATATCAAGGAAGATAATTGTATCAGCTGCATTCAGTCTGATATCCATCGTCCCGCCATAATTCCCATCAATAATCCACTTCTCATCTTTAATTAAGTTATTTTGAACTGCTATTTGTTCTTCTCTCGGAACACCTTCCCAATTCGGTTTCCAAAATAATGCATCAAGATGATGCACCTTAATATTTAATTTATTTCCTAACTGCCTTGCTAATGTAGATTTTCCTGAACCACCAGAACCAATTAATATTATTTTTTTCATACCTTTACGATACATTCTATAACTTCTTCAATAGCTTCCTTATTAGCAAAAATCCAGAAGAACATTTCTTCATTTAACTTTAATAAATCTGGTAACTGGACAAAATAAGCAATAAAGATAATTTGAATTGAAAGCATAACATACCAAATAGCTTTTAGTTCTTCTTTCGTTAAATCATTTTGTTTATAATAACCTTCAAAGACTTTGCTAACGATATGTAACCATTTCCCTCTTAATCTTTCATTACTAAATAGCTCGCTTAATACACTTGTACAGCAATAACATAAATCAAATATTTTTACATTATTTTCTAAAATCTCAAAATCTATAAACCCTTCCAGTTTATCATCTTTAAAGATTACATTTGATAGATGCATATCACGATGAATAATTTGTCTCGGTAATGAATGGACCGTTTCCTTGAAAGCTGCGTGCATTCGCTCCATCTTTTGAATTACCTCTCGATGAACATACTCATTCTTTTCTAAAATCGGTATAGCCCATTCAAATACCATCTTATATAAATCTCTTTTTATTAACTCATGGTCACTATTCACCGAATGTAATGCTTTGTGCAGATTAGCTATTTCTTCTCCAATTGTACTTGCTAGCCTTTCCAGCTTATTCGTATCTTTTATTTCTAAAACACTTCCGGCAACATACTCATATAAGCAATAATATTTTTCTTTATATAATACATATTGTTCATCATTTTCTGTCTTTACTACTCTCTGTACTTTAATTCCCTTTTCATACAGTTGCTTCAAAACATCGAATTCAACTAGAAGTTGCTTTATCGATCCCGTTCTCTTTAAAATGTACTCTTTATTCTTGCATAAAACCTTCGCTACTTTTGGTTGCATTACAGTAGCTGTGACATGTTCATTTCGAAACCAAAGCTTTGCAATTTCCAGTGCTTGTTCCATTTACAAATACCCCTTTTACAATTCTTATTTCTTCCGAAAAATAACCTCACACAGTATTCCCACTCCAACACCAATTGTATAAGCCACTACATCACTCCACAAAAAACCGTATCCCAACACGAGTCCCCCCAAAGTCGTTGCACGAATGCTATCTATCCATTCCGCATGATACAATTGGCTCGCTTCAATCCCGTAGCAAAACATTAAACTAATAAAAGCCAACTTCTTCGTCTCTGTTTTAGGAAACAAAAATCCAAAGCCAGTGAAAATCATTAATGCCCATAATGCATCACCTAAATAATCATTTAATAGATGTGGTAGTGCAAAAGCAAACTTTCTTGAGCTAAGACCTAAAATAATAACAACTATAGTAAATAGTGCATATACTACTCTATTTCGTTTCGTATTCATTTTAAAGTCTCCTAATATGTAATGTAAAACTGTAAATAGCTAGTAAAACAAAGTTATTTTACTAGCTATTTATTGATTGCTTTTATGATAAGAAAATGTGGATTCATATTTAAATAATGATATGATTTTTCGCTTACTTCTTTCATTTTTTCAATTGCCTTCGGTTCCACTATCTCTTCTAATACAAAATAATTTGTAGTTTCATTTAGTATGTCTTGTAATGATCTTCTAAAAAACTTGACTTCAATAGTAATATTCGGTTTAACCCAAGTATCTATTAATAACTGTTTTTCAAAATAATTTTCACATGGAAACTTTGTGAAATCCATAAAAGGATGATGAATAGAATAAATAAGTTCTCCACCTGGCTTCAATACACGACGAAATTCTTGAAATACTTGATTCCAATTTTCTATATAATGAAGAGTTAATGAACTTACAATCACATCATACGTATTATCTTCAAATGGCAATGTTTCTTGCAGATCATGACAAAGGAACGTCGCTTCTTCTCCTATATTTTCTTTTGCTGCTTTTACCATTTCAGGACTTACATCAATTGCTGTAACATTTGCTCCTCTTCCTATGAATTGAGAAGTATACCATCCAGCTGCACATCCAGCATCTAATATCTTTTTTCCTTCTAGTTCCTTTGGAATAAGCTCCATCATCGCCGGTCTTTCATAATAACTGTTATATGGATTTGCGAAATCTAGATTTTCTTTATATGTACTCGCTAATTTATCATACGTATCTTTAATCGAATCTTTCATTACACACACTCCTAATACATATTAATCCATTAACTCCTGCTGCTTTTTCTTTGAAAATGATTGTAGTACTAAATCATACGACCAATCAATCATTTTATTAATTTGCTCCTGCTCTATACCCTTATGAATATAAACGGTATTCCAATGTTTTTTATTCATATGATACCCTGGAATAATTGTTTCTGGATAATCTTCTCTTATTCTTAATGCGACTTCTGGATCACACTTCAATGTAATCGCAGCCTTTTCACCTTCTTCATGATTTACTATCGCAAATATTTTATTATTAAGCCTCATACATGTTGCACTCCAGCCATCTGGAGAATCTTCTGTCGCTTTTCTTTTCGATAAACAGTACGCTCTTGTTGCATTCATTTTAATTGGCACCTCTTATTCTTTCCCTGTTTGATTACGATGCATCACAATTTGCTTCGTTGCTTGAAATTGCTGCTCACCGTAAAACTTTATTAGCTTCTCTCCGCAAAATAGACTAACAATATTAATATGAGATATTTCTCGAAGTAATATTGTAAGCATTTTCTCTCCAATACCTTTATTTCTTACATTCTCATGTACGACAACATCTTCAATGTATGCTCGAAAAACACCATCAGAAACGACTCTAGCAAATCCAACTAATTCATTTTCTTCCCATACTCCAATGGCTATACTATTCTTTAACATTTTTTCAATATCGACTTCTTTTCTTTCTGGCCACCAACCGACAGAATCATAAAGCTTCTTAATTTTTTCTGCACAGATTGGTTGTTCTTGTTGCAATTTATACGTGTACATATGCTTTCTCCCATCAATCAGTATACATAATATTATTATAATCTCTTTTCAAAAAAGTGCTGACTATGACCTTTTGGATGATCTTCAACGATACCATACTCTCGGTAACCGTGCTTTTTATAAAATTCTGGCGCTTGAAAACTAAATGAATCTAGCAATATTAATCTGCACCCTTTTTCCTTCGCAATTTCTTCAATTTTATGTAACAGTTGACTACCATAACCGTCATGACGAACTGATTTATCAACCCATAAAAAGTCGATATGAAGATGATAAAAATACATCGTACCTGTTACACCACCAAATATTTTTCCTTCTTCATTTTTTACTACGAGGCTTACTTTTTCCATCGGCTGTTTTACTTCATCTGTTAAGATGGACATATTATATTGAATGACTTTATTTTTAATGTATTCTCCTTCAATACGTGTACCGTTCTCTATATGTTTCATATACATTGCTTCCTTTCAACTTAGTAAGCTACATTTTATTTTTCCCCTTTAAAATACTAATCAAAACGAATCCACCATATGTAACAAAGCATGAAAAGCCAATTATCCCTGGTACAGAGACATAGCCTACCCTTATGTAATTTATAACTGCAAAACAAGCGATAGACAATAAAATAGATGGCCAAAATATAACAGCTATTTTTCTTCGCCCTCGTTTCGATGTACTTTCTTTCTCTTCAGAAACACGTGTGCCAAAAAGCAATACAATACAAATAAGGATCGCTGCAAAGTAAATTGTATCTAATGACAAATTGTGATCATATAGGGCGATTCCAACTTCAAGAGCAATAATCGTTAAAATTAAAATAATGATTGTTAAAGTCTTTAAGTTTCTTTTCAATCGCTCACTCCTAGCATGCTTTCACTATATTCTTTGTATATGTACTTTAAAACTACTGCAAAAGCTTCATCTACCTCTTTATTTTCACGGCGATTCGGTAAATCTTTTCCCCCAATCACATAAAGAAGTGGAAATTCGTTAAACATTCCTATAATACCAATATTTATTGTAGCTGTGAGTAATCCACCTGTCATATGAGTTATATGATAATATGGAATTTCTTCATACTCTCCTTGCTGTCTTACCATGCCGCTAATAATTGGTTCCCATAATTCTGGTTCTGATTTATAACCTTGAAAGGTTTGTATGAAAAGGGCAAGAACTTCACTTAATTCTCCAACATTTTTCTCATCTCTAGCATTCTCTTGTATATGAATTTTTGAAAAGTACGTTTGTGCGTACATTTTCACAGCATCCCATCCACCACAGTGCATTACAACTGACTGTGCAACGTAACTATCATGACAAGCAATCATTACCTCTACCGCTTGACTAAGTGTTAAAGAAGTTCTTCCTTGTAAATGCGGATATAACTGCGCACTATCTTCATGTGGATTAAATTTAATGTAATGAAGTATATCATTCCAATTATGTTTATTTTCCTTCACCATTTGCGTTACTACAAATCCAATGACTAATTTTGCTGCTGATGCTAACGGAATATTTAATTCACTATTATACGAAGCAACTATACGATTATTTTTTGTAGAATAAATTGCCATTCCCACATAATTAGATTGTACCTCTTTTATTTTATTTATAACAGTTTCCATTTCTATCCCTCTTTTTATATCGTTATATTAACTTCTAATATTTCAACATTGAATGTAAAAAACCTTTTCATTAGCTATTAAAATAAGAAAAAGGTAGCATGAATTTTTTCTTGCTACCGAAAAATATTTATTCTTCTATAGGATTTTCAGGACCGTTAAGTTCCAGCTGATAAAAAGCTAAATCTAGCCATTTATTAAACTTATAACCAGCTTTTTTTATTGTTCCTGCATGAACAAATCCATAGTTTTGATGCAAGGCAATACTTTTCTCATTCTCTGCATCAATTCCAGCAATTAAGGTCATATACTCTCTTTCCTTTGCAATTTTGATTAATTCTTTCATTAATGAAGACCCAATGCCATTTTTTCTATATGCCTTATCTACATACACAGAATGTTCAACTGAATATTTATAAGCAGGCCACGCTCTAAATGGGCCGAATGTCGCAAATCCTACTACTTTATTATCTAATTCATATACGATAATTGGATACTCTTCAGCCTTTTTTTGTTCATACCAATCTATTCTATTTTCAAGGGTTACAGGTTTATACGCATATACAGCTGTTGTATAAAGTATCGCATCGTTATAAATATCTAAAATGTATGCTAAATCTTTTTTCGTTGCTTCCCTTATCATTATTTTCTTCCTTTCATCATGTTCACCTTATTTTACTATCTTTTTAATAGTTTTATTTTATCGAAATTTCCGATTTTTATCTACATACGAATACTAGCTTTTCGGAAACCATCAAATATATTTATTGCAGCAGATAACATGTAGAAGAAAATTCCTCCCCCAATGAGCCACGTTTTAAACTCCTCTGAGGAAATAGTAAATGCATTTGCCAAATACATAATAAACCCTGCGTTAAATACATGTGGATTTACTACAATTACAATGAATACTATCGTCCCAGCTATTTGAAGAATAGCATTCCCAATCGCCAATCTTTGCGTCCATTGTCCCTGCACTAATTTATAAAGGGATATACATATTTCAAAAACGATCATAATTACAACGATTGGCCAGTACTGCAATAAAACATCTTGATTAAAAGTTGGCGAGACAAACTTCAGTCCATTTGCCGTACCGTTATATACGCCAACAAGATAATTCGCATAAAAGTAAAGTGTAGCCCAAACTGCTGTCCACATTAAACCTCCAAAAACTTCAAACTTCGAGATTGCTTTTTTCTTTGGGATATACGAGATGTTTTTCAAATCATCTGGTGTCCATTTTTTTAAACTTGTCGTCAACGGCTCGATACCTTTGTCTTTATCTGTTCTTTCTAAAATAACAAACACAACTGTCAACCAGAAAAATACATGGAGGCCCACTTCAAAAATTCCCCCAATGCCTTTACCTATCAATTGTAAAATAACATTTAATACCGCTTGATCACCACTATAGCCTATAAAATTTTCTGCAACCATTGATATGAGTGCAATGACAGCTGCGATTGGTATAATCATTTTTAACAACGTTGTATATACATCAAAATAACGTGGTCCAATTAAATGCATCGGTCTATCCAAATAACCATTAGCCAATGAAACCGGACTCCCCAATTTTTCGAGAACGCTCTTTACATCTTTCTCATTATAATCTTCAGGTAACATATCATCTATAGTTGACCTTAGTTCAAGTGTAATATCTTCACGATTTTTTTCAGGTAATCTCTTCGCAACCTCTTGGATATAGAGATCAATTAAATTCATTCTCTTCCTCCTCCTTTAATAAGTTATAAAGTTCTTTCGAATCCTTTATCCATTCTTTTTTCAACTGCAAAAATATTTCTAATCCATAATCACTTAAAACATAATACTTACGAGGTCTACTCTCCGTTTTATCCCAACTACTCGTCACTAATTCCTGCTTTTCTAATCGGCGAAGTAGTGGATATAAAGTACTTTGATCAATTGTAACCCCTGATTGCTCTAATAACTGGACAAGTGAATATCCGTACTGCGGCGTTCTTAATTGACTTAAAACAGCTAACGTTAATGTCCCTCTTCTTAACTCAGTAATTAACGAATTTAATAAAGTATCCATTCACTCACCTCATTTCCATTACTATATGTCATACAGTATGTGTTTTAT
The DNA here is from genome assembly GCF_011800505.1 of Bacillus sp. EKM501B. Taxonomy (NCBI): domain Bacteria; kingdom Bacillati; phylum Bacillota; class Bacilli; order Caryophanales; family Bacillaceae; genus Bacillus; species Bacillus sp. EKM501B. The sequence continues at coordinate 130,083 of NZ_JAALFZ010000004.1, read as the reverse complement.
ACTATGTATCGTACAGTATTAATGTGACAAAAACTATAATTTTTTACCAAAAAACAGATAATGAACAGCGCAAATTATATGATTTGTGCTTTTTTAGCTAAGTTATATATAACACTCTATAAGGTAACAACCTTAACTACTAATTTTGAAGTTCCAGTAATGCTATATTAAGTTACAAATATCGTATACATATGATGTGAACATAACATCTCACTATAGGAAGCTATAAAAACGGTGAATTACCATGCTTGAATAATTCCCGTTTTCAGCACCTAATCAACGTTATTTCCTTCATAAACTTCATCTTGTTCAAAATCTTTATTTTTGTTTGGTTTATTAGAGAAAAATAAAAAAACAATTAAATTAGGTTAATTGTTTTTCAAATACAAAATCTTTATTTTTTTAAATAACCTATGATATTCGAAAAGACAAATTCTCCAAATGCAAGTGGTATATAAATAAACCATAACTTTAATATTGCCTTTGTTTCTTTGTGATCAGAATCCCCCATTAAAACCAACCCTATCCTTTTTCTTCTAATATTTTCATTTTAATTCCAATAACAAGGAAATTATACCATTTATTAATGTTTTAGTCTATTTTTTCTGAAAATTAAATAAATAAAATTCTTGTATTCCCTCAATATTCAGATAAACATAATAACTTTTTTACGTTTCATCTTCAAAGTCAATAATGACTCCTGTTAGAACCGCTACATTACCAATCGATTGGATCCCGTGACCAATAAAATCCACCTTAAATTCTTCCTACTTTAATTTATGTAATGATATAATAACACTAAATTTTCAACACGTGCTTAATAGATTGGGGACTTATAATGGATAAACCTCTCACTGCATTACAAACTATTATTATACATATGAATACAACTGAGCATTGGCATGATTTTATTTGTTACTGTCAGCATCGCGAAGCGGGACTTCGAAAATTAGCTTTTAAACATTTAGAGACATTTATTACAAATGCAAAGAAATGGGAATCAAAAGATCAAGAAGAGTTTGCCATTTCGCTGTTTACTATTTTAGATGTATTAAACGAAAAAGATGAGGTCTTAACTTTCTCACTAAATAGTTTTCTAATTGACATTCTATATAGATGGACAGAAAACAACCCATTTGATTCAAGACCTTTTAGATGGATAGGAATTTATATGGACTCTAGCAATAAAGAAGACGATTTAGAAAAATCCCTTCGAAAAGCGATTGAATTAGGTGGTGATACCGAACAAGAAGCCATGATATACCTAGTTTCTAATTACATCAATACTTTAGAATTTGGTACACATGAATTCCCTTCAGGTTATTGCGGAGATTTAAGTGAATGTATAGAAAAACTTCCCTATATGCTTCAATTAATTGATAGAATTCAGAATAAGAACATAAAGGAGCAAAACATTGGGCAAATACAAGAACAACTACACCTTATTCTAGATTGGTTAAAACATACACAAATTCCAGTAGATGCCGTTCGTGTACGGGAAAAAGAACAAACTAAGGAATTAGAAAAGGTCATTGTATATTATTTACACAACAGCTCAAGTCGTTAATTCATCGTGTACAGAGATAATAAAGTTGTTTAAAAAACGCCAGTCATGTTATTCAACAATCGGGCTATATAACGGAATAAATCCTTGTAAAAATTAAAAATATTTGAAATAATCGTCATTAAGTTGAAGTAGAGCGATTGCAGAAAAAGGTGATACGACTTTTTCTTACTTAATAATTGCACGATAGTTAAAAAATTCAACTAATTATATTCCGAAAGGGTGTGTGTAGTATCTTATCAACTAATGTTTTTACTTATAAATCTAAGGATGGAAAAACAATAATAATTAGAGAAGCTAAAGAACGGGATGCAGAAAGAATACTAGATTCTGCTTCAAAAGCTTTAATAAACGCTCCATACATGCTAAGTACGGTTGAGGATGTAAAAAAGGTGCGTATCGATGCTATTCAAAAAACGTTAAAAGCTTATCATGAAAATCCAAATTATGTACAGTTTATTGCTGAAGTTGATGGTAAGTTAGTCGGTGCAATAGATTTTAAGAACGGAAACAAAGAAAAAATTAGTCATCAAGGGGCTTTTGCGATGACCATACTACCCGAATATCGAAATTATGGTATTGGAAGAGCTCTTCTAGAAACGTTAATCAATTGGGCTAAAAATAACAGTAAGATTGAAAAAGTTTGTCTTGAGGTAATGGAAGATAATCTAGGTGCAATCCAGTTATATAAGAATCTAGGCTTCTTTGAAGAGGGTAGAAAAGCAAAGGGTGTAAAATTGGATGGTAGGCTATCAAGATTTAATATTAATGGCTTTATTCGTTTAAAATTGAACATTAATTTCAATATAAAAAGAGGGTCTTCATAGTCATCTCCCTGTTAAGTAGACAGTAATAGAAACCCTCTTTTTATATTTATCCCACATTAGCTTGCAGTAAAACTCCCCACTGATTATAGTTTCACTTTATTTTAATCCTTTAATTAAAGGTGACGCTTCCCCACTATGGAAAATCCATAGGTCATGAAGTGATCTCGTACATCCAACATATAGTAACTTTGCATCATGTTTTGTGTCTTTGTAATGTTCTTCATCCACATCAATTAAAAGCACCGCATCAAATTCTAAACCTTTCGCTAAATAGACAGGTACTACTGATATACCACCTTCATATTTACTTTGGTTTGCTTCAATTACGTTTACCGTTAATCCTGCATTTGTTAATTCCACATATATATCACGGCATTCATCTTCTGTTCTTCCGATTACCGCAATTGTTTTCACATCTGCATTTTGCAAATGTTTTACCGTCTTCACAATTTCAGTAAATTGATTTTCCGCATGAATTACTTTCACATCTTCTCCACTGCGGAAGACTGGTGTTGCGAGTCCTACTGAGATTTCTGCATTTTTAATTATTTCATTTGCAAATTCAATAATTTCTTTTGTAGAACGATAACTTCTTGTCAATTCATAATAACCGGTTTCTTGGAATACTTCCTTAAAAGCATTCCAATCTTCAATTCCTTGGTAATCATAAATCGCTTGCGATAAATCACCTAATATAGTGAAAGAATTACCTAATGTAATTTCTTTTAATACATAAACTTGGAAAGGCGAAAAATCTTGCGCTTCATCAATAACAACGTGATGAAACTTCTGCCCGATTTCAATCCCTGTTATACGATGATGTATGTATATTAAAGCTGGTAAATCTTCTACATACACTTCTTTTTTACGACAACTCTTTTCTGTTTCTTTAACAAGTTCTTCAGGTAATACCTCGAGTATTTCTTTACTTTTTACTATTGAACTATACAGTGAAAGAGCACTCATTTTCGGCCAAAACTTCATATATGCGTTCAGTCTCTTAGTCGCTTCTTTTTTAAGTAATTTTTTCTCGTTTGTTTCCCCGAATTTTTTAAGTTCAATTTCAATCCAGCGCTTCATTCGTCCTACTAATCGTTCTCTTCTTTTCTGTAAAGGATAATGTTTATATTCAACTTGCATCCATTTTTTAATATCTTCTACTGGAATAATCGCTCTATCCCACGCCTCAAAATCTTTTGTCGGAACTAACTCATTTTCAAATTGGATCATTCTCTCTTCAATAAACGTCTTAAATTCCAACGTACCCTTTAATTTACCTAGCATTACCTTCTTTTCATCACGATTAATTGAAAATGCTTCTTTCAATTTTTCTTCTGTCTGCTTTAGTTTCACTGAATCATCTAACGTACGTAATGCCCAATCCGGAAACGTTGTTTGACTAATATTCCCTACACCTAATTCAGGAAGTACACTCGAAATATAGTCTAAAAACAGACTATTCGGCGCAAATACGATCATTCTTTCTGCTTCTAGTTGTTCACGATATTCATAAATTAAAAAAGCAAGGCGATGTAAAGCAATTGTTGTCTTTCCGCTCCCTGCAACCCCTTGAATAAGTAATGGTAAATTTCTTTCCGCTCGAATAATATCATTTTGTTCCGATTGAATCGTTGAAACAATATCCTTTAGCTTATTATCTTTATTCTCACCTAATCGATATAGAAGAAAATCATCGGCATGCGATACATCTTCATTTCCTTTTACATATGTATCAACAACACGTTCAAGTTCTCTTTTTCGAATGGAAATGTTTCGTTTTAAATACACATCACCTTCTACTAACCCATCTGGTGATTGATAAAATGCTAATTCTTCTCCACCGGTAAATGAATAAAACATACTTGCGACAGGCGCCCGCCAATCAATAATGATTGGCTTCATCGTGTCCATATCCGAAACCCCTACTTTTCCGATATAAATCGGCATAACTTCTTCTTTTCCATCTTCCTGAAAATCTAACCTTCCAAAGTACGGCTCTTGCACACCAATACGTAAGTTTTGTCTATTAGACTCCCTCATACTTTCAAGAATTTGCTCTTTAAAATCTTCTCCATAATAAACCGGGGTTTTTTCAAGCTTATCCAATTGCTCATCTATCGTATGTAAAGTATCCTTCATTTTTTGTAACTCATCTTCAAATATGTTGCTCATTTCGACGATTCCCTCCTGTCCGTTCTAATTTTTCAGTCGAAGTATCATTGTATTAAAAACCCAATCATAAAGTCAATAGTTTCCGTTTAAATTTTCCGAAAAAACTTACTTTTCATCTTTCTAATTTAAAAAGAACATGCAACATCAAAATCACACAAATACACATATAGTATAGTGATGCATACAAAAGATACTACTTTCTATTTGTCTCCTATTTAATTTATCTATTAACAAATATTGTAAAAATTAAAGACTTTAATCAATGGGCGTTTTACTGCCCACAAATAGTAGGATAAATAAAAGTAAAGGAGGCTCTTCAAATGAATATTTTGAATCTATCTCAAGATTAAATATGCTTCTATCTGGCTGTATCCTTATGGTTTGTTGGTCAATTATGTATGTTGAAATATATAGACTTACAAAATCAGTCTGGCCATGTGTTATCATGCATGCAATCGAGGATGCTGTTCCTACTGTTTTAGTTACAATAACAGGGATTATTACTCTTACAAACAGTAGTGATTTTTGGTTAAATCCTACTAGCGGGGTCGCTGCTACTGTTTTATTTCTCGGAATTGGAATCGTACTAAGAACTATAAGAATAAAAAGAGAACGACAATTATTCACACAATAAAAAGCAGATAATGAATTCGTCATTATCTGCTTTCCAATTTTTAAAACTACCTTATTATATTTTTTGATACATAAGCCAGTCACCAGAGTCTATCACTTTCTTTAACATCTTTTTATTCTGAGCGATATACACATATGCCTCAATTTCCCTATCAGCAACATATACTGTTTGCGTGATTCGATCATATAAATCAGTCTCCGCATTACCTGTATATTCTTCTAGTTCATCTAACTTACACAATATCTCATCATTTACTACATAAACTTCTCCATACACCTGTTCTTCAATCGAATAAGTCATGGCCGGATATCCTTCATTCGTATCAAATAATTTTCCATATGTCCAAGCTCTGTCTGCGATGCATGTTGCACCTTGCATATAATGAGCATTCGTTTGTCCTCTTCTTAATGTGCCATAAACGAACACATGATACATAAATTCTTATCCCCTTTATATGTCTCTACTTTCTTATTTGTAAATAAGCACGAATCATAAAATAACTCACTTCATTCGGAAGCTGTTCTTTAATAGATTTCAGCCCACCCTCTGCATTTTGAACGGCAGTTTCAATAAGAGATTCATACTCTGCTGGAACAAAGCTTTGCCAATCTACTTCCATTCCATCCTCATAGCAGCGAATTAAATGGTTTTCAATTGTTTGTCTTGATAAGTTACGTTCTTTTGCAATCTCATTCAAATCAATACCTTGTTTATACATTTCATATGTTTCTAAATGAGAATTTGCGGACGCTTTTCCTGACTTTTTACGCTCTGAAACTACTTCTGTCTTAATCGTTTCAGCATAATTTGGATTTTCCTCAATAAAATGCTGAACTGCTTGTAAGAAGTGCGAGCCATATTTCACAAGTTTGTGTTCTCCGATACCTTTTACCGTCAACAATTCAGAATCATTTTGCGGCATTTTCACACACATATCTTTTAATGTTTGGTCAGAGAAAATAACGAACGGAGGTACACCTTCTCCTTGTGCAATTTCTTTACGTACTTCACGAAGCACTTCAAATAAAGGATGGTCTTGAACAATTTGTCTTGTCTCTACTCGTTCTTTTCGTAAAACATTCTCTTTACCAAGTAATACTTCTTTCCCTTTTTCAGTTACTTTTAACGTCGGATAAGTGCCATGTTCAACTGCAATTAACTCATCTGAAATTAAAAACTCAATAAACTCACTGACCTCTTTTACACTACGGTTCGATAAAAGCCCATACGTTGGTAAAGTATGAAAATTAAATTCAATAACTTTCTTATTCTTCGACCCAGTTAATACTTGCGCTATCATTTGCTTTCCAAAGCGTTGGTTCGTTCTAATCATGCATGATAAAACCATTTGTGATTCTCTTGTCACATCGATGCTCTCGCGATTGTCTGTACAATTACCACAGCGTCCACAATCTTCTTTCGGTTCTTCTCCAAAGTATTGCAAAATGAATGATTGTAAACATTGTTCTGTATGACAGTAATCGGTCATATTTTGCAATTTTTCAAGTTCATTTGAAAAACGTGATTCTCCAGTTGATTGATCAATTAAAAAACGCTGTACTTGTACATCTTGAGAAGAATATAACAATATACATGTACTATCTAATCCGTCACGACCAGCACGTCCTGCTTCTTGATAGTAACTTTCCATATTTTTTGGAAGCTGATAATGAATTACGTAACGAATATTCGATTTATCAATACCCATCCCGAATGCAGATGTTGCTACCATTACACTTACTTCATCTCGTAAAAAGAGTTCTTGTTGCTCATTTCGATCACTATCACTCATACCAGCATGATATTTTGATACAGAAACACCTGCCTTCATCAAATCTTCATATAACTGATCGACTACTTTTCTAGTAGCTGCATATATAATCCCGGATTCCTTTTGATTTTGACGAATATAATCCGCCAAATATGCATTTCGATCTTGCCCTTTAATGACAGAAAACGATAAGTTCTCACGCTCAAACGTTGTCATAATTGTATTTTCTTGATTAATTTCAAGTGTGTTACAAATATCATCACGTACTTGCGGTGTTGCTGTTGCTGTTAATGCTAATACGAGCGGCTTTTCTGGAAGATAATCTAATATGCGATGTATATGTAAATAACTTGGACGGAAATCATGTCCCCACTGTGAAATACAGTGTGCTTCATCAATCGCAATCATAGGGATTTTCATATCAATAAGTTGATCAACAAACTCCATCGAATCAAGACGCTCAGGCGCCACATAAAGTAACTTGTAATGTCCTTGTTTCGCTAATTGAATTCGCTGATTTGCTTCTGCAATAGATATAGAACTATTAATATATGTAGCTGAAATGCCATTCTGTACCAATGTATCTACTTGATCCTTCATAAGTGATATTAGAGGCGATATAACCAACGTCGTTCCTTCAAATACTAATGCCGGAATTTGATAACAAATCGACTTACCGCCACCCGTTGGCATAATACAAACCGTATCTTTCCCATCTAGTACATTTTTAATTGTTTCATCTTGTCCTCTTCGAAACGAAGAATAACCAAAGTAGGACGCTAAAAGTTCTTGTGCTTTAGTAAACAAAAAAGAGTCACCCGCTTTTCTTTATCTTTCATCTACTTCTATTATATCAATCACTTATGCGACTTGAAAGGGATGATTAGATGCTTATTGTTTTTTCATTATTCTATGTTTCTTCACTTATTTAATATGAATTAGCATCATTATTTTATATGTTTTACAACATTTATAACGTAAATCCAGTACACAAGAAGAAAGAGTTTCAATTTAAATGTTCATTTTATTTCCCTTTCTTGAATACTACTAATCGTATACATATAAATTCAGGAGGTTACTATATGAAACATCGTAATATGAGTTCCATCAAGGCAAAAACGAAAACACAAAAACTCCAATTCTCTAATAATGATGCGTGGAAATATGAATCATACTATAAGTACCAGCCATTATTCTCTTATAAAAAGCTTTTTAATTTTCTTTCTCAACTTTTTAGACGTTAATATATGTGCAAAAAACATATCATTCACAGAATTTTTCTCAATATTAAATGTATAGACTTACTACAATTCAGTTGTTACCATATATAATAATCTGTTGGATAAACCCCTTAAGTTGACCTGCTTATATTAGCAGGTCTTTTTCATGATTACATACTTCTGTGTACCTCGATCTCACTTCCAAGTCTTTTCTCCATTTTATAACCATATTTAGATCCCAACAATTAATGATAATCATAAATTGTTGGGATTTAAATTGTTCACATATAATTATGCAATTCTTCTTTCTCAATACACAAAACACATTTTACTTGTTACTATAAAAGTACTCCAGATGAGTTTTTTGCTCATCGACATTATCTAGTTATTGGGGCCTGCCGCGGGAAGCAGGTCCCTTTGACTGTATGAAGGTCCCAATTTCATTTGGACACATTTACCAGGTTTTTTCAAAAGAATTTTATGATAACATTACGTAGTCGAGTCCGACATCTCGGCAATACCCTTTTGAGGGTCTGCAACTTCCCTTACAGACCCTCTTTTACTTTATATTCAATTTATTCATATATACCACAACACCATTCATTGAATTTCTCCATTTCAAATTCCCTAAAAATAATCTAGGACACGTAACTAAAAATAAATCTTCATCATACTTTGAGTTATACATGTTCAAAGGAGTGTTACTATTTATGTATTCTTATTGGCAATCGTATTACTCCCCCTACCATAACCCTTATGTAAACTATGATTTATCCGTACGGAACTACCGAATTAGTAAAAATGAGAATTTTTTAAAAGGGTATATGCGTTCTTTATGGGAACAACACGTCGCTTGGACGAGATTGGCTATTATAAGTATAGTATTTAATTTACCAGATGTTAATGTTACTGTTGGACGACTTCTACAAAACGCAACACATATGGGACTATCACTTGAACCATTTTACGGTGAGGATGCAGTGAAAAAATATAGTGCATTAATTAAAGATCACTTAGTAATTGCAGCGGATCTTGTTAAAGCCGCAAAAGCTGGTAATCAAAATGCAGCGGCCGCTATAGAGAAAAAATGGTACGCTAATGGTGACGCAATTATTGAATTCCTTAACAGAATCAACCCATATATAGATAAAGAAGAATTTAGAAAAATGTTTTATGAACATTTAGCACTAACGAAAGCAGAAGCACTTGCCTTCCTAAATAAAGATTATGAAGCAGGAGTAAAACTTTACGATAAAATTGAAAAAGAAGCATTAGAAATGGCTGACATGATAACAAACGCAATCGTAAAACAATTCCCGCAAGTATTTCAATAAAGTGAAACTTTAATCAGTGAGGGGTTTGTTCATCCCCCACTGATTATCAGCTCTCACCAATCGGCTTATTTAGTTTTCTCTCCATGATATTTCACCTCTCCTCTTTACATTTAGCTTATATCGATATATTTTATTAATATCCGTTTTTTATAGGAGGAAATAGTTTGATTAACGCGATTGGTCTCGTTTTTATACTTACAAATAAACACGAGAAAAAAAAGAAAGTTTACTTAAATGAAAAATTTGCACTAATAGATATTATTGATTCTAAAGAAGTATTTGATGATGAAGGGAATCCTTTAGTAGAACTAACATGTAAATACAGTATATATTTAGATGAAAAATATTACTGTAAATCTCTCGATGATTATACCGGACAAGTCTTTCCTTTCTTAAGTGCAAAAATAGGAAAAGGTCTTCTAAGAAACTTAAACTATTACTTTTCTTACGTTGATGCCTATGATAAGAAACCACCAGTTAAAGAAATAAGACCACTTATGAAACAAGTAACTAACAGATAGCCAAAAATACCAAAAAAAGAAAGCATCTAACCCTGGATGTTTTCTTTTTTATTAAAAACTCATTAACTTTCATCCTCTTCTAAAAGTATGTATCCAAGCATATTTTAAATTAAAAACATTGGAGGATTAGAGTGAATGAAATACTCAGAAACAATTATAAGCAAACGACTTCGAATACTTAAAATGACGGGTATGTTTTTCATGCTAGTGTTAATAGCATGGATTGGCTATACAAAATTACTTTATGAAAACGGCTTTCTTCAAGAAAAAAAGAATTCAGTAGAAGTAATGAACACTAGCATTACAGGAGAAATAGAGCAGCTTTTTCATATAAACTTGCAAGGTTATCGAAAAACAAGCCTTGATGCTGTTATAGAAGCCAGTAAAACCGATCCAAGTGAACTATCCTTAATTGAACTAGTCAACAAATCCTGCTCGCGAGATTGCATAGGTGAACCAGTTACATATGTAAACTCAAACAATGGATATATCTTTTATAAGGAATCTAATGGAACTAATGTAGCTATAACGGTTAAAAAGAAAGACAAATGGGTAATTGTAAAGAAATCTGTTCAAGATGGAATATAATCACCCAAAAAAAGAGTACGCATCGTACTCTTTTTTATTATTAATACCCTTCCTCTTCATGCCTACAATGGCATTTCGCTTTTGTTTTACAATGACATTTTTCACACTCACACTTCGGTTTCTCTTTGCAACAACACTCGTGAAAATCATTGCGCTTACATCTACATCTCCCAAACATTAAATCATCCCAAAATTTATTACAATCTTGAAAATGTCCACAATGACAAGTATTTCTCATAAATATGCTTCCTCCTTGATAGAATTCATCATATTCTATGTTTGAAAGTATACAAAGGCTTGTTTATTAGTCTATTTTCTCCATATTATAAGTAGAGTTAAAAGATTAAATAAAAATAAAAACCGTCACATGACGGCTCTTATTTTTGCAAACTACTCTTTTGTATAAAAATATTTAATTCCTTTCATATCTAACCAAGCAGTTGCTTTGTCCAGTTCGTTCCCTTGACGATAATCTGTTTCGAAATACACAAGCCCTTGGTTATCTCCACGAGATATTATTTTAGAAGTATATCCAAGCTTATCCATCATTTGAATCATGTCAGAAATTAAATTTACACCAAATTCATAAGTAACTACTTTGCTATATTTATTCACTATAATTCCAACCCCTTCTTGTTTTTTTATCGGCTCAACAATTTGATTTGTAAACCAAGCTAACGGCTTATTTCCAATCAGCTTATTTAAATCACACTTGCCGATACCAGCCACATTGCCTGTCTCTGTGTATTGCCAAATATCACATGGATACGCCGGTTTGTTACCACCATAACGAGGAATCCATACAAAATCACAATTGACATTTTCCATTCCAAATGGAGCATACATATGATGAGCAATATATAAACCGACTTTCTTAGCTCCTAATCTGCGTAATTCATCAATAAAAGCTTGTGCACCCGCTCTCATATCGTTCATTGTTCTTACTTCTACGTCAGCTACCCAAACTGTTGCATTTTTATCACCACGGTTCCAAAAGTCTCTTGCTTCTATCCGTGCATCCTCTACTGAAACGAAACGACAGAACGCATAATTACCAAACGGAATATTCCTTGCTTTCATTGCTTGTACATAATTTTTATATAAAGGATCTACATAGTTTGAACCATCTTGCACACGTGCAATTACGAAATCTAATTGTGGTGCTGCGATATCCCAGTTAATGTCGCCATTCCATTTCGAAATATCTACAATATAACCCATTATTTAACATCTCCTTTTTCATTATTATATTCAAAGCTTGTTTTTTTGTTATTATCAACTAATAAATAGTATGAGAGGTATTATATTATTGGGTAATAATTTAAAATTCGGCTTATGTATTGAGAAAACAAAATATTATTACGGGTTTAATAAGTAAAGATTTACAAAACTCTAAACTATATAAAGTGAAACGATAATTAGTAGGAGGCTACGAGCAGTGTAATTCCCACCTAATTTCTTAGCTTCATCCGAATTTTGAGGTAAGAATTTTACTTCCCGCAAATAGCTTGATAAATAAAACCACCTTTCTGACAGGTGGTTTTGTGTACTAATTTACATATAAATTGTCCATATTTTTATAGTTACTTAATATACTTGTTAACTAAAAATAAGACAATTTTTAGTTTTTAATCAAACCAATTTTCGTTTTATCTCACGTACTCATAGTACCATTTACGTACATCTAACCAAGCTGTAAATTTATCGATATTCCCGGACGGATAGCCATTCGTTATAGCATAACCAATGCCATCTTTTTGAACGACAATTTGTCCATCAATACCCGCATCAACCATAGCTTGAGCCAAATCTTGTAAATTACTAAATGCTACACCACCAGTTTTTACTTTGAGCAAATCCGCTGCACCTCCTCCAGTTTGTCCTGTAAGAGCAAATACAATAGAATTAGCGATTTTATCAACATTCCATTTTGCCATGTCGGATTCATTATCAATAAACCCTAATTCAATAAGAATAGCCGGTGCCTTCGTTCCATTTAATACCGCTAAATCTGTACGTTGTTTCGCACCTCGATCACGCCATCCAATATCTTTTGCTAGTTGAGCTGAGATTTTAGCCGCCAAATCTTTCTGATCATAATATAAAACCTCAACACCCTGTCCATTTCCATCACTTGCATTAAGATGAAAAGAAATAACTAAATCCACAGCATGGGAATTGCTATTCCGAATGATATTATTTAAATTTTGCGATTGAGTTGCCCCTACCTCGTCCGTATCGTCATAAACCGTGTGTCCTAGGGCTCTTAACTTAGCCGCCACGGCATCTTTAACTTGCCTATCTAGAACGTGTTCTTTCCGATTCCCGAAATTAGCACCTTGAACAATACTATTGTGTCCTCCGTGCAAACTATATCTAGCCATTATTCATCAACATCTCCTTTCTTAATATCTTATTCAAAACTTGTCTTATTGCTATTCCCACTTACAATCTTAACTGTGCCCATACGTCCTATATTTTCTAAAAGTGATGCAATTTGTTTTCGATATAAAAAAGCTATCGCTTCATAAATCGAATGATTTATTCTCTAAATTACTTTTACATGAATGACGACACGAACAAAAAAGCATCACCCTTTCGGCGATGCCTAAAAACTCTATTTTACTTTTCAGCTCCCTAAATAAATAGAGTTTAAAATCACTGAAACTACACCTATATTTCCTCCCTTTCCTTCACAGCTTCTTTCAACCTCTGCAACATATACCCAATTCCTTTACACCCCTCTAGCGGATATGTAATCATTTCTTCTGGATATAACTTTGTCACTACTTTTTTATGCTTCTTCCCTGCTAGTAAGACGATTTCGTCAAACTGTAGTAAACTTTTATCTACCATCTGTTTTTGTAATTGCTCTATACTTATTACCTCATCGCTTTTTGAATCAAATGCAAGATCATAGTTTTCTAATACAATATCACTTGGTCTTAAAAATCCATGTTTCGCTGATAATATAACCCAGTTTTCGAAAAACATAGTTGCGTACGCCTGACATGCTTTTCCGAACGGACTAATATATACATCTTTTGCTTCCATCGGTCCGTAGTCTGAATGTTTATCCCAAATTTTCTTTTTTCCGCATGGAATTATACATAGCCTTTTCATATATATTTCTACTCCCTTTACTTTGGTAAATAAAATTCGTTATTTTGTACATTTTTTTCTCGAGATACTATATAATAATTCTGAAAGTTAAAATTACACATTTTACCATATGCGTACTATAGATTACTCTCATTGCAAATATTATAATACCATAAAAAATTTTTCATTTTTTCTTCAAAATAATGAAACTAAATTATAATGCAAGTATGTATTAATAAAACAATAAAGGAGGTTCATAAAAATGAAAAATATTATTCCTGCACTATTAGTCTATTTTATCGTTTGCGTTATTTCCGTTATCATCCCAGCATCTGAAGGCTATAATTATGTCGGCTGGAAGTTATTTGTTGGGCAAGTGTATGCGATACCTATTTTCTTCATTACTACGATAATCACATTTTATATAAACAAGAAAAAATCTTACGAATAAACGATTATAAGGATAGCTAACGCTATCCTTATTTTAATTCGTTAATCAAAACTTTATATCCTTTCTTCTAAAAAGTTAAACGCAACATCTGTATTTCAGCGTTTAAACGCAGTTCCTCCGAAATCCAGCTCTCTAATTTTGAAACAGATGCAATATTTTTTCAAAAAGCCCCTGTAATTTACTTTTCAATACTTCCATATCATTAAGCATACACAATGCGACTGTTTAAAAGTTAAAAATTTCTGCTTATTATAAATAAAAAAGGACAAATAGCCAATCTGACTACTTGTCCTTACTGTTCATCTGTACGCAATACGATTAAGCTTGGAATGCTTCTGTTAATACTGGTACGATTTGTTTTTTACGAGATACAACACCTTTTAAAGTAGCTGTATTGTTTTCTAGTGATACGTTGTATGCTTTCTCAACAACGTTTGCTGCTTTACCGATCGCAAGACCGACAGAATCGTTAGTTAAGATATCAGTTACAACGAATAAGAATAGGTCTAAACCTTTTTCTTCTACTACTGCAGAAATTACTTTTTCAAGTTCCGCTTGGTGTACAAGAACGTCGTTTGTATCAACAGCGTTTACTTGTGCGATTTCAACTTTCGCATTACCCATTTGGAATTCTTTAGCATCAAGAGAGATTAATTGCTCCATTGTTTTTCCGCTTAAGTCAGCACCAGCTTTTAACATTTCTAAGCCGTAGTTATCTGCATCTACACCAGCGATTTCCGCTAATTCACGAGCAGCTGCTACATCTTGTTCTGTGCAAGTTGGAGATTTGAATAGTAAAGAATCTGAAATGATTGCAGATAACATTAAACCTGCAACTTCTTTACGAATTGTTACGCCATTTTCTTTGTACATTTTGTTTAAGATTGTAGCTGTACAGCCAACTGGCTCACAACGATAGTATATAGGATCGCTTGTTTCAAAGTTAGCAATACGGTGATGGTCAATAACTTCTAACACACGAACTGATTCGATATCGTTAGCACTTTGTTGACGCTCGTTATGGTCAACTAAAATAACGTTGTCCACTTCGCTTGCTACTGTCTCAACAAAACGCGGTCCTTCTACTTTAAAATAGTCTAACGCAAATTGAGTTTCACCGCTGATTTCGCCTAAACGTACAGGCTCAGCATTCATTCCTAATTCTTTTTTCAATTCTGCATAAGCAATTGCAGAACAAATTGCATCTGTATCTGGGTTTTTATGCCCGAAAACTAGTACTTTTTCCATGTTTTCCACCTCTTCATGAAAAGGATATCTTAAAGAAGCAAATATGACAATATTTAAAGCATATTTTTTTATAAATAATTGCACTTTCTTCTATATTTTTCATCATTTTCATAAAAAAAATCATCTAAAATGAATTAGATGATCGAAATGTATGTTTCAATTAAAATAGTGTAGGAGCTTGCACTACATTGTTAAAAGCAAAATTTGAGGATAAGCCATTATTCAAAAGGTTTACATCTATAACTTGATAAAACGCATTTCCAGTGTCTGCAATTTCCCAAACAGCTAAAATAAGATGGTATCCACTACGGTCAGTTGGTACATTTGCTTCGTGCGTTACTGTTGTCCCTGGTCTAGCTCCACCGTCATTTTTTACATAGAATGGCACTAAATCTAAATCTGATCGCGTCAAAGGTTTATTTGGATTCCAACCTTTTTTCGTAATATAATATTTCCACTCTTTCGTACTATGAGGAGCCGTTAGTTTCCACTTGAATGTATTCGTCCCGCCATTTAACGTAACTTTCTTCCACCTATCTACAGTTTGAACATCTAAAGCGGGAAAATGACCAGCCCCTGCAATTTGTCCATCAGAAGGTCCTAGTTGTGGAAATCCACCTATCCCTTCTACACTTTGTGGTTCATATTGAATTGGTCCACAATTTACATTTACACCTTGCTTACATAAATAAGATCGGCTCGCTGGTGATTCTACATATCCATGAGCTGAAGCCTTTTCTGAAAACCCAAATGTTAATAATCCCGTAAGTAATACGCCACCACTTAAAATAACTTTCTTCATCTTTTGTAAACTATTCTTTTTCATTCTTTCATCCCCTTCCCATAATAAAGCGAAAATAACTATAGTCGGCTAGTCATCTTCTCTACATTTATTATAAGACGAGAATCATTACTAAAAGAACCCTCTAAAAACTTTCTCAAATTCATTTAGTGCGTTAATTAGATTATAATTAACTATTTTAACACCGCCAGAAAAATATAGACGGTGTTAAAAATAGTCGTTTATTATTCACTTACTAATAATTAAGCACTCTCCCCGTTTGATTATAACTTAAATGTTTTTATAATAAAGAACCGTAGCATCTAACTTTCCATTCGGAGAAATTGCATACCCTGGTATTGTTCCAACTTCTTGGTAGTCTAGTGATTTGTACAATTTATTGGAAGGATCTCCTTCTCTAGTATCTAATACTAAAAGAGACCTGTTTTCTTGCTTTGCTCGTTCCTCTGCTTTTTGCATAAGCGATCGTCCAATACCGTTTCGTCTAAAGTTTGGATGAGTCATTAATTTGCAAATCTCAGCTCTATAAATTCCGTTAGGCTTAGTAACTAATTGTAATTGAATACTCCCTGCTACTTCGTTGTTTATTTTAGCCACATACAATATCACTTCTGGCGCTAATACTGTTTGCCAATACTTTGTTGCATCTTTTTGTTCCAGTGGAGGCAAAAAACCAATTGATGCCCCATCATTTACAACCATTTTCAAAAGTTTCGAAAGTTCTTCTATATCATTTTCTAGTTTCTTAATTTCTTCAATTACTAAATTTCGCATTACTTTTCCCCCTTTTGTTTCATTGTAACAATTTTTAAAGAAGGAATAATGAAATAATAAGAGGAATTTATAGTTAAGATATGATTTTTTGTGAAAGGATAACGATATGAAATATATATTAGATAGAATGTACGCAAAAGAATTACTCGAATGGGCATATGAACAAAACCCGGGCCCTTGGTTTGAACATTCACTACATGTTGCTCATGCAACTGAAAACATAATTATAGAACTTATAAAAAAAGGGTACAAGCTAGATGCTGACATAGCATATAACGCTGCCCTTTTGCATGATATCGGAAGATACAAAGGTTTTACCAAATCGGTCATTCATTCCTATGATGGTTATATGTATATGAATGATTTAGGGTATACAGGAAACGCTGTTATTTGTGTGACACACTCATTCCCATGCAAAAATGAACATATAGATATCGCAGCAGAATGGAGTCTCGTTCCTGACCATATGAGAAGCCGATTAGTTGAAATATTAAATGAACATTGTAACTACGACTTATACAATAAAGTAATTACTCTTTGTGACGCTCTTGCTGATGCGGATGGCTTTACTACGCTGGAAAGAAGATTAATTTCTGTTGGTTTGCGTCATGGTACAACATCTCATACATCTTTACATTGGAAAGGGTTTTATGCGATTAAGAAAGAATTAGAAGCTTTAATCGGTAAGAGTATATACACAGTTCTTCCTGATGTAGAAAAATCTATTTATGAAGATATAGAATATTAAAGTAAATACAAATTGAAAACGATAAAATTTGTATTTATGTTTCTAAAAGACTCTTTCAAAAATGGAGGGATTTCTTATTAGTAAAATAGGATTTGACTTGATAAACCTTGAGGGGAATTTTGAATTTGGATATGAAGATATAAAAAAGATTTCTATGAGATGTAAATTTTCTAACTGTTCACATACAAACGAACCAAACTGCGCGGTTAAAAGAGCTATCTCTGACGGTGCTCTTTCTGAAGAAATAGTTAACAGTTAATATAGAGATTTTAATGAGGCACATTATGTTTCTAAACAGAAAAATAAAACAAAAGCCATTGATTATATGAAGCAATTGAAGCTTTTTACAAAACCTTAAAATTAAATAAATAGTTGTTATTTCTCATTCCTACTAAATTTAAAATTCTCCCATTATTGTATAACCATAAATTGAACCCATCCTAGATAATTTTTATACTCAAATTTAATTTCACATAAAAAACGTTTTAAACATAAAGTTTAAAACGTTTTTTTATTCAATGCTTTTGATTTTTCAATTCTGTTAAACACTCTTGCACTAAAGTTACCGCTTGACTCATCGCAGCTCCGCCAGCAAATGCTGCTGAAACACCACATGCTTCTAGAATCTCTTTATCCGAACATCCTTGATCAAGACAACCTTTTGTATGATAAATTGTACAATACTCATCTTGCGTTGCTAAACTAATTCCTAATGCAATAAGTTGTTTTTCTCTTTTTGTTAAAGAACCCTCTTGAAAACAAGCTTGCGTGAACGCATTATATGTCTCAGCGATTTCAGGAATTTGATTTGTAAAACTACCTATACCTTCTTTATAATGATGTAGAATATCATTTATCGAACTATGTTGCTCATGTTCCATCTTATTCCCTCCAGTCATATTATCCATACTTATTGTAGTATGTGATGAAATGGAGGCAATATACCTTCTTTTAAATCAAGAATTTTTAGTTAATTTAAGTTATAATTTTAAATTATCATCTACAATAACTTTTTCTCTAGAACTTTTTCTTTCAACCTCTTTACTTCTTTCTTCCCAAAATGTTAATCCTTCAATCCCCACATTTTTAGGATTAAATACTGGATCTTTCCCTTCTTTTTTCTGCGTTTCATAATCTTTTAACACTTTTAATGCGGTTTTACTTAAAAGTAAGATTGCGATTAAGTTTAACCATGCCATACTACCGATTCCTAAATCTCCAAGATTCCATAAAAGCGACGCTGATTCAACGCTACCGATGTAAACCATAATTAAAAATCCAAATTTTAAAACTGGTTTTAACCAGCCATACTTCAGTTGACGATCTAAATAAGTAAGTGTCGTTTCAGCGATATAGTAATAAGCGAGTAACGTTGTAAATGCAAAAAAGAAAATCGCAATTGAAATAAATATTGGACCAAACCCTGTTATCACAGTTTCAACTGCTTGTTGTGTATAAATTGGACCAGCTTCCACATTTCCTATGTTTTGTACAATGGCGGTTTTCCCTTCAGGTATAACATTATACATACCTGTTATTAAAATCATAAGAGCTGTCGCTGTACATACGACAATTGTATCGATATATACGGAAAACGCTTGAACTAATCCTTGTTTTGCGGGATGCGATACTTCAGCAGCCGCCGAACTATACGTCGCTTCTCCGACACCAGCAACGTTTGAAAATACAGCGCGTTTTACGCCCCATGCAATAGCTGCACCAACAATTCCACCAAACATTTCATTTACACCAAATGCGCTAGAGAAAATTAAAGCAAACATCCTTGGAATCTCCGTTACATTCGCAATTAATATGATACATGTAACAATTACATAACCAATTGCCATAAATGGAACAAGCATTTGAGAAACGCCAGCAATTCTCTTTACACCACCAAAAATAATTGCTGCTAGTAACATGACTAAAAATATACCAGTTATATATTTGCTAATACCATTAGAGTTTTCAAATCCAACTGCGATACTACTAGATTGAATACCTGGTAATAACACGCCATATGAAAGTGTTACAACTACTGCTACAATGACTGCA
Source organism: Bacillus sp. EKM501B (assembly GCF_011800505.1). Taxonomy (NCBI): domain Bacteria; kingdom Bacillati; phylum Bacillota; class Bacilli; order Caryophanales; family Bacillaceae; genus Bacillus; species Bacillus sp. EKM501B. Next base: position 110,275 of record NZ_JAALFZ010000004.1, on the reverse strand, counting down.
AACCATTTCATTTTCAAACCTTTCTCAATGAAATATGGAGTACCGCCGCGATATTCATTCCCTACTTTACTTTTGTATACTTGAGATAATGTTGATTCTACAAACGCGCTCGCTGCCCCTAACAAAGCCATTACCCACATCCAAAATACAGCTCCAGGACCGCCGAAAGCAATTGCTGTCGCTACCCCTGCAATATTACCAATTCCAACTCTTCCTGATAAGGCTAAACAAAATGCCTGAAAAGATGATATTCCCGTCTCTGAACTCTTTCCTTCAAATAATAGTTTAATCATCTCTTTAAAATAACGGATTTGCAAAAAGCGTGTTGCAATCGTGAAATATACGCCTGCCCCTAATGCAAAAACAACTAAACCGATACTCCACACTTGCCCTACTAACCATTCTACTAAATTCTCCATCCAAATCCCCCTTATCATTCTTTGGAAAAGCAATTTTGTATATAAAAAAAACGGACAACTATTATCAAACTTTCTAGTTGTCCGCATCTTTCATTATTTCATCCCTCAATTTTTATCAGTAAAACGCCCTATTACTTTATATTTACCCAAACACTTTTCACTTCTGTATAATTATCAAGCGCATATGAACCTAATTCGCGGCCAATACCAGATTGTTTATATCCACCAAATGGTGTAGCTGCATTTTCTAAGTTATAATCATTAATCCACACTGTTCCTGCTTTTAATTTATTTGCTACTTGATGACCCGTTTTGATATTTTGCGTCCATACACCCGCAGCAAGACCATAGGATGAGTTGTTCGCTCGTTCAATTACTTCTTCTGTCGAATCAAATGGAAGTACGACAACAACTGGTCCAAATATTTCTTCCTTAACGATTGTCATATTGTCTGTAACATCTGTGAATATAGTTGGCTTAACGAAATAACCTTTTTCAAGCGCACGTTCGCCACCAGCCGCAACTGTAGCACCTTCTTTCTTCCCTTGCTCAATGTAATTTAACACACGCTCTTGTTGTTTCTTAGATACGAGTGGACCCATTTCCGTTCCTTTCTCCATACCTGCTCCAAGTTTTACGTTGTTCGCCATTTTCACAAGTGCATCTACTACAGTTTCATAATGTTTACGATGAACAAATACACGTGATCCTGCGCTACAATTTTGACCGTGATTATACATAATACCTTGGAATGCACCATTTATCGCTTCTTCCAAGTCCGCATCTTCTAAAATGATATTTGGTGATTTTCCGCCAAGCTCTAACGTTACATGCTTAATCATTTCTGCAGATTGACGCATAATATACTTTCCTGTAACAGTAGATCCTGTAAAAGCAACTTTATCAATGTCATGATGATTTACAATTGCAGCCCCTGCTTCAGGACCAAAGCCTGATACAAAGTTTACAACGCCGTTTGGAAATCCAGCCTCTTTAAAGAGTTTCGCTGTATATAGTAAAGATAAAGGCGTTTGCTCTGCTGGCTTTAATACAATCGTACAACCTGTCGCCAGTGCAGCTCCCATTTTCCAAGAAGACATAACAAGCGGAAAATTCCACGGAATAATTTGTCCTACAACACCAACAGGTTCATGTCTCGTATAATTCAAGTAATCTTTTGAAATCGGGATTGTTTGCCCAATAATTTTTGTAGCCCATCCTGCGTAATAACGATAATTTTCTACAGTCGCTGAAATATCATCATCAAGTGCTACTTGATATGGCTTTCCATTATCTAAAGCTTCTAGTTGCGCTAATTCTTCTCTATGTTCTTCAATTAAATCTGCTAATTTATAAATAAGATGCGCTCTTTCAGCAGTAGCCATTTCTGCCCACGGGCCAGATTCAAATGCAGATCTTGCCGCTTTTACTGCAGCATCAATATCCTCTTCTTGCGCTTCACATACGACTGCTAGAACCTCTTCTGTTGCTGGATTGTACGTTTCAAACGTCTTTCCGCCAATAGCAGAAACAAATTCGCCATTAATAAACATTTTAATTTCTTCATTTAAAAACGCTTCCACTTTTGGTTTCAGCTCAATATTTGTCTTTAACATTATGTTCTCCTCCTTATTTAAACAGCTGCATGAGCTGCAATATTTGATAAAATCGTTTGAAGCTTTTGATCTTCTTCTACAGTTAACCCTAGTCTTGGATAGCGAGAAGGTCCTCCCGCTTGCCCATGTAATTCCATAGAACGTTTAACGATTTGAACATATTTCCCTGATCCTTCAAGAAACTCGCAAAGTGGTAAAATAGCATCGTTTATTTCCCACGCCTTTTCTAATTCACCATTTTGAAAATGCTCATACATTTTTGTAACGAGACCGGGAACAATATTTCCTGCTACTGAAACCCATCCCGAGGCACCAACTAAATATGATTCCATAACTAAATCTTCAGAACCACAGAAGACTTGGAAAGCCCCTTCACTTTGTCTTACTAAATCTCTCGCTTTTCGAATATCTCCGCTAGATTCTTTAATATGTGTAACATTTCCACACTCTTTTCCAATACGGAGCATTAGCTCTGTACTCATATCAACACCAGAAGTAAATGGATTATTGTATAACATAATTGGTATATTTACAGAGTTTGAGATTTCTTTAAAATGAAAATAAATCTCCTCTTCCTTCGGTTTACAATAGTAAGAGTTTATAATTAACACACAATCCGCTCCGTGCGCTTCTGCATGTTTCGTATATTCAATTGTTTCTTTCGTCGTCTCTGCTGCAGTTCCAACAATAACTGGAATACGGCCATCAATTTCTTTCAACACGGTTGCTACCATTTTAAATCGTTCTTCTTTTGATAAACTTACAAATTCTCCTGTACTTCCATTAATGATGATACCTGCAACGTTTTGTTCGATAAAGTAATTTACATTTTGCTTTACCCCATCCCAATTAATTTCCTGAAATTCATCCATCGGTGTTATTAATACTGGAAATGCCCCTTTAATTTTTTGCATATTTATCTCTCCCTATCACATTTTATTTTAATAAGAAACCTGCCGGAAACGGATCCGTAGGGTCTAATAGAAATGTCTGCATCCCTGTAATAAACCCTCTACTTTCAAAACGGAAAATGTATCCTAGTTCCTCCTTCTTCACTTTCTCCACAGTTATAAAACTATTAAATATACTTTCATTTTTAAAAGGTTTATCCGCCATATAATCATTTTTAAATAACGCATGAACATAGGAAACAATAGTAGAAACAAAACCTGGCGAACGTACGATAAAGTTATCTTCATGAAATGTAATCGATTTTATATGGTTCTTTTCTTTTTGCGAAGGATCTACTAAAATAAGCCTTTTTATTAGCGACTGTTTTTGTATAGTCTGTAGTGTAGCTTCTCCCCATCTTTTCAATTCAGAAATGTTTTCCATGCGAATTTCTGGCGAATACGCACCTTTCTCTACAACTGCATATACTTTATCTGCTTGTATGAGAGAATAACTTACATTACCAACCTGTAAATTTTCCTCAATCATATAGCATAGTTTGCTTTCAAACGAAACCGATATAACTTCATCATTCTCTACATACGCATGAACTAAAAATATTCCAGATAACGTTTCAATTTTATATTGATTGGACTCTCTCTTTTTTAAATAACCACTTTCGAGTAACATCGTTATTACTGCAACAATGCCTCCATAATGAAGCGGAATCGAACCTTCATGATTAAAAAATAATACAGCTGCATCCACTTCATTATGGATAGATGGAACGACAATACACCCATTCAAACCGATAAAACCACGTGGTTCATTTAATAAAAGCTTCATCTCTTCTGCTAATTCACCTGAAAATTGTTCATTTAATTGCTCCAAACTGTAGTAGTATTTGCATGGTACGTCTTTCATTACACGAAATGTCTCGCCATTTACATGTACGTCTACTGCTGTATACATTTTTTGAATGTTCATTTTATATCCTCCGTTTCATGTTCCATCGGCGGAATTAGCAAAAATCCTTCTTTAAGTGGATCCATTTCATTGTAAAAAAATCTATGCATACCCATAAGCCAAGCTGATCCCGTAATTTTCGTTATGACAGCTTCAATATTTTCAACATGTGTCGTATCCATGACATATCCTTTAAATAAAGAACCAACGATACTCTCATGAATGAACTCTTCACCAATCTCGATTTCTTTCTGAGCGTATAATACAGCTAGCTTCGCAGATGTTCCTGTACCGCATGGAGATCGATCTATTCCGCCTGGTGGTACAACAACTGTATTTTTCACATGCGCACATTCATGAGTAGGATCTGTATAAAATTCAACATGTGTTAATCCTCTTATAAACGAATACTCTGGATGAGTGATTTCAAACTTCTCATTAATTGTGTTCCTTATATGAATCGCCTTATCGATGATTGTAGATGCATTTTCTGGTACTAATTCTAGACCTACTGATTTCGCATCAATAATGGCATAAAAATTCCCTCCATACGCAATATCAGCCTCTATAGTTCCAATGTCTTTCACTTGTACAGTAATATTTTCCAATAAAAAAGCTGGTATGTTACAGAAAGATACTTCTTTTGCTTTTCCATCTTGAACAGCAATATCTACTTCAACTAAGCCAGCCGGTGTATCTAGTTTTAAAGAAGTAATCGGTTCAACTACCGGAATTAAACCTGATTCAACTAACGCTGTACATACACCGATTGTATCGTGACCACACATCGGTAAATATCCACCTGTCTCTATGTATATAACACCTATATCAGCCTCAGGATGACACGGGTCTGTTAATAATGCTCCTGACATTACATCATGACCACGCGGTTCATTCATTAACAATTTTCGAATCCAATCATACTCCTTTTTCATATGTAACATCTTCTCTGCTATCGTCTCTCCAATCAACTTTGGAAGTCCACTAATTAATGTCCTCGTTGGATTCCCACCTGTGTGTGTATCAATCGTCGTAAAGACTCTTTGTGACCTCATCCGTTTAACACCCTTTCTGTAAAACGACTCAAACGAAGTGGTTCAATAGGAATAATTGTCTCTTTTTCATTTAATAACTCTTCAATTACTTTTCCAGTAACTGCTGCAAGACTAATCCCATCACCTTCATGTCCAGCGGCAATGAAATAATTCGGAATATGTTCCACTCGTGAAATAATCGGTAAATGATCTTCTGTCCACGGACGTAAACCAGCGTAAGAACGAATTACCATCATATCTGCCATTTTCGGATAAAAGCGAATTGCTCTATTTGCGATACATTTAATGACTTCATTATTTATCCTCGTATGAAATCCTACAAATTCACGACTACTACCAATTAAGAAATTTTGACTTTCAGTAGGCTCAAATACGAGCGCAACCCCGTATTTTTCAGTTAAAGTATCCACTTTTCGTTTTCCGCCAAATTTAGAAATTAAATAACCGAATTCCATTACTTTACGGCATCCTACGTGTTGTTGCCTTGAAGCTACAATAATATGCCCTTTTCTCGGTTCAATTGGTATATTTACATTTAACATCTGACCAACCTTAGGAGCCCACACACCGGCTGCATTTACAACTTGTTTTGCTGTAAAAGTACCATTCGTAGTTTCTACAACAAATGAACCATTCGTCTCTATTTTCATACTCTTTACTTCGGTCTGCTTAAAGGCTTTTGCGCCAAACTTTTGTGCCTCTGACAGAAGCGAGAAAGCAAGGAGATATGGATTCACAGTTGAATCCGTCGCACATTCTAAACCGCCTAATAAATCATCAGCAAAAAAAGGCGACTCTTCTCTTATATCTTGCCTATCAAGCATTCGAAACGGTAATCCAGCTTCTTTTTGCCGATTTACCCATTGCTGCGCAGCTTCCATCTCTTCGTCTGACTCACATACGAGAATACTTCCTGGTGCCCTATATTCAAATGAATGCTCTAATTCTTCACTTAAATCAGTTACTAATTTTTGACTTACTAAAGACATTTGACTATCAAATCCCGGGTCTTTATCAATGGCCAAAATATTCCCATCACACCGTGAAGACGTCCCGCTGACAAATTCCCCTTTTTCAATGATTGTTACGTCTCTTCCGTATTTTGAAGTGTAATAAGCGATAGAACACCCTATTATTCCACCACCTATAATTAAAACGTCGCAGTGCCTCACAATATACTCCTCCTTTCCTAGCCCTCTCACTTTCTTTTTATGCAATTGACGTGCCAATTCTGTACATATACAATTTTTATAAAAAATATTTTTATTTGTAAAAATATTTTAAATTCATAGTAAATAGGTGTATTATTTTTTTATCACTGTCAAAATTTTTATACATAACAGGAGGACATTATGGAATTCTCATTTCCGACTATACAAGAATTTTTGGAAAGCGTTTTAATCAATCATACATGTAGCCTTGATCGCATTAAGAAAATAAACGAAAGGTTTTATTACCTCCCTTCTACTACAGAAGAATATAATTGCGCAATTATTTATGTAGATGACTCATTCACTGCATTAATTGACGCTTTTTCTTATGAATTAGCTGTTATCATCCTTAACGAAAACGATGAGCCGATATGCTGTATAACTTCTCAGCAAATGATTCCATTTCTTTATAAGTCCTACAATGAACTACAGTCATTTTATGACACTGTAATACAAACAACTGACTCTTCTGTTACAGTAATTGATAGTAAAGAATGCGTTCGAACTTGGACAGATGGTGCTGAAAAAATATTTTCAGTCAACCATAATGAGATTATTGGGCAACCGATTACTCGTTTTTTTGATTATAAAGACTTGGAAATTTTACAATCTTTACATGATGGAAAAAGCATAGTCGCTCAGTTCCATCAGCCTCGCCCCGATTTATTCGTATTAATTAATTCAAATCCAGTTTATTGTAATGATGAAATTATAGGAGCAGTCGTTTCAGAAACAGATGTTACAAATCAAGTCGCTTTAAATGAAAAACTATTTAATATGTCACATGAAATGCACCGTTTAGAACAAGAAGTGGCAAAGTATAAAGATGAATCCGATCCATTCCTTGCGATGAATGGAAAAAGTCCTGTTATACAAAGAACGATACAATTAGCTAGAAAAGTTTGTTCGGTGAAATCAACTGTTTTAATACTTGGGGAAAGCGGAGTTGGAAAAGAAGTATTTGCGAAAGCAATTCATGAAGCAAGTGAAGCAGCGAAGGCGCCTTTCATTTCGATTAACTGCGGGGCAATTCCAGAAGCATTATTTGAAAGTGAATTATTCGGTTACGAGCGTGGGGCGTTTTCTGGAGCAAATAGTAAAGGAAAAAAAGGTAAAATTGAACTCGCGCAAGGCGGTACTTTATTTCTTGATGAAATAGGTGAAATGCCACTTGATATGCAAGTAAAACTGTTACGTGTACTGCAAGAGCGAAAGTATTACCGAGTTGGTGGTGAAAAAGAAATTAATATTGATTTCCGTATTATCGCTGCTACAAATCGTGATTTACAAGAAGAAATGAGAAAAGGAACTTTCCGAGAAGATTTATATTACCGCTTAAATGTAGTTAGCTTGCAGATTCCACCGCTGCGCGAAAGACGCGAGGATATTATTGAATTAACCTATTCTTTCTTAAACGATTTTTCAATCAACTATAACAGACCAATTCGTGACTTACCTTCAAGCATTATGCATGAACTGCTTCATTACAATTGGCCAGGTAATATTCGCGAACTTCGAAACGTTGTTGAACGGCTTGTGGTATTCGCAACAGACGGAATTATAAAACAAGAATATTTACCATTTCATACGACTGAAACTTTAGACAACCATACAGCCCATTCCCTATTACTCAGCAACAATAATACAATCCTTTCTTTACAAGAAGAGATGGATGAGCATGAGAAAAAAGTTATTGAAAGGGCTTTACGAATTTTAAATGGGAATAAATTAGAATGCGCAAAACAACTTGGTGTAACAAGGGCTACTTTATATAACCGTTTAAAGAAACTTGGACTTCAATAAAGAATCAGTATGCACCGATCAGGCATTTACAGATAGCCCTCTCCTCCTCTATATTGGCATGATTTTTGCATATATAATTTGTGAAAACCGAACTAGAGGAGGAATACACATGACAAATAAAAACAACTTAATCGTTTGTCGTTGTGAAGAGGTTACATATGGGCAACTTCAATCGACAATTGCTGAATATAACTGCTCGGCAAGAGAATTAAAACTAAGAACACGTGCTGGCATGGGATTTTGCAGTGGTCGCACATGCAGAATAATGATAGATCGAATGATTGAAAATGCGAATCCTGACGTAACTCTTAATGAACTACCGTTAAAATATCAACCACCAATACGTGCAGTTACTTTTGGATCGGTAGGTGAAAGTAAATGAGTAGAATTACACATCACCCTATTTTAGGTACTTTACAAAGTAGTGAGCGTATTACCTTTCAATTTAACGGTCATCAATACGGAGCATATGAACATGAAACGATAGCTGCTGCCCTGTTAGCAAATGGAATTAGGACATTAAGAGTTCATGAAGATAGCGGAACACCGCGAGGTATTTATTGTAATATCGGACACTGTTCCGAATGCCGCATGACAGTAAATAATCAAACAAATGTACGTGCATGCTTAACTGTTGTAGAAGAAAACATGGTTGTTGAAAGCGGGAAACAGCATCCGAATATCGTGAGAGAGATGGTGAAAAAACGATGAGTGATGTAATTATTATTGGTGCAGGGCCAGCGGGATTATCTGCTTCTATTTCTTGTGCTCGTTTCGGACTAAAAGTGCTCGTTATTGATGAATTTATGAAGCCGGGCGGGAGATTGTTAGGACAGTTGCATCAAGAGCCTACTGGAGAATGGTGGAACGGAATAAAAGAATCGAAGCGACTTCATGAAGAAGCAGAATCACTTTCAGTACATATCAGGTGCGGTGTTTCGGTCTATAATTTAGATAGAGATGAAAACAATTGGTTTGTACATACTAATATCGGTACGTTAGAAGCGCCTTTCGTACTACTTGCTACTGGAGCTGCGGAATATTCTATTCCCCTTCCTGGCTGGACACTTCCAGGAGTGATGTCAATTGGAGCAGCTCAAGTTATGACAAATGTTCATCGCGTGCAAGTTGGAAAAAAAGGAATTATTATTGGTGCTAACATTTTGTCTTTCGCCATTTTAAGTGAATTGCAATTAGCGGGAATTACAGTAGATCATATTGTACTCCCTGAGAAAAGCGAGTTAAGTCAAAAAGCTGGTGAACCTGAAGAAGTTTTAAACTCTCTTTTAAATGCAGCTCACCTCGCTCCTTCTGCTTTCTTACGAATAGGTAGTCACTTTATGAAATTTGATTGGATTCGAAAAGCTGGATTAACATTCTATCCACACAACGGAATGAAAATAAACGGAACGCCACTTCACCTTCGGAAAGCAGCTCTTGAAATTATCGGAACAGATCAAGTTGAAGGTGTACGTATTGCTAATATTGACTCTAAAGGAAATGTTATCAATGGAACAGAGAGAATATATGAAGCAGATTTTGTATGTATTGCCGGGGGATTATACCCACTTGCCGAACTTGCAGCTGTAGCTGGTTGTCCCTTCCATTACATTTCAGAATTAGGCGGACACGTTCCTCTCCATTCCGAAACAATGGAAACTCCTCTTCCTGGTTTATTTGTAGCCGGCAATATTACAGGCATTGAAAGCGGAAAAATTGCGATGGCGCAAGGAACAGTTGCAGGTCTATCTATTGCTAAATATGCAAGCAAAAAACGTGATATAGTCGACCAACAATTATCTCACGCCATTCAAAACGTTCACTTTGTTCGTCAGAAATCTGCAATTCAGTTTAATCCGATGGTAGATATCGGTAGACGAAAGATAAATGAAATTTGGCGTGATTACTCTTCTACATATGCACATACTAAAAAGAGCTGCTGAGATTATTCTCGACAGCTCTTTTCTCTATTCATCTGAGTTATTAAATTTCGCTAATGCGTAAATGCCTTCTTCATCATCTAATTCAAGTTGTAACCTCGCTGCGAATGGATTGACATTATATTCTCTGTCAAGCAATAAGCGTAAAGCTTCGATTAAGTTTGCTTGAATTAAAATTTGCTGGCGACCATTTACCTCTACTTCCGCAGAGAAACCGTAGTCGTCATCATACATGAGTTCAACTAATACTTCTTCTGGACCCACTTGTCTTTTTTCAGCGATATATATACAAAGCGCATTTATAAGCTCTTGTTCAGAAATTTTTATTGTTTCCATGCTACTTCATCTGCTTTCTTCTTACGTTGGTCTTTGAAGTATTTAAATGCACGAACTGCTAACATTACGATACCAGCCATTACTAACATATTTACCATAAACGCTAATACAGAACCAAGAGCTCCCATATTTGCAAATAAGCTACCCATTAGTAAACCACCAAGACCACCTAGTAATAAACCTTTCATAAAGCTTCCTTTATTACTTTTTGGTGCCGTGTTTGTTGCTTTCGTTTTTGAATCTGGAGTCGTTTTTTGAGAATTTACATTTGAGTCTTTTTTGTTTAAATCAACTTTTGACTTTTGACCTGAACTTGGTGTAAATGATTTTTTACCAGATTTGTAACTTTTCGCTGCTGCATGATCTACGAACATAAAGCTGCTAGCCCCAAAGATAACCATGAATGCTGTCATTACTGCTACAAGTTTTTTCAACATATTATATCCATTCTCCTTTTATATAGATATATGTGAAATCTATCTTTCTAGTAAATTCAGAATGATAGATTTGTTTTTAAGAACATTTTAAAGGTTCTTATGAACTTATTATATGAACTTTTGTCGAAATATGCAAGTATTATTTACTTTCAACAGTTTGGTCACAAAGGAAAAATTAAGCAAAACAGAATTGACTTTAAATGAAACAAAACATATTATAAGTTCATAAGAACTTTTTATTATTTTGGAGGTGAAAAGATGGAAACATTTCATCTCACACGAAACGAAATGGCTACCCTTCTTCTATCACTAAGAGGATGGAATACGAAAAAGCCTCTCGGTATTTTACAAGAAGCTTGGGCAAAGTCACATAAAAAAGATATTGAAAGCGGACAAAGCGTTACAGCTTTTATTACTACCGCACTTTCACCTATTTTTGAAAAGCTGATTAAAATTGACGATACTGATGTCGGTTTTTCTTTAAATGAAATAGTTGCGCTTGGCAATCAGATTGAAAACACAAGTTTCTCTGTAACTGCTATGCAAAACTGGGTGAAACGAGATATAAAAGAAATGATTGGCTCTCCTCAAAAAGGGAAAAAATATTCAATCGAACAAGCAGCCTTACTATTTATTGTCGAAGATTTAAAAACAGCACTTGATTTTGAATCCATTCGTAAGCTATTACGCCTTATTGTAAATGACCCAGCCGATCGAAGTGATGATTTAATCAATCCTGTTCATTTATATGTAGCATACTCTTCTTTATTTGAAGAACTCAATCAAGGGAATTGCTTACAATTAAATGCAACAGATACCGTTCATACAATTGAAAACATCGTAAAAGAAAAAGCTGATAAAATCGCAAGTAAGTTCGATCAAATTAATAACGAACAACGCGAAGCAATTCGTAACGCTATTATTATTGCGACCCTTTCTGTACATACCGCTTATGTACAAATGTTAGCAAAGCGTTACGTAACAGCAACTTTATTTTTACAGAACTTAGATGTGAAGCCTTAAAAAATAGGAGCAGAAATGCTTCTATTTTTTTATGAGAAATTTTTAATAATCTTTTCATTAACCCTTCATGAAAACGTAGCTTATATACTTTACTATAATACTTATGAGAGACATAAAAGAATTGAAATAGCAATCCCCTATGTAAATAAGGTATAATCTACATATGGTGAACCTTTTATGCAATTAAATAAAAGGTTCTTATACTCAAAAATTCATAAACTAGAAGGTGCAACAATGTTAAGTAGTTTTATTCATTCAGTATTAACGTTTTTTGAAGGATTAGGTTATTGGGGCATTATGCTTGGACTTATGATTGAGATTATCCCAAGTGAAATTGTCCTTGCTTATGCAGGATACTTAGTATTCAATGGAAGTATCTCATTTATAGGCGCAGTTGTATTCGGTACAATTGGCGGTGTTATTGCCCAAATCTTTATTTATTGGCTTGGACGATATGGTGGACGCCCTATATTAGAACGTTATGGAAAATATATTTTCATACATAAAAAGCAAATAGACGCTGCAGAAGATTGGTTTAATCGTTACGGAACTGGTGTCATTTTTACAGCACGCTTCATTCCAGTAGTGCGTCATGCGATTTCAATTCCTGCTGGTATTACAAAAATGCCTTTACTACGTTTCACTACACTAACAGCACTTGCGATTATCCCTTGGTCTATTATTTTCATTTATTTAGGTGAAAAGCTAGGTGAAAATTGGGAAAATATTAACGATATTGCTGGTCCGTATGTGAAATCATTCGCAATTGGTGGCGTCGTACTTATACTTTTATACTTCGTTATAAAAAAATGGACAAAAAAGCGTAAAAATCTTGCTTAAGGATATAAAAAAGCCGCTATAAATTCAGAATTATAGCGGTTTTTTATTTATATTAATCTTCAGGAATTATATAACACCTTTCCATCTACATTTACATGGATAAGCAACCATTCAATCATTTCTTTCGTATATTATCTCAAAAAGGAGTGATTCCCCTATGCATTGGCAGCAAAAAATACCATACTTAATCGGACGCCCTATCGGTATTTCCTTCATAAATGGGCAAGGAACTTCTGGTGTATTATGTTCAGCTCATGATGGTCAATTATATGTGTATGAATACCTTATCAAGCCCAGTTCGCAATGAAACATTATGATTATAGACAGATTCAAGATATACATGCATTCCCAAATTGTCCTCACCAAAATCCTCTATACTAAAAAAATCGGAACGGCTCATAGCCATTCCGATTTCTATACTTTATTTCTCAGAATTAAATTTTTGCACTGCTTCATCAAAATAAATCCAACCTTTCCAGCCTAAATGAATCGTATCTTTTAAGAAATACTTATCATATTCATGACCAGAGAAATCAACTACTGGATATCCTGCTTTCTCAACCTGCTCTCGAACTTTTTTATAATACACTTCACGGCGTTCTTTCGGGAAGCCAGTATAATCATACCAAGGCCCATTTACAGGTACAGAAATAAAGAGTGGTTTGACATTTTTCTCTTTAAATAAATCTAAAATAATTTGTAAATCATCGTATTCTGGTGATTCATCATATGTTTCATTTGCTCTAAAGTTTTTTAAACCTTTTAGTTTTTTCTTCAGATTATTCTTATGATAATACGGATTTTCAATTCCGAATGTATTTGTAGTAGACTCTGCTTTCCCTTCTTGTTCTGCGTGTTTACGTGCGTCTTCCCAAGAAATTGAACGAAGTCCGATATTTGTTTTCTCTTTCATCGGTTCGATTTTAAATAAAGAGTTAAATAAATCTCTATGATCTAAAATATTTCGATGCATATAAGCAAGTGGTTTAACTAAACCTGCTTTTATGTTATGTTTCGTATCATTATATACAATACCTTCTAATGAATTTTTTAATATATCATCTTCTTGAACAACTTTATAATCTAATAGCCGTTTCGCGATTTGCTTCTTCATTCCTGGATTTATCTCATCATTAAAAATAAAATGATATGCTTGTTGTTTGGAGAAATTATTAGTGAAATCCCCTTGTGATACACCAGTCTTTGTAAACCATTGTGGTGAAAGAACAAACACTACTTTTTTACCTTCTAATTCATCCATAGTAGATGTCATATTTAAAATATGAGCTAAACTTTGTGTACCACCAGTTCCAATTAAAAACGGTGTAAAACCAGCTGGATTTACTTTGAAATAATTAGACGGATGATATGCATCCATTCGTAAAAATTCTGATGAACCGTACATCGGTAAATACTGTGAATTCTCTAACATTTTTTGCTGTAAGAAAACACTTTGTAATTTCTCTTTTTGTAAAGAAGTTGCCGCATCTTCTACCTTCTTATCACTAATAAGCGATACTAAACTTTTCGATGGGATTAGAATGATAATGAAAAAAAGCACACACGCTAAAATTATAGGACCAAAAGCATGCTTCATTTTCATCTTCTGTCCCTCTTTCTATCGTTATTAAATTGTAACCCTTGTTTTTGACACGTCATCTTTTCTCTCCTTTGTCTCTATACATGTTCCATTCTATTTATCTATTATATACATGTATGTATTTCCTTCCTTGTTCTATTAAGCCCTATATAAATAGCGCAAGAAAATGTTTCCATAGAAACATGTTAATTATACAAGATTCTACATAAATTTCACACTGGAATTTTAGTAATAATTTTATTTTTTAACAATGAAAAAATATATGAAATGTCTAGAATTCTTTGGATGATGTATGGAGTTCAAAATATGATAATAAGCGCCCGCTATGATCAACTTCATGAGTATATATAAACCCGAGCTTTCGTAAAAGTTTTTTCGAGCTCTCATTTGCTACTTTAACTCTAGCAATTATTCTTGTTACATTCAAAGTCTCTATTGCATATTTAATGGAAGCCTCTGCTGCTTCTAATGCATACCCATTCCTCCAATGTTCTGGGTCAAGAAGATACATAATTTCTATTTCACCTGTTTCATCTACCTTTCTTAAACCACAATGTCCTAAAAGCTTTCCTGTTTCACTATTAAATAACAACCATACCCCGAAGTCATACTGTTCCCAATGTAAGATAAGTTGCCCAATATAATCATTTGTTTCTTCCTTCGACATTCCTCTTGATTTAGCCAGCCATTTGCCAACAGTATCTTTTTTTAATATGTTATAAAACTGATCAATATCTTCTACAATTGGTTTCCTCATAAATAATCTTTTTGTATAAATTACTTTCTCTTCTTCAAATATAGACATCATTTTCCCTCCAAATACTGTTTACAGACTAATAAATTATACCATGAACTATTTTTCTAACTTTAAATAAGAAAAAACAGACTATCACATACGTGAAGTCTGTTTCCCCATTCTTTTATTTTTGTAAATCTGCCCATTTTAAACTTGTAGCTGGACCAAATTGATGTACATATAAATCTTTCACATATGGTTTTTGTAAGTAAGATAATCCACGCTGGAATACCGGTGCAATTACTGCATCATCAAGTAGCATTTTTTCAGCATCTTGCATTGCTTTCCAGCGAGCCTTTTCATCATTACCTAATTCTGTTTTAATCTTCTTAATTAATGCATCATATTCTGGATTTGCATATTCTGTATTATTAACACTGCTTCCAGAAAGGAATACTTCTAAGTAAGTCATTGGATCTGGATAATCTGGTAACCAGCGTGATAACGACATTTCATATTCTTTCTTCTTCTCAAGTGCTAATTTTTGCGTATGCGGCTGTAATTTCACATTCACTTTTAATCCTGGTAAGTTTTTCTCAAGCTGCTCTTTAATGTACTCTCCAACTTTTTTAAAGTTTTCTAAGTCATAATTTAATAATTCTAAAGTCACTTCATTTGTACCTGTCTCTTGTTTTGCTTTCTCCCAATATTCCTTCGCCTGTTTTACATTTGTCTTATTAAACTCACCAGACGTACTTCTAAAATCTTTCTTATCTGGGCCCTTTAAAAATCCTTTTGGTACGTAATAGTTCGCTGCAACCGATCCATCATTTAAAAATGAATCTGCGAGTCCCTTCTTATCAAAAACTGTACTTAGCGCAAGACGTGCATTTTTATTTTTAAGAATCGGTACATTTTCATTAAATCGGAAGAAGTACATAACTGGATCTGTATATTGTTTTAGCTCTTTATTATTTTTATATTTATCTACGAATTCTGTAGAAATAACAGCTCTATCAACTTTATCTGTTTCATATAAATTTACCGCAGTTGAAATTTCTTTTACAATTTGATAGTTTACTTCATCTAACTTCACTTCTTTTTTATCCCAATACTTATCGTTTTTCTTCATTGTAAAGCTAGCTTCATGCTTCCACTCTGATAATGTAAACGGTCCATTATATACCGCTTTATTTGCTTCTAATCCATATTTATCACCTTGCTCTTTCGCATATTTTTCGTTAATTGGATAGAAGGATGGTAAAATTAATAATTTCGTAAAATACGGTACAGGATGTTCTAGCTCTACGACGAATGTTTTATCATCCTTCGCTTTTACTCCTAATTCATCTAGACCTAGTTGTTTTTTATTTATCTTCTCAGCATTTTTTACATCGTACGCAATGTATGCATATTGAGAAGCTGTATCTGGATTAATCAATTGCTTCCAAGCGTATACGTAATCATGGGCGGTTACTGGATCTCCGTTAGACCATTTCGCATCACGCAATTGGAATGTATATGTCTTTCCATCTTTACTCACTTCATATTTTTGTGCGCCGGCTTCAATTTCTTCATCATTTTTCGATAGACGAAATAGTCCTTCCATTACGTTATTCAAAACGTTAAACGAGACTGCATCTGTTACTTTCCCTGAATTTAACGACGGAATTTCACCCGTTTCTAGTAACTGTAATACTTTCTTCTCATCTTTCGGCTTTGTTGCAGTTTTTTCTTTTGCGCAGCCAACTAAAAATGAAGAAACTAATAGAGTACTAACTAATGAGTAACGAACAACTTTTTTCATTTAAAAACCCCCTCTATTTTTAAGGTAAGTAACGACGAGCACCAGCGTATTCTTCTATATATCCTGGTGTATTTAGCGGTATAATCTCTACCGATCTTTCAGCTCTTGGTGAGTGAATCATATTGCCATCACCAATATACATTGCGACGTGATGGACACTACCTTTCCCTTGATCATGTGCAAAGAAAATTAAATCTCCCTTTTGTAGATTTTCTTTATCAACTGCAACTCCTGCTCTTGATTGCGGTCCAGAATCTCGCGGAATTGTAATGCCGTGCGATTTATAGATCGTATGCGTGAAGCCAGAGCAATCAAATCCAAAACCACTTGTACCAGCCCATATATACGGTAATCCTAAAAACATTTTCCCTGTGTTAATTAAATCATCGGCCGCCGGAGTTGGAATATCAGTTTGAGATTGGTAAACTGTTCCATCATTTTTACGTATCCATGCTTTTTGCCCATTTGGCAACAATACACGGTATGAAATTGTGTCTTCACTTAATAGCGGCAGTCTTGTATTATAACTGACTTCAAGTGATTTATGTTTTTCAGAAGGGTTTATATATAAAATCGCTGTTGGTTTGGTTATTAAGACAAAAGGTTCATTTGTTTTATCTGCAAATTCTTGATTATATGTTAATTGTTTTTCTGGCATCCAGCCCGGATAACCTTCTTCATTTCGGGGTGTTGGCTGTCCATGCACTAATACCTTCACCCATTCGCCTTTCTTATCAATAACAGTTACTTCTTGACCGAGTAACGCTTGTGTTTCTAATTTATTTGCATTTGTTAACCATAGTTTCTCGTCAAGTGTCATTGATTTCGTCCATTTCCATAGATCCACTGGATTTGTTGTACTCGGTGTATCGATTGGCCTTAATGAATCAGGTACTGTCCATAACGTTGCAGCAGATACATCTATAAATGCTTTATTATCCTTCTTTTCTTCAGCATTTGCCGATGTAAACGATGAAAATAAAAATAAAGTTGTTAAAAATGCAGTTCCTACTTTTTTCATATTTATCCCCCTTAAAAGATAGTTTACTAGTCTCTTCTCCTAAGACTTACTATTCACTGTCGATTGAAGGTTTACCTTTGATCCAGAATAAGTCATTCCTTCTGGCTCTTCCATTAACCAAAGCGGTGCATCAAGATCAAAATAATGAATATTAGGATGCGCTGCCGCTAAATGCGCAACAGCACTAACGGAAAGTGAAGATTCCATCATGCTGCCCACCATACACTTCACACCAGCTGTTTCTGCGATATCTGCAATACGCCATGCTTCACGTATACCACCACATTTCATTAATTTAATATTAATGAAGTCTGCATATCTTCCTTGAACGAGCTTTAATGCGTCACTTGCTGAAAATATACTTTCATCGGCCATAATTGGCGTTTGCACACGATCTTTGACATACTTTAACCCATCCCAATCTTTCGCGTGTACTGGTTGTTCAATAAATTCTATATTTAAATTACGATTTTCCATTTCTTGAATAATAGAGACCGCTTCTTTTGGACTCCAACCTTGATTCGCATCTAAACGTAATATCGTATTTCTTGGTACCACATTTCGAATTGCCTCAATACGTTCCAAATCTAAATGCGCCTCTTTACCCACTTTAATCTTTAATGTTTGAAATCCTTTTTCTATATGTTTCTTCGCTTCTTTTGCCATTAATACAGGCTCATCCACACTCACTGTAATATCGGTATGAATTTCTTTCTTCCCGCCTAACAAGGCATATAACGGCACATTTTGATATTGGCAATATACATCATATAAAGCGATATCTACCGCTGCTTTAGCACTTGAATTTCCAATACAACTCATTTGAATGCCCTGTAGTAACTGCTGAAACTGAATGATATTTTGACCAATTAAACATGAACGCATCGGTCCTAAAATCGCTTCTTCCATTCCGCTGGTGAAATCCCCCGTAATAACTGGCGTTGCGGCTGCAGCCCCCTTACCAATCACTCCTTCGTCTGTATGAATATAAACATCTATACTTTCAATTTCTGTTACAGTACGAAGCGCGGTTTTAAACGATGTATGCAGTTTTACACGTCTACGATTTACTTTTACATCTGTAATTTTCATTTTGTTCATCCTTTCATTCTCCAATGAAGTGAAATTTTAATCCACCGGAGATTTATACCCACGGATTATTAGGTAAACCTATTGGGCATTTACTCTTCTATCTCTCTACTTTGTTTTCGTTCACTTTTGATGTAGGACGATAATGTGAAATAAAAAAATCCAGCCATAAGAATGATTCTTACGGCTGGATTTTGTCTATGATTGAGTAGACAAAGCAGCAATCTGATTATATTTTTTCTGTGCATCTTTTAGCGCTACAAGTAACGCTTTTTGAGAAGAACCGAAATATCGGTTCTTTACTTCCATTACTAACGCCGGGTCATTTATATTTTTATGTAGAAATAAATATTTAACAAATTGAGATGTTAATGCAATTGTCGCTGAGCAGTCTGCATCTACAATTTCCCCTGTATCCTTAACAAGTATAAATGCTACGAAATAGCTTTTATACTTTTCAGTAATGGGATTATTTTGAGGTGCTTTCGCATCCCCTACGATATAAATTGTATTTGAAGCGTACACAGCTATCTTCCTTTCTTATACGAGGATAACGGGTTCTTAATAGTCGTATGAGCGAGGAACTCAACGTTGATTAAAAAATGTATCCGCTTACCTTGTATTATAATATAATTGACAGAATTTTAACAACATTTATTTTAGTGCATATTCCATATTTATGAAAATAGCTTAAACTCTTCATTTCTACAATATGTGATTGTTCCTTGTACCATGACATTCATACATAAAAAACTGCACCCCCAATTGTTAGACGGTGTCTAACAATTGGGGGTGCAGTTCAATGGCTAACTGTTTTTATTACTTTGGCATCACAAATATAGTTTCATTTGACTTAGAAAATTGATACTCTTTTCTCGCTAACTTCAAAATTTCTTCCTCATCGTCTGTTAAATTTTCTATGTTAGTCTTTAAAGAATCTTTATCTTTCTTTAAAGATACTAATTGCTTCTTTTGATCCGTAATCGTATCTTTCTTTTTATCAATTACTTCTTGTTGTTTCGTTAAAATATATTGAACATATAGAGTAGTTGCCGCAATAAAAAGGACCATAAAAATAAGTCGCCTTAACTTCTTTTTATTTATCCTACGCTTGTCACTAGGTTGTGATAATTGCTCTGGTATATTAGGAACATTTACTCGCTCGAGTTTCCTCATTCAAATCCCCCTAACCCATATTTTTCACTACCATCGGCACGTTTTCTTACTAAACTAAATTCTATTCTTATAAAATAAACTCCTTCACAAAAATATCCCATAAATTAACCAATTAAAGATAGCATTCGACGACATTTCCATATTTACACCGATTTTTTTTATACATGCTGCTATAAAATAGTAGTTTCTGTAATTCTTTTTCTACTATTGTAGAAGAGTTTTTTCACACACAAAATTCCTTCCCCACATATCCATGTTATAACATGCTTACAAGGAGGGGGAATATGCATTACCGCACATTAGGTAAAACTGGAATAACTGTTTCTGAAATAGGTTTTGGCGCATGGGCAATCGGTGGTGATGAATGGGGACCTGTTAACGATAAACAATCTATAACCGCTATAAAAAAAGCAATTGAGTGTGGTGTGAATTTTATTGATACTGCGGATGTGTATGGTTTAGGACATAGTGAAAAGTTGGTAGCTACCGCGATTAAAGGACATCGTAATGATATTATCCTATCAACGAAAGGTGGTTTAATCGGACATCACTACGACCCTAATGGAGTTCCTGTATATGATACTCCCGAAAAAATCATCGCCGTATTCGAAACAAGTTTACAACGTCTTCAAACAGATTATATTGATCTTTATTTTTGTCATATTTGGTGGCATAATCGTAGAGAAACAGAAGCATTTCTACGTGCATTTGACATATTAAAACGTGATGGCAAAGTAAGAGCAGTCGGTGTTTCGACTCATGATTTACAATACATTCATCATTTCAATAACAACAACGAAATTGATATCGTACAACTTGATTACAATATATTAAATCGAAAACCAGAAAAAGATATATTACCATTCTTACAAGAGAAAAATCTAGGAGCTGTTATTCGTGGTCCATTAAAAATGGGCATTTTAACTGGAAAATTCACAAATAAAACAATTTTTCCAGATGGAGATTTACGCAAAGATTGGCCAAATGAAACTTGGTTTCAAGAAGACTTACAAACCGTAGAGAAACTTCGGCTGCTCTCAAATAAAAATCAGACCCTAGGGCAACTTGCACTTCGCTATGTACTCTCTCATCCGGCAGTAAGTGTTGTAATTCCTGGTGCAAAAACAGGAACACAAGCACAAGAAAATGCAAATGCATCTGTTCGCCCTATTTTGAGTGATAAAGAGCTTAACTATATTCATTCAATATAAAAAGCCCAATCCGGGCTTTTTAATTTGGCAAACTAATATCATACTCCATTCGCTTCGCTGTGTCCTCCGCAACATGCACACCTAACAAGTTTTTCACAATATGAAATGCCATATTAATTCCAGCTGAAATTCCGGCAGATGTTATAATATGTCCTTCATCTACAAACTTTACATTTTGTATAACTTCAACATTTTGAAACTCATTTTTAAACTTTTCAATACTAGCCCAATGTGTTGTTGCTTTTAAACCTTCCAGTAAACCTGCTTTCGCCAGTAATAGCGCTCCTGTACAAACTGAAGTCATCAGCTTTACTTCTTTCATTTGTTGGCGAATCCATTTTATTACTATTTCATTTTTCATTTCATATTTTCTAGCACCTAGTCCACCCGGAATTATTAAAATATCCACTGGTGGTAAATTTTCAATACTATAATCTGGCTGTACCTTCAATCCATTCCTTGCTGTAATCATTTCCCCATTCTCGCTAACTGTATAAACAGTAAATGTTTTTTCTTCATTCACCTCAGTCACAGAAAAAACTTCAAATGGCCCTGCAAAGTCTAACACTTCTACTTCATTAAATAAAAATATACCAACACTCCATTTATTCATCATAAGTTCACTTCCTGTTTCAAATGATGTAAAAGGTGATTATATCCTTTTTCTAATGCAATATCATACGCTGTTTTCCCATCATTTTTCTTAATCATCTTATTAGCTCCATTTTTAAGGAGCAACATAATTATTTCTTCATTTCCTAATAATGCTGCTTCGTGGAGTCCTGTCCAGCCACCACTTTGCATAATATTTACATCTGATCCTTTTTCAATTAAGAAAGCGACAAGTTCACTTTGCTTGTTCGCAATTGCCGCTTGCAAAGGTGTATTTTCATTTTCGTTTTTCGCTCTACTATGTAAATCTGCACCGCTTTCTAAAAGAAAACTCGCTATTTCTTTCTGTCCAAAATAAGCTGCTAAATGAAGTGGTGTCCAGCCATCTTCACTACATTCGTTAACAATACTTGGACTCGCCTTTATAAACTTCACTACTTTTTCCTTATTACCACTTATAACAGCTTGTGCTATTGATTGTAAATGCTCCATAATAATCTCCCATCCTTCAAAATATTTAAGCATCTCCTTCTACATGTTCTATTAATTATTATATTTTCCTTTTAAAATCTTAAGTTTACATAATAATATTATATATATTACTTTTTTGTGCTTAATGGCTGAATAGCAATAATGTTAAAAATACTGCCTTTAAACAATGAAGACCATGATTTCATTAGAGTTACTGAAAAAGCAAGCAAAAAACTATACACATAGTTTTCATCATATTTGTTCAGTTTCATGAACTAAAACAGGTAATGTTTATTCTGCTATTTATGCTTTCAACATATCAAATAATATTATTCCAATAAAAAAACAATCCCTTTTTAAAATGGATTGTTTTTTTATTTCTTTTTTATACTGTTTATTTTATTTTTGTATTTTCAATGATGAAATAATTACATTTACAAAAATGAAACGATACTATCTTAAACTCTCTTATAGTAAATTTTTCGTTTGAAAACAAAAAACACACTTCCACCTTACGATTGAAAAAACATATGTAAAAGTCTCTAAAACAGCTGCCTTATCATACTAATCTATAGCAATTCTGTCTTCTTCCCTTACCTGTTTCCTTTAACACATACGATTTTAAAACTAGCGCCGTTAATGAATCTGTTAATGTTTTATATGATAAATTTGATAATGCCAATAGATCGTTCGTATATAGCATTCTATGCTTCTCTAATAATAATAGTACTAATCGTTCAGACGGTTTTAATGCCTCATCACTTTCTAGTATAAAGTCTATATTTTTCATTTCTCTAATTATTACTCCTTATATAAAAAAATACTTTAGACGCTTATTTAATATAAAAATAATACATAACAAAATTATAAATATATTAAAATAGCACCATCTAAAAACACTATTATACTATAACATAGAAGTAGTGTTTCCCCAAATAGGAAATGCTTTTTTATATCGCTTATAAGATTCTTGCAAACCTACATAATATTTTGTACCATTACCCGCCAAGTTTTCTTCTAATTTCGCTGCTCATCCTGATGTATTTGTAATCAATGAAGTTCTTCTAAATTTATAAACAAATAAAAAACGGTTCGTCTATCATGCCCTAAACATGAATGACAACCGTTTTCCAGCTTCTTCTTAATTAACATGTTCTATCTTAAATATTTCTTGCAATATGCGGCTTACTGTAATGACTTGTTCCACCGCCACCAACTACTACTTTACCGCCTTTTTCGAAAATTAATAATTTACTTGAACCATCTGCAAGAAGCACTATTACTTCAGCATTATTACTTGTTGCTACATAAATTACATAACCACTCTTTGATATACAAGTTTCCCAATTCGAATCAAATTCTGATCTTACTACACGATTTGAATACACTTGATTTTCAATTCTATCTTGTTCTACGTTTTCCAAATTGATTCCTCCCACTTCACTAAAATAGCATTTATAGGAAAATAACAGCCCTATATAAAATAGTAGCCGACTTTAACATAAATAGTATATGTAATTAGTAGGAGAATGCTTGGACAACGAAAACGAAATAGACTTCATAAATTTCACAATTGAAACTTCTCTTTAATCATTTCAGCTACTTCTTTTGCACTCAAATACGTGTTATTAATTTTTATATACTCTTCTTTTTCAATTTCACCATGAAGAGAGTTTAATCTATGCTTTTTCATCGTTTCTTTCAAATTATTTTCAGACCACTCAATATCTCTTTTTTTCGGTTTATGTTCTAATCTATTCGGGCTTTTATTTCGTTCTAATCTTTCATCTAATTCCGCTTCCAGCTCTACAAAATACACTGTCCCACCTTTTGATTCAAAAATACTTTCTACATGATGTATATAATCCCAATCCGCTTGGAGGTCAAATGCCCATATATACGTAAAAATCATTCCAGATAAATCACTTTTAGATACTTCTTCAAATATTTCATTACGAAATAAACTTACTAGTCTTTTTGCTTCTTTCGTACTGTAATCAAAAATTGGACTTACTAAATCAATTGTCATGTGGTTATGAAAAAGTTTTAAACCGGTTAATGTTGCTAATTCTTGCCCCACTGTCATTTTTCCAACTGCTTGTGGGCCAAATATCAATATAAGTTTCATTTATTTCCCTCCAATCTTTCTCTATAAACCATTACATAAAATAAAAAATAAGGCAGCCGATTTTAAATCGATCGCCTTATTTTTTATTCATAGTTTTAGTTCTATTCTTTTCGCACAGCTTCAAAAGTAATCATTTGATTTGCATTTGACGGTTCTTTTTCATAATCATATTCAGCAGAGCAAGTAATATTAGAGAAACCTATACTTTCTAAAAGAAGTTTAAACTCTTCTATTCCATACCAGCGCAGCGCAAAGCGTTGCAATTCTGTTTGTACTAACTGTCCTTTACTCCACTTTTCATATTTCAAATATGACACAGTAACTTGGTTCAGCCAATCTATTTCAATTGATTTATTTTCTAATGTGATTCCGTCTCCACTCGGCAAAGAGAAAGTCGATGTATGAATTTCCCCAGTCTTCCAGTCATGCGGAAGCATAATATCTACGATTAATCGTCCATCTGGATTAAGATGTTCATAAAAACATTTCAATGCATTTATAGAATCCACACGATTTTCAATTAAACAAAAAGATCCAGTAGGAATGATAATTGCGTCATATTTATGCGGAAGTGAAAATTGTTGCAAGCTTCCTTCATATAAATTAGGATGTAAGCCTCTCTCTTTACAGCGCTTACGGCAAGAATCTAGCATTTCAGGTGAATAATCTATCCCATCCACTTTAAAACCAGCCTCTAGAAGCGGAATGATGACACGTCCTGAACCTACTGCGGCTTCGAGGATTCTTCCTCTACAATCTTTTAAACGTTTTTTGTAATACTCAATATCACCATTTAAAGAATAACCGACTGGTTTTGTGTAATCATACAGTTCTGTACAAAGTGTACTATAAAAGCTAAACATTTATTTTCTCCTCCGTTTTTACGTACGGAAGATTTCAATTCAACTAATCTTCCTGCACCTCTGATTTTAATGATATTTCGAAAGAGCTGACTGTCATAATATATCACTCACTTTCCATAGAATATAATGATATTGTATTACATAACCTTCCAATTCGAAATATAAAAATTAAAAATTCAGACTACAAATTAAAGAGCTTACTTTAGTAAGCTCTTTAGAAAAAATATTTATTTCACAATCGGCAATGTCACTTCACTTAATTTCACTGTAAGTTTCGTGCCAGCTTTCGGTCTAATTGTATAATCATAATCACTTGCAATTAAAACAACTCCGATTTGATGCCCCGCTTTAAATACATAATCATCTGGCTGCATGTCCCATGTAAATGTATAATCTTTGCCCGGTTGAATCGCTGTTGAATTTTCTATACTCTTTAAGTTTTGTGGATCCATCCAGCCTCTCGTTACGATTTCCGGCTTCGCTCCTCCATAGTCAACAAGTAATGCTGTTAAATTTGATACAGATCGATCAATATTTCCTGTAATTGAAATCTTTGGTGTACCACTTATACGCGTATCTTTTTGCAGTACAGGCATTGTATATACTAATCGATTTGCTACTTCTAATTCTGGGTTTGCTACTAATTGGTTTGATTTCATTTGTGCATCATCTAAGAATGAGAAAACTTTATTAGCCGATCCCATACTTAATGGCAAATTGACTAATTTATTACTTAAATACATACGGATTTTTGAAGGTACAGCTGATGGATCTGGCCAATTTTTTATCTTTTGCCACGTTTTATTTTCTCTTTGCACATCAACCATTGGTTCATCCATAATTCCATTTTCAATTCCGTATAACCAATAATCTAACCATTTATTTTGTGTTTGCTGCCAGTTATTACTTGATGTCCCACCATGACCACCTTGATGTAGCCACATTTTACGCGGAACATTATTTTCTCCAAGTGCTTCCCACCATTGCGCGAACTGTTTTGTTTTAACATTCCAATCGTTTAAACCATGAACAACAAATACACTCGCTTTTACATTTTTAGCATCTTTTACATAGTTACGTTTATCCCAAAAATCATTATAATTACCTGTTTTTCTGTCTTGTCCAGCCGTTAACTCTTTTATAACTTGTCCGCAAACTTCAGGGTTTTCCCTTGTCAGTACTGCTTCTGCCATATTATCTGTATCTTCCCCTTGATATCCGCCTGGAGCAATGACTGCACCATTTGCACGATAATAATCATACCAACTACTAATTGCTGCGATTGGAATAATTGTTTTTAAACCTTCGACTCCAGTAGTCGCAACAGCATTTGGTAAAGTACCATTATAGGAAACTCCAGTCATACCTACATTTCCTGTAGACCAATTTGCCTGAACTTCCTCACCCTGTTCTGTAAATGCTTTCGCGCGACCGTTTACCCAATCAATAACAGATTTTGTCCCGAGTATCTCTTGTTCATCTCCAGTTGTAGGGCATCCATCTGATTTTCCAGTACCGATACTTTCGCCTAGAATAACTGCATAACCTCTTGGCACGTAATAGTTCCCATACGAACCAAGATTAACCGCTCCATACGGTTTTCCTTCATACACATACAATTCTTCATCTACATTATATACAGGAACATCTTTTAATCCAGATCGATATGGACTCATTTCATAAATAACAGGAACTTTCACATTCGGATCTGTCTTTGGACGCATAACTTTTATCGATACTCTGTCTTTCTTACCGTCTCGATCACTATCAACTTCTGTCTCTACATATAAATTTTCGATAATAGCTTCATCGAGAGAATAAATCGGTTTTGTCATCCCATTTTCTAATTCAATTTTCGTACTTTTAGTCTCTTCCTTCTTCTCTGCATGCACATCCATAGTAAAGCTAGGTATAATTGTTGCAGATAGCATTGCTGACAGTGTAATTGCCATTTTCTTTTTACTCAAAATGTTCCCTCCCCTTATTCGTTCTCTTTTACTATATAACAAAATAACTGAAAATTCAGTTTTATTTTATATAAAAGTTGAGAAACTCAAAGATTTCTTATTAAGTAAAATTTAATGCAGGTATGAAAGTATTTTCCCACTTCCTCCTTCTTTATAAAGTGAAACTTTAATCAGCCCTCACCAATTGGGCGTTTACGATCAGCAGGGCCACTTCTTTGCTTTCGCTGAATTTTGAGGTGGGGTCTTACTGCCCGGCAAATAGCGGGATAAATAGAGAAAAAGACAACCGATATTTCTATCGCTTGCCTTACATTCCATTTATTATTTTTCTAACTCTTTAAAGGTATCTTTCAAGTCTTTATCAGATACCTTTATATCTGCATTTTTAAGCAGTTCTCTAGTAACTTGTTGATGGAATTGAGGATCTTGTATACGTTGCTGTTCTAATTCTTTACGAATATTCTCTTTCTCTTCCTCATACGGTTTAAGCTCTTTTTTATCCGTTAGCTTAATAATATGATATCCGAAAGAAGATTTAACAGGTTCACTCAATTGACCAACTTCTAACTTATACGCAGCATCCTCAAATTCTTTCACCATCATACCAGGTCCAAATTCAGATAGTTCCCCACCTTTTTCTTTAGAACCTGGATCCTCTGAATATTGTTTAGCCAATGCCGCGAAATCTTCGCCACTATTTAATTTTTCTTTAATTTCTTTTGCTGTCTTTTCATCTTTTACTAAAATATGGCTAACTTGAAGCTTTGGCTTATAATGATCTTTAATATCTTTTTCCGTTACGGTTGCTTTAATAGCTTTTTCAAAAGCAAAAGTAAGCTTTAATTTCTCTTTCAACTGATCTTCATTTTTCACACCATTAGATTCCATATATGTATTAAAATTATCGCCCATCTTGTCTTTTAATTCTTTTAGTTGTTTCGTTACCTCTTCATCCGTAACTTTATATTTATCATTTAATACTTTTTCTACTACCATTTCAGATAAATTCTGTTTACCGTAGTTTTCTTTTAATTTTTTGTTAAAATCACTTTCTGAAATGCTTCCTGATTTTGTCGTTACAATATTATCTGATGAACCACATGCAGATAAAGATAACGTCATACCCATTAAAATGCTACCAATTACTAATTTCTTTCTTTTCAAATCTGAATACCTCACTTCATTAAATTCAAATATAACTATGTAAATATAACGTTTTCCTGTGAACTTCACGTGAATTTAATGAAAGTAGAACATTTGCTAATTCTCCATTTAATACATCAATTTTGAAAATTATGGTGATTCATCCTGTATCGCTAATCTCTAAAGCTGCAAAAAGGACTAATATTTTCATTAGTCCTTTTTCACATTTATATAAAATTGAATTTCTCCATCTATAGAGGAAACTCCATATTCAAAACCATGCCTTTCTAAAATACTTTTCACTATCGCTAAACCTAATCCTGTACCTGATTTTTCTTTACTACGAGAAGATTCTAGTACATAAAAAGGTTCCCAAATTTTCTCTATATCCTTAATTTTATCCGTAGGAATGCCATTTTTTATTTGGAAATATATACTTTTATTTCTATCTTCTAATGTAATTATTATGTTTTGATTTGCTGTATATTTTATCGCATTAGAAATTAAATTTTGAAACACCATTCTCATTTTATTTAAATCTGCATAAACGATTGTATCGCCCGCATTACAATTTACTTGCAAGTTAATTTCTTTCGAATCCAGTTCAATCTGATGCTTATCTAATATACTCTGGACCAGTGGTTCAATGGGGAATTCTTCTTTTTGTAAAATATCTCTTTCTAGTTTAGAAAATCGTAATAATTCTTCAATTAAGTTTGATATTTGATCTGTTTGTTTAATAATTGTATCTACATAAGTCCCATCATCTAATCCATCTTTAATCCCCATAGAGTATGCTTTTACTAATGCGATCGGTGTCTTTAATTCATGCGTTACATCACCCATAAATCGTTTTAAATGTTCATTACGATCAGTTAAGTCTTGATGTGCTTCATGTAGTTTTTCACTCATGATATTAATACTATTGGCCAACTCTCCTATTTCATCATTCGTTTTCACTTTCGTTCTTTTAAACTGCAAATGTGAAATATCCTGAGCCACATCACTTAACTCTTTCAGTGGTGTCGTTATTATTTTTGAAAGTATCCACACAAGTAAAATAATAAGAATCAGCGAGAAACATACGATGTATAAGTAAAATGTATTTAACGTATTTATAATTTCATTTGAATTCGCAATGGAAGTTCCAATTAAAATTATCGTATCATCTTTCGCAATATATTTAGCAAAAAAACTCGCTTTTACCTTTCCTTGATCGTACAGTTTATTCGATTGCCCTTCCGTCTTCACTTTCATAACTTCGTCTTTCGTAATCCAAAGCTTATTTAACGTCACTTTCTTTTTCGTAAGTTGCATGCGTAACGCGTCGTTCATAGCATCTTCTGACTGATTAATTGGCGTATACGCAATTGTAACATTATTTTCACTTTCAATTGTATGAATAACATCTTCTAAATCATTGACTGGCGCATTTTGTATTTGAGTTGTAAATTCATTTAAGTTTTCACGTGTTTTATAAATATTATATTTCGGCAGGAGAAAGTTAATTAATAATAAAGAAATTGTAAATATAAGAATAACGGTTAAAGAAATGCTGAGAAATAGCTTTTTCCCAAGTTTATTCACTTTGTTCCTCCAAACTATAACCCAGCCCACGATGCGTCTTAATAATATTTTCTCCAATTTTTTTACGCAGCCTTCTTACATGTGTATCAACCGTTCTCTCTTCTCCAAAATAGTCAAATCCCCATACAATGTCTAACAATTTTTTACGAGTTAAAATAGTTCCTTTATGATTTAAAAAGCATTTTATTAATTCGAGCTCTGTTTTTGTAATTTCTAACTCTATATCATTTTTATATACTTTATTTTTGGCGAAATTTATCTTTACATCTTGTACTTGAATAATATCATCATGCTGAATAAGTTTTTTCGCTCGTGTAATTAGTACTCCTGGATGAAATGGTTTTTTTACGTACTCATCTGCCCCACTTTGAAGCGCTGCTAATTCATCTTCACTTTCACTTTTCGCCGTAAGCATTAATACTTTTACGCTTGAATTCTTTTTTATTTCCTGACAGACAGTAATACCACTATGTTTCGGCATCATCCAATCCAAAATAGCTAAATCAATTTTTTCATCATAAAATATTTGAAGTGCTTCCTCTCCGTCTTTCGCTAATAATACTTCAAAGCCTTCTTTTTCAAAATAAGCTTTTAAAATCCTTAACATATCTTGTTCGTCATCTGCAATTAAAACTTTCATATTTTTTCCTCCATTGCTTTTAAACAAAAACCAATTGTATCATACAACATCTTTGTTACATGAATGTGACAGAAAAATATTTAAAGCTTTTGAGGGGATAGTAATGGTGAGGTGTTGTACTATGATAAAAAAAATCGGGGTCATTTCTCTTCTTCTATTTCTATTATCAACAAATGCGTTCGCAAATACAAATCAACAAATTGAAGTATTTGATTGTCAAAAAGAAATGGTCATTCAAAAACAATCTTTAGATCCAATAGTCCAAAAAGAAGCAGTTCAATACGCTAAAGCAATTACTGGTCCATTTAAAAACTTAAATGTCGTTCCAAAAGATGGCTATATGATAAAAATCCCATTATCTAAGCCGGTTTCTATTACTAATCAATGGTTACACACTACAATAGACGAAGTACTTATACTGCTCCCACTAAATGAAAAGCCTTATATTATGCTTTATGATGATGAAAATAACCCGCATTTTTATTATGTAAAAGGTAAACCAGGATTATTATTGAAACAAATGAACGTTAAAACATAATTGACTGAAAAGGAGTCACCTTATAAGCTAAATTTTAAAAGCTAAGGTGCTCTTTTTTATAATAACAATTTAGTAAATGAAATTATAAAAGTTGTCTTTTAATATAAGGATCGCAACTTCATATATCAGCGATTTTTAAGATATATCGATTTACCAACAAAAAACCTGTTCGTAGCTATTATTTGGATAGCAATCTCTATAATAGTTTGTAGTGACTCGATC
This sequence comes from Bacillus sp. EKM501B, assembly GCF_011800505.1. Lineage (NCBI taxonomy): Bacteria > Bacillati > Bacillota > Bacilli > Caryophanales > Bacillaceae > Bacillus > Bacillus sp. EKM501B. The sequence continues at coordinate 78,927 of NZ_JAALFZ010000004.1, read as the reverse complement.
CCTTATATAATCCCCCTTTTACAAATCCATTCGCAGTATAAAACACATCCCCTTGCTTCGTGTCAGTATGTAAAACAATCACTTCAAAATATTTTTCCGCATGACATAATAGTTGGTTTAATAATAAGTTCCCTAACCCTATACGCCGATAATCCCTTGAAATATAAAATCTCCTTAACCGCCCAATCTTATTGTCTTTTGTGTACGGATCCTCATTTAAACCTCCAACTCCAATTAACATATCACCTTGGAAAACACCATATAAACATTCTCCAGTTTTATTGAATACATTTATTTTGTTTTTATATTCATTTATTAGCCTTATAAGGAAACTAAAACCTTCTTCTTCACTTTCTTGAACGAGATGACTGAATTCATATTCCATTAAATTTTCTATTTGTTGAATATGTATATCTTTCAAGTCCATTCCCCCTAAGTATGAAAATACATAAAAATGCTCGAGAATCATTTATTCTGAGCATTTTTATGCTTATTACTTTATTTAATTCATAGTATGCATATACTTCACTTCATATGTAAATCGATAATACAGTTGATTAATTTTATTATGAAAATATAAGAGCCTTGTTACAATCTAGTGTGTCGTAAGGCTCTTTAAAGTTTTTTAATTCTTATTGAACTAAAGCATCTGTTTGTTTAAGTGTATACATTCACCATTTATAATTTCTCTCAAATATACTATCAGTTTATATATTCCTCATTCTTCTCTAACAGGTTCAAGATAAATTATAATTTGTTAATCGATATGTTTGTGTAACCACTGTTCAAATATCTTTAACTGTTCTTCGGTATGAAAGTAATGTTCACCCGTCTCCATAACTTCTAATTCACAACGATGTTTTTCTGTAAAATAGTTAATAGTTTCAAGTTCACACAGTTCATCCTTAGCTCCGTACATAATATATGTATCTATATTCCATATATTAATAGGATGTTCTTTTACATAGCATAAATAATCCCAATGTAACTTTTGACCAATAGGTGTCTCTATAGTCATTTCTTTTTGCAAAAGCTCTGGTGTTACATTAAACCATTTCATCATATTTTCGATAATTCGTTCCATATTAACTACTGGTGATAAAAATAATGCCTTTTCTACCACATCATTTTGATAAGCTAAAAGGCTAAAATACGCTCCCATACTACATGCAAACACGTTTATTTCTTTCCAATGTTCTTTTGCATAATTCATAATTATAGATAATTCACTAACACAAATCTGTACTTTGCAAGGCGTATTATCATCTTTTCTTTCTCCATGCTCAGGTAAATCAAAGCTTAATACTTGATAACCTTTTTGTTTGGCTTCTTCAGCTAATATTTGAATAATTGTATCTTCCTTATTTGACATATTTCCATGTACTGCAATAAAAATTTTATCACTCTTATCTCCCCATAAAACCGCAGGAATATTACTAATTTTAAAATTATTTTTAATCATATTCCCTCCATAAACTAAGACATATAGGACTTGGCAAAAAACGCACACACTTTATTTACCTCTGTACAGCAGGTAATATCCCCTTCAACTCCATTAAATCATCTATTACTACATCAGCCTGAGCAAGTTCATCTTCTTGCGCAAAATCAAAATTACACCCAATTGCAAGTAAACCGTTGTCTTTCGCTGCATTTATATCAGATAGCCGGTCACCAACTACCGCTGCCTCTTTTATATCATATTTGTTCATAATACTTTTAACTAAGTCACCTTTATTTAGCGATTGTATTTGTTCAATACTAAACGTTTCAATCACCCACTTGTCTAAAGCATAATAAGTTACGATTGCTCGTAAATATTCTTTCAAACCATTACTAGCAATGTAAATGGAACAATTATTTCCTTTTATATATGTAAATATTTCTTTTACATTTGGATATAAAGCGCCTTTTCCGCTTTTTATGTTTTCAATAAGTCTATCTAAAAAATATGCATCTGTTTGTTCTCTTATTTCAATAGAATGGTCCGGTAATAAAGCTTCCCAAACTTTCGGTAACGGCACACCCATAATTTCTCTATATTTATCAATTGGTGTTACTGTATCCCATAATTGTAATGATCTTAAGTGATCAAAAGTATCATCTAATGATAATTCTAAAATTTTATCTGTTTGAAATAACGTACCATCCATATCAAAAATTAATGCTTGTAACATTCCTATCTCTCCTTTTGGACTATGGTTTTACCAGATATATTTTTAAGCATCTCAATAATAATTTCTGAGCAATAATTCGCAGCAGTTTTCGCGAAGTCATCATAAGAAATTTGAGCTTCATCATTTGCGCTGTCAGAAATACATCTTATAATGAGAAACGGTATATCATTTATATAGGCAACATGTCCAATTGCTGCCCCTTCCATTTCTGTACAATGAGGTGCGTATTCGTCTATTAATTTCGCCTTTAACTTTGAATCTTCAACAAAACATTCACCGCTGACAATTCTTCCTTCATGAACTGCAATCTGTAAACTACTACTAATACAAGCTTTACGTGCTAACTCTACCAATTCCTTACTTGCAATAAATTCTTCTTGGAACGGAAATAAGTTTTTCATTTGAGTTTTACTTACATCATGATGAGTAACATTCGTTGAAATAACTATATCGCCGACTTTTACATCTGAATGTAATCCACCAGCAACGCCCGTATTAATGATAGAGTCTACATCAAATTTATGAATTAATGTTTGCGCGCATGCAGCTGCATTTACTTTCCCTACACCAGAACGTGTAATAATTACTTCTGTTCCCATGAATTCTCCAATATAAAAAGGCATTCCCGCTATTGTCTGTTCCTCTTGTATAACTAGTTTTTCTAAAAGTAAATCTATTTCAATTTGCATTGCTCCGATAATGCCGATTCTGTTTATGTATGTAGTCCCCTTTATTAATTAATCCCTTTAATCCGCTCAGACATAACCGATAATAAAAATTTCGGAAGTACAAGTTGTCTCTTTAATCTTTTCGGCTGTGAGAGTAACCTATACAGCCATTCAGTTCCAGTATCCCTCATTATTTTTGGTGCTCTTTTTACAGTACCAGATATTATATCAATCATACCTCCGATACCAATAGATAGCGGAACGTTTAATGTTTGTATGTTTTCATAGATGAACTCTTCTTGTTTTGGTGAACCTAGTCCTACGAGTAGTAAATGCGGCTTGAACTGCTTAATTTTCATTTTTATTTCCTCTATTTCTTCACCATTTACAAATCCATGCTGTCCTTTAAATTGTGCTCCTGGGAACTGCTCATTTAATTTTTCTAATGCCTTTTTATTACTTTCTGGCGCAGCTCCAAAAAGAAAGACACGATATTCATTGTCGTTACAATATTTTATTAAATCGTGAGTTAAATCCGCCCCAGTAACACGTTCTTTCAAACTTCCTTTTAATATTTTCGAGCCAATTATGACACCAATCCCATCCGCTGTTATTAAATCCGCAGATAGTAACATCTTTTTAAATTCCTTTGATTTTTCCGTATTTTCCTTTGCAGACATAACAATTTCAGGATTTGCAGTTACTACAAACCTTGGTTTCTCTTGTTGTTCATGTAGCCAACCTTTTAATAAACTTATAGCTTTTGCATATTCTAAAGTTGAAAAAGGTATACCTTTTATAAACTGCTGATCCACTGTACTCTCCCCTTACATAAGCTGCAAATATTCATCAATGTCTTTAGAAATTTGAATAAAAGCTTTATTCCAAAATTCATAATTTCTTATATCTATTTCAAAATGTTTTTTCATAAGCTCCTCTACTGGAGCCTTTCCTGTTTCTCGTAAGAACTCTTTATATTTCGAATGAAAAGTACTTTTACCTTCTTGAGCTATTTCTAATAAGCTAAAACTTACTAAATATCCAAATGTGTATGGATAATTGTAAAAAGGAACATCTGCTATATAAAATTGAATATATTTCATCCATACAAACGGCTGGTATTCACTTAAAGCTTTTCCATAAGCTTCTTTTTGTGCAATTATAGATAATTTCTCAATTTCATCAGCACTTAAAGGACCCTCTTTACATTTTTCATAAAATGTTTTTTCAAACTGATACGATGCTCGTATTGCCATTACATAATTAAAACTATTTCTTATTTTCCAGCTAAGTAATGACTTTTTCGTATCTTTACTATCCGTTGTTTCAATTAGATAATTTAAGAGTACCGTTTCAAAGAAAATAGATGCTGATTCAGCCGTACTCATTGGCAAATAATCATCTAAAAAAGACGTAGATTGTTCAAAACTCATATTATAAAAGTGCCAAGCATGTCCTAATTCATGAGCGAGCACTCTTACACTATCTATACTCCCATCATAACGAATGGAAATTCTCGATTCTTTCTCACTGAAAAATGGAGCACAAAACCCACCTGGTGGTTTATTCTCTCTCGGTTCAGCATCTACCCAACCACTTTCTATCGCATTACGTGCAAATTCTGCTAATTCTTCATCAATATTCTTACATGCATCATAAACGTTTTGTATTGCTACTGAAAAAGGAATCATGATCTCATTACTTTCCTTTACCGTCATAAGTTCATACCATGTAATTGAAGCTTTTCCTTTCTTATACACGTTTAAAGCACTTACTAATTTATCAAGGTTTTCTTCTGTCGCATTCCACATTTGGAATAATACAGTTTCTGAAATGCCATTCGCATGAAAAGATTGTGTTAAAATCTCTCTATCTTCTATTTCATTACTCTTTGCATTACGCAATCTCCCTATTTGATTTAATACAGTAGCAAAGATTTCTTTTTCCTTATGTAAAGTACTTGTAAGTAACTCGAATACTTCTAATCTTTCCTTTTCATTATCACTATTCATTGCAATAGTATTTGCTTGTCCAAAGGATAATTGTTTATTATTGTGCTCTATTTCTATCCTATCCCGTAATTGTATGTACATATTTTCCCACGCATTAAGCTCATCTTTTATTAACTTAGTATTATCTGAAGTTTCCACTTCATTATGTTTTATTACTTGCTGTAATTCATTTTTTAGTTCCTTCACTTTCACGGTCAATTTAGTAAGGTCAGATGGTACACTTTCTTCAACTGATCTACAGTACAAATAGTATTCTGTTTTCTCAATAGCTTGTATTAGCTTTGAAAGAACCTCTACATCTTTTGTTACAAAATATTTCTCTTTCAACTCCAAAATTGGAAATAGAATATCCTCATTCAAATACAAGCGATTTAAATCCCATCTAGCAATTTCTTGCATTTTTATAGTCGCCTCCTATTTTTACAAATAGTTACAGATATTTCTCCCCACACAATTATATATGAAATGGCAAAATTTTGATATCTTCAAATATTTAAATTCCTATAAATACATTCTTATTTATACTCTTTTCTTCTACCATTAAGTATCATTCCACATATAAAAAATACTCCCTCTACAAGAGAGCAATTCATATAGGAAAACTTCAAAGATTTTATCTTCACCAATACCATATCGACCGGTAATCACAGATTAAAGAAAAAAGGATTGATCAAATGATCAATCCTTTACTTTACTTCATTTAAGAAAAATAACGTTATAACGCCAGGTCCTGTATGTGCACCGATTGCTGCACCAATTGTATTTACGATAAATACTTCACAACCGAATCTTTCCGTAATTAATAATTTTAATGCTTCCGCTGTTTCTAAGTCATCACCATGAGTTATACCGATTGTTTGACCTTTAAGGTCTTTACCACGCTCTTCCATAATATCAACAATTCGGCTTAGTACTTTCTTTTTCCCTCTTACCTTTTCAAGTGGTACAAGTTTTCCTTCTTCCACGTTTAAGATAGGCTTTATGTTTAGTAAACCACCGATAAAACCAGCTACTTTACTTAAACGTCCACCTCTAACAAGGTACTGTAAGTCAGCTACAGTGAAGATGTGCTCCATATGGTTCATTAGAAAAGCGACACGGTTTAAAATATCTTCTTTTGATGCGCCGTCTTTTGCCATTTTAGCAGCTTCTAAAACGACAAGACCTTGACCAAGCGAAGCACATTTTGTATCAATAATTTCTAAATCTAAATCTGCATATGTTTCTTTTACTTCCTCTTTAATGACAACTGATGATTGATATGTACCAGACAGTTCAGATGAAAAAGCTAAATATATACAAGGATTACCTTCTTTTGCATAAGAAACAAATTTTTCTTGGAAAGTTTCAAGTGAAGGCAATGACGTTCTATAAACAGCGCCTTCTCTCATTTTTTGTAATAATGTAACCGACTCTAATGTTACTCCATCTAAATACTCTGTTTCTGCTTCATCATATACACGGAGTGGAATTAAATCAATATCATATGCTTGCAGCAATTCTACTGGTAAATCCGCCGCACTATCCGTAATGATTTTAACACTCATTTTTAAACCTCTATTCTGTTATAAATATAAAATAATAAAATAAAAATAGTACTTTTAAATTATATACGTAAAACTTAAATGAAGAAAGGAAAACACTTTATATTGTATGCACTATTCTTCAAAACTTGAACTATTAATGAAAATGATTCTATTTTAAACACCTTTTTCTTATTATTTTTCTATAACACGAGTAATTTTATAAGTATTTTGTATCAGTATATTTTACTTCTTTAACTTAATATTATCTTTTCAAATTTATACTGTTTAAAATTGAAAAGCCAAATCCAATAAAGGAAATGGCTTTTCAATTTTCATAAAATAACCAAACTTTATTTTCCATCACATTGTTTGTTTACATTCATACTTTGGTGATGTTGAATATTAGTCCAGTTATGATAAATATTTATAGCCTGTACTATAATTAAAACAGTGAATATTTACCTGTAAGATGCACTATATCTAAAGAAGGTTAAACATTTTATAAAATATTTAATTTTACTAGTAAAGCTAATAAAATTTGGAGAAGAATTTGAACATTTACTGCTATGTCTGTATCTGTAGTCGTAACTGTAACATTTCTAGAATTTCTAATAACAGTTTCTTGTTTATTAATTTGTTTAATAGATGATTTTTGAAACAATTCTTGTGCTACACGGTCAGCTTTTTCACTATCTGCTATAGAAATACTTATTATAACCACGATAGCTGCTTGTAATGCAGCTTGAATAGATAACGCAGCTTTTGTATCTGTAGTAGTAACTTCTACATCTGCTGAATCAACTATTGTAATAGATTCTTCAGAAATTTGGTAAGTTTTACTTTCTTGTGCTGCAGCTTCTGAAACGGTAGCATTTTTAAAAGATGGATGAGGATTTGAGGAGTCTAATGCACTCCACCTTTTATTTTCATCTGAATGACATGTTTTTTTCATACATTCACCCCCTTTCAATCTAAATAATTATTAACTTGTGATTGTATTTCAGAAACAATACTTTTAATTTGCTGCTTTTTTTCTGGCGATAAATTTTTTAGTTTTTCTTCATTTATCCCATGCCTATTAAAAATATCTGAGAGTAAAAGGTCTATAATTATATTCTTTTGATCCTTATCAAACTTAAAGGAAGAAAATTTATTTAAATCATCCATTTACAATATTCACTCCTATCAGTTTTATATAAAAATTTCAAATAACTACCAGCATTATATGCATTTAAATAAAAAATGCTTGGACAAGTAACTTAATCTTTTATTTTCACGGCTTTTTACTAATAAAATCAAAAAGCTGTCTTCTAATACGAAGACAGCTTTCCTTTACTTCACATATATAAGTTTTATTCACTGTTAAATAATAGGTTCACCTTTGTTATTGTGTAGTTTTCCACACTTAATTTCCCATCAATTTTGAATATTAATTCAGTCATAATGAGAAAGTCCAAGCTTGTACCACATATTACAACAAAAAATATTTACTTAGAGTGAACCCTTATAGCTAAATATAAATAGGATAGACACTTTATAAAATGTTTAGTTTAACTAATAACGCTAATAAAATTTGAAGAAGAATTTGAATATTCACTGCAATATCTGTATCAGTAGTTGTTACGGTTACGTTTCTGGAATTTTTAATAAATGTTTTTTGTCTATTAATTTGTTTAATAGATGATTTTTGAAACAATTCTTGTGTTATTTTATCTGCCTTTTCACTATCTGCTATAGAAATACTTACTACAACCACAATAGCTGCTTGTAACGCGGCTTGGATAGATAGTGCAGCTTTTGTATTTGTAGTAGTAACTTGTACATCTGCTGAATCTACTATTTCAATATATTCCTCAGAAACTTGATCGATTTCATCTGTTTGTATAGCTTCTTCTAAAAAATTTGCATTTTTACTAAATGAATAAGAATTTACTGATTCGGAATCCTGTTTTTTTGGTTCAGAACCCCGATTTAATGGATCACGTTTTTTCTTTCTTCTACAAACTTCACAATCACACATAAAATCACCCCTTTTAGTCTAAAAAATTAGCAATATAAAAATATTGGCTAACTACTAGCATTTTATGTATTTTCAAAAAAATTGTTTGGACAAGTAACTGAATTTATATTTTATTTCTAATTCTTTTTTGTAATAACAAAAAGCTGCCTTCTAATAAGAAGACAACCCTCTTTTATTTCACATTTATATAAAAGACCCATACTTAAATACACTAAACTTCATATGATATATTGCATCCTTTCTTTTTAGAATAAGTAGTCGTTACTGAAGGGCACTTTTCGAAGTGCTCTTATCTTTAATCCCCTCTTTTTCAGGAAGAATTTTTTTTACTAAATCCTAATATGATTTGTATCACTAGGGCTGGCGATTACCACATTTCCTTAATAGCTTCAATGAATACAGTAGCTACTAATTAAAATAACCCTATGATTTTCTCTACACTTAAACAATCTTGCGTTACCGAACACATAAACTAATTTTTATTTTGACTATGTAACACTAAATTCACAAGATTATTATCCTATGTTTGGTGAAGCCATCATTTCAATGCCAGCAATCCCACACTTTTAACTAATAACTTAAACAAATGTGCTATCTCAAGGTTCTTTTGATATAGTATCTTATGTTCTATATAATGAAGAGAGCGCTAGTATTCCGAAGGAGGATGTATATGAGTATTCAATTGGCCACACCTAACGATTTAGAATGGATTAATAACCAATATGACTCAATAGGATTTGTACGGAGTGATTTAAAGAGAGATAAAGTTGCAATTATTACATATAACAACGAGTATGCAGGTGTTGGCCGATTAGTCCAAATAGATGAAGATACTTTAGAAATGGGCGGAATTTTTATTCTGCCTCAATTTAGAGGGCTACAATTAGCTGGTGAGCTTGTTTCATTTTTAGTAGAAACTGCAAAAAAATCACAAATACAAAATGTATATTGTCTTCCTTTTGAGGAATTAGAAAACTTTTATAAGAAATATGGATATACTGAAGTCGATACTACGAAAGAAGCAGTCCATCCAATCATTCTAAAAAAATATAATTGGTGTTTGGAGAATTACGATAAACACGTTCTACTCTTCAAATTGTAAATGTAATAAAAAAATATATTCTCAATCGTTTTTCTATCAGTACTCCTAATGGGAGCTAAGGATTAATCAAAGATATTTTATCTCTCCTTTTATAAATGGCTGATTAAAACTCAATGTTCTGTCAATACTATAGGTAACATGATTGTATTTCTCCATTCCCCCTTGGAGAAGAGCAGTTAGCTTTTGCTAGCTGCTCTTTTATTTCTTCAAAAAGTCACATAAATATCTTTAATTCCAAACATTCAAAAGATAAAATGTGATAAAATTGTTATGAAGATATTTACCAACTAATACATACGCCCTAGACTTACGTACTAGGGCGTATGTATTTTTTAGTATGTAACTCCTTCACTCATCTATTATCTACAAAATAAGTATCATATGCCTTATCAAATTCATATCCTAACTTTTCTGCTAGTTTAGCAGATGTAGTATTCGCTGCGTCCCAGTTTGGATACTTTCCATTTTCTAAGCAATCCAATATAATAGCTGCACTAACTACAGTTGCCAAGCCCTCTCTTCTATGATTGTGATCAGTCGCAACTTCAATTTCAATCCCATCATTATAAATACTATAGGAGGATGCACCGCATACAACTTCTCCATTATATAAAATGCTATAACCTATACCACGGTTTATATAATCTTCTACCGAATGAAATTGACTTGTAAAATCTTCAGATATCTTATGTAATTTGGGGCTATTTGCGATATGCTCATCTATTCTTCTTAACTCATATTCTTTTGGAAGTGTTGATATAAAAGATTGTAATTTTGAACGATTAAAAACTTCTGGATTTCGTTTGAATTTATAACGTAAAAACTTATCTATTTTTCTTTCATGGAATGTTTCTAAGCGTTGTTTCCACTCTTCACTATTTACGATAACTAAAATTCTTTCTGGAATATTACGTAATAACTCTTCTGTTTCTTTCGTATTAGGGTCTCCAGCGTAAAATGTAAAAATCCCTACCGTAACTTGTGCTACTGTTGGATTTTCAAGATCATTTACCCAAGCAGTACCCATATGCCCTTGTAAATAAGAAAGTAAAACAACGTTATTGAAATCCTCAAACATAGAAACTAGTTTTTTTCTTGTATGTATATTCGCTTCATATATCATTTATATTCCCGCCTTCTTTAGAATCAACTACTCTTAACATTTTCATGAGCGCTCCATAATTCGTATTCATATACACACCTGTTCATCATAAAAGCAATTGACTATTAAATTAAAACTTCGAATATTTATAAAATATCAGTAAACATAAAATGATTATAACATCTACTAACTATGAAATGATCAACCTATAAAATAAGTCAACAATAAATATATTTCTTACTCGTTAACAAACGGTTTGAAGGATCAACATAATTAATTATGTAACAACCCTCAACAATAGTTTGAGGGTGCATTTAAATACATGTATTATAACTCATTTTTATAAATAAAAGATTCCGTCTCACCGTTCTTATATACTTTAGTCAATTTAACAACTGATTTGTACGTGTTAACGTCATCCTCTATCATTTTTTTATCTCTTCTATTTCGGCATCACCAGTTCCGCCCTCTATTTTTAAACAGTTCGAAATGGAAAGGTATCCGTTTGATGCCAATATAAAAATAAAAATCGTATCAGGAAAATTAATAAATAATAATCCGTAGTTTAAAGGGTCTCCAGCTGGATGTGATAAAAGTAATCGAAAACCTACCAGTTCAGGTACTTGAACAAAATCTCTAGAAACTCTCGGTTCACAACCCACTTACACTCCATCCCTTCTCTATATAGAATTGCTACTACATATATATGAGAAGAAAATAAGAAAAGTTTGGACAATATAACTTTAACGTAACATTATCGTTACCTACTCGTACATTTATATGGAAATTACACCAATTTTGAGTAAGGACACATAATTTTTACTATAAATACATATAACAATTTCATCTTTCATAAAAAAAACGTTATAATGAGGTGTAGCCTCTACGATTACGTTATAAAGGAGATTAAAATTATGGCTAAAATTAAAGTGTACCAAGCAAAAGAAGAAAATATGGATGCAGTAAAAAATATCATTGATGTTGAGGAACAAAACCCAACTACTGAAAATTTACAAAATCTATATGCGTGTGTATTAGATACTGAAGATATGGCATTGCCTGAATCATATATTGAAGAAGATATCTTAATTGATTCTATTGAAGTTATGGTTAACGCTTCTCAAAGCAAAGTAAGAGACTTAGGCGCATACGATGTAATCGAAGTTCAAAACAAAGGCAAGAAAACGCAAATTTTATTACTTGCAGACGAAGAATACGAAATTATCGAAGGCTAATCTAACACCGTACATACGAAAAAGCTCCTTTCCAATTGGAAAGGAGCTTTTTCATTACGCTTTTGATGTTTCACTCTTTTTATTCATTTGTTCTTTCTTAATTACCATACGCTCATTTCCCATAAAGAAAATGAATATGAATGCTAATCCAGCTGGTACCAATGCCCACATGAATGTTTGAACAATTGAACTAGAAAGAGCGTCAATAATCTTATCTAATATTTGCGGAGGGATTTGAGATCTTGCCGATTCTGATAAAATGGCTCTTGAATCCCCTAATTTTGTATTCATTCCCCCGCTCATCCCTTTAAATGCTTCTTCTAATTGATCTTGGAAACCTGTTCTTTGGATCATTCCGAAGATTGTAATACCTAGTGTCATTCCTAATGAACGAATGAAGTTACTCGTTGAAGTTGCAGATCCACGCTGTTCCATACCGAAGTTATGAATTGAAGCCATACTTAGTACAGAGAATGAGAAACCTACTCCAAATCCGATAATAATCATATAAACCGTTAATAATGCACGACTTGTTTCTGGCGTTAATGTACTTAATAAGAATAATCCGATTAACATAATAACAGCAGAAATAATCATAATGTTTCGGTAGCTCAGCTTAGTCGTTAAAAATCCACCTAACTGCGCTGTTACGACTGATCCTAGCATCATAGGTAAAAGTAATAATCCTGAGTTTGTTGCAGTCCCGCCGTATACACCTTGAATGAATAACGGAATGTAAACAGTTGCTGACATAAATGCAGCACCGTAACATAATGCAATAATTGTACTCATTCCGAATAAGCGCTGCTTAAACATCTCAAATGAAATAATTGGTTCTTCTACTTTTCGTTCAATAAAAATGAATGCGATGATTAAAATAGCGAATCCACCAAATAAACTTAAAATAAAGCTAGAATCCCAATCATATTTTTGTCCGCCTAGTTCAAGCGCAAACATTAAAGAAACTACTGCACCAACTAAAGTAATTGCGCCAAACCAATCAATCTTTTGCTTTCTATGAACGCGTGATTCTTTATAAAAGAATGTAATAAAAATAAGTGCTAAAATGCCAAGTGGTAAGTTAATATAAAATACCCAGTGCCAGCTAATGTAATCGGTAATATATGCGCCAAGTAATGGCCCGAAAATACTAGATAATCCAAATACAGCTCCGAATAAACCACCCATTTTCCCGCGTTTTTCAGGTGGAAAAATATCAAAAACGATAGTAAACGCGATCGGCACTAATGCCCCGCCGCCAATACCTTGAATGGCACGATAAATACCTAACTGTGTAATATTTTCAGCAGTACCACAAAGTGCCGAACCAATCATAAAGACAATTAAACCGAAAATAAAGAATCTCTTTCTACCATACATATCTGATAGCTTACCGAAAATAGGCATGCCTGCCATTTCTGCGACCATATAGGCAGAAACGACCCATACAAAGTTTTCGAGGCCTCCTAAGTCACCAACGATTGTTCCCATCGCCGTTACGACAATGGTATTATCCATCGATGCCATTAAAATACCTAGCAATAAGCCCGCCACAACAAAGCCGAGCTTATTATTCTTCTCAACCATATCTCTTGCTCTCCCTCATACTACTTATATTTGTTTATGTTCTTTTACGACTGCATTACCTTTTTGATTAAAACTAGTATGATATTCTACAACACTAATTTCACATCCAGGACCAATTGTGACGTTGTTGCCTCTTACAACTTCAGCAATCGTATGTTCTAAATAGATATCATCTCCTTCAACAATCGAAGTTTGGAGGTTTCCAGCATGACTAGTAAAAGGAATAAATCTCGCTTTTTTACGAACGGTAATTTTTTTACCACCAATTTCTCTTACCTTACTGCCTTCATAACGAAGTGAGATTTGAATATTTTCAGCATTAAGTAATCCATCACTTTCAAGACCACCAGTTAATGATAAATCTTCTACTTCAATATCTCCCTTTACATTTAAAGCACCTTTTACATCTACGAAATCACCTGAAAACTTTCCTTCAATATCTATCATACCTCTAACTTTTGTTTTTTCAATATGAGCATCACCATGAATTTGTGTATTACCATATACTTTTACATATTCCGCATCTACATTTCCTTGTACTTCGTTATCTCCATACACGACATAGTTTTTCACTTTCACATTACCGTGTACATCACTCGTTCCGTACGTTTTAAACTCATTGCAACTCATATCATTCGTAATTGTTCCTTCACCGCGAATCTTCACTTTATTATAATCTCCGCCTGCTGAATTACCAGAACCATTTACTGTGAGACTATGTGGATGTTCCATACTGATTTCTCCCTTCCGTTAAACCTGCTTAATTTCTTTTACATTTGCATTTTTATCAACAGTAAGAACACCGGTATATTCAATCAGTTCAATCTCACAGTTTGCTCCTACTGTAACATTGTTTCCTCTTACCGTTCTTATGTGAGCATAATCAATATCGATATTGTCACCTTCTAATAGTTCAGCTTCTAACTGCAAGCCAAACACTGTTTTAAATAGTCTACTAAATGTACCTGATCTATGTCTTACTTTAATCGTTTGACCACCAATTTCTTTCGCTCGACATGTACCGTGAATATTTATATTAATTTCATCTGCGCTTAATAAACCACCGATTGTAAATTGTCCTTCTGAAGAAAAAGTATCCACTTCACAATTACCGTCAATTGTAGCTTGACCATTGACTTTAAATTCTTCACCAGTGACATTTCCACCTATCGTACCTTTTCCTGCAATTTTCAAACTGTTTGCTTTTACATTTTGCGTAATTGTTGCTTTTCCATCAATTCGCATCGTTTCAGCTTGAACTGTGCCATCAACTTTACCAGATCCGCTAATTCGTGCACTGCTACTTTTCAAATCGCCAGTAACTGCACCGTAACCGTTACATTCAAATTGCTCACATTCAACATTTCCATTCACAGTTCCTTTTCCGTTTAATTGCACTTTATGAAACTCGCCACCATTCGATGAACCGTAACCATTTATAATCAAATTATCTGTACGCATACTTTCTCCTCCACTACAACAATTTAGTTTTTAATGCTTCGGTATATTTCATAATCGCTTCGCGTAAAACGATTTTGGTGCCTTTTTCAAAAATTAAATCGTCCACGTTTGAAACTAATAAACATGTAGAAATCCCTAACTTTCGGACAATAATTAAGTCACAAGTTTTATGTTTAATTGCTTCATAATTTTCACGTAAAACTTGCAAGACCATTTTTCCTTCTTCTAAACTAATCTCTCCTGATTGCAGTAATTCTTCTAACATGTACACATAAAGAATATCTACAAATTGAAACTCTGCTCTTTTATTCGTTTGTTCTATGAAAAATTGTAAAACTGGTTCTGATGCAATCCCCTTGCATAAAATGTCTTCCTTTGTTAAAAGAATTTCTCTCACACTCGGCGAAAACATGTTCGCTAGTTCATCAAGTGATAAATCCTCTTTCATCGTTTGGATTTTATCGATACGCTCTAATATCTTTTCTTTCGGAAAAAATGTCTCTTGACCTGTAAACGTTGATTTTCGTACAAACCAATCTTCCGGAATTAAATTTTTTCTTTTCCACCTATATAACTGTCCGTATGAAATACCAGTTAGTTCTAATAAATCTTTTTTTGAAATTAAATCTGTACTCAACTGTATAACACTCCTTCCTGATAACAATGTAACATAACACTGTTACGCTGTAAATAAACTTTTATCACAAGTAGCGTAACAATGTGTAAAACAAACCTATTCCTACATACAAAAAAGGCTCTTACACACCTTATGAAAATGTGCAAAAGCCCTTATATATCAAGACTTAAACCAAATATTATAAAAATCAATCCAACCTTGTGAATTAATCATTATATTTTGAACTTTTTCATGTGTACTTACCTCTTGTTTATTACGATATAAAGGAATAATATGAATTTGACGTAACAAAGTATCCTCGATATCGCGTAACAGTGTAACTCTTTTCTCTAATTCTTCTTGTCTAAAATAAGGAGACAACTTTTCATGAAAGTCCATGCTGCTTTGTCCATGAATAAAACTATTTTTTGTAAGAAACATATATAATAGACTATCTTCTATTCGTTCACTAATTGTGGCACTATCATGCATCATATCGGCCTTTTGTATCGTACTTACTTCCAATAGCTCTTCTATATCAAGAAAATTATTTTCTACACGAATCCCGTATTTCGCACACTCTTTTTGTATCCACTGTGCATCTTCAACATGATCTCGTCCTGTAAATGTGTAGAGTTGTAGCACTTCATTATGATAAGTACTCCTTTTAATTAAACTTTCTACATCTTCCTCAATCTCTACAATGCTTTCACCTGCTAATATTAGTTTTTTTGCCACTTCTCCACGTTCTCCGCCGAGTTCTTGAACGATTGTATAACCATGAATGATGTTATATAACGCTTTCCGAAATAACGCATCTTGCATTGGTCCTTCTTTCGTAAGATTACATGTTATATATGTCACGTTCGACTCAAGCCGAGACAATTCTTTATTATGTTTTTCTTTATCTTTATACTGCGCCTTTACTAAAACATCGTATGTACTTACACCTTGTTCTACATTCCACAACTCAACACGATCTAAAAAAGGTCTTTCACGAAAATATAAAGGATGTCCTTCTAAAATGAACAGATTTTCATTACTTTTATATAATTGAAAAGGCCCGGTTCCAATTAGCCCTCCTGCTTCATCTTCATTCACGATAGAACACTGTTCTGCACTTAGCATATGTAAAAACATTCGATTTTCTGTATGTAATTGAATTTCGAAAACGTAGTCATCCACTGAACGGATACTTTCAACGTGTTGTAACATCCATGCGTGTGCATTATTTTCCAGCTTCATAAATCGATTCAACGAGTATATAACATCATGTGCAGTAAGTTGTTTTCCATTATGAAAGTGAACTCCTTTTCGTAAGTAAAACGTCCATATTTTTTCAGCGTCATTATATTCCCAGTGAAATGCAAGTCTTGGCTCTATAATGTTTGTATTACCGTCTACATACACGAGTGTGTCGAATATATGTTTTACCATATGGCATTCTGAGCGCATTGTAGCGTATACAGGATCTAATGTGATATCTAAATTCATTTGTACTTGCAACCGGAGTACATCTCTTCTCCCTTCAGATGTCATTTCAACCTTATGACCAAATATTGAATCCACCCAGGAGTGATATTCTCCCTTTACCGATGGAAAATGTGAGCTATAGCGTTCCACAAATATGCTTCCGCTTTTCACATCCCCTTTTTTCGTTATTTCTTTTCCTCTATCTAAAATTAAAGACATCGGGTGCTTTTGAAATATTAATTTAGAACGATTTCCTCTGCCGCGACCTGGAAACCACTTAATCCAATTTAACTCATCTAATTTTTTTATAATTAATTTACTATTACGCTCTGTACAAAATAGTGTTCCAGATATATTTTGCACTGTTACTTCCAATCGTTCTCCCTCTTTTTTCCCTTTTCCATAAGCAATCCATAGTTCAATGTATTGATCTAAAATAAACATCATACTCCCCCTAAAAGGTGAAAAATACTCCCTATTGTTTCTACCCTTTTTCCAACTCTCCTTTCATCTTATCATTTCAATATAGAAAGGAGGAATTAATATTGAATTATCTCTTACTTCGTTACAATAAACCTATTTTTATTAGACTGTGCGGTGAATTATTAACCCGAACGACTGAATCTATGTTAGCTCTCATTATGATTATTTACGTCAATAAAATGTTAAACGGCAATGTAATTATAACTATGCTGATTTTCGGATTACAGCCACTTTCAGACATTTTATTTACACTTATTGCTGGAGGAATTACTGATAAATATGGCCGAAAAAAAATTATGTTACTCGGATTATTACTACAAGGTGTTGCAATCGGTAGTTTCGTTTTCGCTCAATCCGTTTTTATATTTGCACTGTTATATGTCATTAATGGTATTGGCCGTTCCTTATACATTCCAGCTCAGCGTGCACAAATTGCTGATTTAACAAAACAAGAGCAGCAAGCAGAAGTTTTTGCTCTCCTACAAACGATGGGAGCAATTGGATCCGTAGTCGGCCCTTTAATAGGTGCAAGTTTTTATAATACTCACCCAGAATATTTATTTATCGTGCAAAGTGTAACCCTTACGATATATGCCGTTGTTGTTTGGACCCAGCTCCCAGAAACCGTTCCACCTATGAGTAAGTCGAAACAAACAGTTGAGGCAAGTTCACCAAAGCAATTTATTTTTAAACATTATGCCATATTCGGTCTTATGGTTTCTACACTTCCTATTAGCTTTTTTTATGCACAAACTGAGACGAATTATCGTATTTTTGCAGAACATGTATTTCCTAATCTCGTATTCATACTCGCATTTATTTCAACATGCAAAGCCATTTTGGAAATCATTCTACAAATCTTCCTCGTAAAATGGTCTGAACGATTTTCTATAGCGAAAATCATCCTTATTTCTTACGCCTGCTATACAATAGCTGCAGTTGGCTTTAGTTATTCAACGACGATATTCTCGTTGTTCTTCACCTTACTCTTTTTAGTCATTGGAGAAAGTATTGCTCTAAACCATTTATTACGATTCGTTTCAGAAATTGCACCTCACAATAAACGTGGTTTATATTTTTCAATTTACGGTATACACTGGGATATATCTCGAACATGCGGACCAGTTATTGGTGCAGTTTTATTAAGTAATTTAAATGGAAGTATGCTGTTTTATATTTGTGCTAGTTTCTTATTAATTGGAGGTATTGTTCAAGCACTGTTTGTTCAAAATTTAGAACGTAAAAAAATCATGAACCAGCCTACACATAATTTATAGGTTACTACTTTTTCAGTAGATCAATATTTCTTATTGGATGAATATTAAAAAACAAAAGTGAAGTATTTCGCGTATGAAAGTATGTTTTATATGGCAGGAGACGTTCCTTATTTACAACTAAAAACACCTCACTTAAGGAAAGTGAGGTGTTTTTGAAATCACTTAATTTCTTATCCTGCCATTTTATTAATACTATCCTCTGGTGAAAATACAGAAATATGATCTACCTTACCAGTCGATTTTGGAATGACAAATTTCAGCTCATACTGGTTATTTACTTTGTATACATATATTTTATCTTCACCATTCTCTTTAACTGAAGATGGTTTTCCTAATGCTTTTTCAATTTCTTGTAATGTAATCAATTTTAGTTCTGCATGATATGAGCGTACATCAAAAACTTGTGACCCTTTATTAAATCCGAAAACAATATTTTTATTTGTAAAAGTTGCGTACATTCCGTTCCCTGCATATTCGGTTTTATTTGCTTTCCCCCACGCTTTTTCAATTTCTTCAATATCCCCTGTATGGGCTCCAAATGGTACATTAGGTACTTTTCCTTCTTTTGCGAGTTCAAACAAATCTTTAACGTGGTTAATTGATTTTTGATTAAGTGTTCTATTTTTCGAATCTGGGTCAGGCGATGGTTTTGTTGTTTTTTCATTGCTTGGTTTTGCTTCAGGATTTTTCTGTTCTTCTGAAAAATTACTTTGTTCATTTTTATTATTTTCCGAGGTTGGATTTGTTTCCTTTTTTTCGTCTGTCCCTTTACATGCGACTAGCGCAAACATACATGTAAACACCAAAAATAACATAACTATTTTTAAATATATTTTCATCATTTTTACCCCCTATTGCATCTTATTCATTTCGTTAACCAACCCATTACATTACTTTTCAAATTATGTTTGTTCCAAAAAGTCAGTGCTTCACTCTCTCCAAAAGCTTGTACAAAATATATTACAAAAGCTGTTTCTAAAAAGTAACCAAGTCTGTTATATCCGAAGTAACTACCTCTTGATAAACGAAACCATTTTCATCTCCTTATTTAAACCTTCTCTTCTCAATGATAATATCCTCTATCTATAACTTAAAACATGCTCTCACAACAGCTCCTTGAAACAGAAAAAAACCAGTAGGAAGTGATTACTCTTTTCCTACTGATTGAAATAAAATTATACGGTAAATCTTAGCTTCTTAAAAAATGTAGCGATAGTATTTTTTACAGTTTCAAAATTATAAGCAAACGTGTTATCTCCACTTAATGATGAAATACATGTTAAACCTGCAGCTTTAATAAAAGCTTTTACATCTACAAGCATAAAATTAGCCTCCATGAATTTAATTACAATCATTATAACAGGTGTTTTACGATGCTAACATGAAAGTAATAAATAAATTTCTATTATTAATTTATCCCGCTATTTGCCGGGCAGTAAGATCCCCACCTCAAAATTCAGCGGAAACAAAGAAGTTAGGTGGGGGCCCTGCTGTCCGTAAAAGCCCGATTGGTGAGGGCAATCAGTGGGGATGAACACCCCCCACTGATTAAAGTTTCACTTTATTTAGCTCACAGTACACCATTCCAATGTCATATAAAAAAGCTGCCCAAAAAGGGCAGCTTCAAATATGTATATTACACTTCGATTGATTTACCATCTTCAACAATATGATAAAGTAAATGCGCTAAATGATGAATTGGACCGTATTCTTCCTCTTCCTCATCTGTTTCACCTTGGAACTCAAGATCGTTTAAGTACAGTGCTAAAAATTGATAGTATAGTTTTAAATCAAATCCGTAGCACGCAGTTGGCTCTTCATGATCACCTTCGTATTGTAACATTAAGTATTGATCGTTTCCTTCTGCATCTTCTGCGTCAAAGAATACGAAGAATCCAACGTTTGTATCTAAATCAAATAGATGACGAGTGCCTTTTTCTGTTGCTTTGTTAAAGTCCTCTTCACTTAATTTATGTACTGTTGTCGCTTTAGCATTATCTTCTTGATGGAAATTTACTGTGAATGTTTTCAATGCTGACACCTCCTGATTGTATAATACTAGCATAACATATAAAAAGGACTGCTTACAAATGTAAACAGTCCTTACATTCATTTTCGCATTGCTCGTAATAAGAAGCTTACGATGAAAATTAAAATGATCGCACCGATTAAAGCTGGAATAATTGCATATCCGCCAATGACTGGACCAAAACTACCAAGTAATTTCGAACCAACCCAAGAACCGATAATACCAGCAATAATATTACCTATTACACCACCAGGTACGTCCTTTCCAGTAATTAAGCTCGCAAGCCACCCTAATATACCACCGACGATTAAAGACCAAATCATATAATAACCTCCTTTACATTTCACCAATCAAAATATAATTAGAAACAATTGCTTACCATTAGTTATGTGACATTTTTCATAAGTTATTCATGTTGTTCAACTTTAAGATTTTTGAGAATAATACACACAGATTAAACCTTTTTTTGAACTAACGATTTATCCGACTTGTTATTACACACATTAAGGACAATCTGGCTTCAATATTGTTCGCATAAACTCTTCTTTAAAAGCTGCATAGTTAAAACCAACAGCAATTCTTTGAATCGGCCGATTATCAAACCTTGTTGGCTCAGCTATTTTTCTAAAGTCTGCTACACTTTGGCCTCTAGTCACATCATTTGTCGTACTAATCCACACTGCCGATTTTTTATATTCGAAAATACTGTCATCTATAAACGAGATAAACGGTAGTAAATCGTGTATAGGACTTCCACCAATACCCGGATATTCTTTTTTATAGAAGTTCTCATAATAAAAATCAATCATTGGTTTAATGAGTTTCGCCTGTCCAGTTCCTTGTTTATCTATTATATTGGCCATTTCAGGCGTAATAAGCGCGCCCTGTGTTACATTTAACGGGTATATGCTAGCGTTTTTCGCATATTTCATAACAATATTTGCTGCAATTGGATCACCATAAAAATTCGCTTCAGATACTGGTGTAACATTACCTGGAAATAGGAAAGCGCCGCCCATTATATAATACGAACAAATACGATCCATTATATTTGGATACAATAAAAATAACGTAGCAAGCGTCGTTAGTCTCCCTGTCGCCACAATTATAATATCTTCTGGACAAGGTTCGATTAATTTGATTAATTCACAAAAATTTTCTCGTTTACAAATTCTCATCTTAGGTGGAATAATAGGACCTAAACCGTGATCCCCGTGGATTTCAGGGAAAAACAAAGGCTCTTCAGCTGTCATCGGTCTACTCGCACCTTCAATAATTTTCACTTGTGTAGCATAGTACCTTTCTAAAAAATAAACATTTTCCGTAACGATATCTCGTGATACATTCCCGTACTCAGCAACAATACCTAGAATATCTAATTTACATGTTTTATTTGCATAAATTAACGCTACGGCGTCATCAATACCAAAGTCTCCAAAAAAGATAATTTTCTTATTAACTATTCTCACCCCTCTTCAGCATAATCTACTATTATTATTATGTGAAAAAGACAAGGCGGTGAAACAGCGCAAACTAAAAAAGCCGCCTATTTATTGGCGACTTCAATCTTTTTATAAGACAAATATGCAAGTACATTTTTACTTGAATCGTATTTCGGGTTATTTCCTTTTCTCGGCTCTCTCATATGTGTCTTTTCAAATCCAGGAATGTCTGGCATTTTCCCCATAAATTCAAGCATTTCTTCCTCAGTACCTTCAATGCGTACACGAATCATTATAACTATTCCTCAATTCTCAGTTTCTCTGTACTAAGTATATCGTACTTCAGAAAGACTGCAACACATTTATCTTTTTAACGTTATACTTTTTTTACATATAAACATAGCCATTTCAGTATAGAACGATTCTACTTTATTATTTTTAAATTGAATATTAAAATATTCCTTCATTTCGTTTGGTGCTTTCATCATACATTCTGTTAATTTTTCACGCTTTTGTAAAGGGACATCCATCATATTACACCACCAGTCAAAATCAAACTTCTTATCAAAAGTAAGACATGACTGCATTTGCAAACCATTTTTTTCTAATAAAGTAAGCCATTCTGTCTTTTTTAGAGCTCGTTCATGACTTGGGTCACGCTTTTTTTCTATAAAATTATAAAATGTATCATATTCATTATTTTCTGGCGAAACATTATCTATTAAGATGAATAATCCATTATCCTCCAACGTACGATTTACTTCATAAATAAATTGAGCCGGACTCGTAAAATGATGGGCTGCAATCCGGCATGTAATTGTATCAAAAAAATGGTCTGCAAATGGTAAATTCTCTGCATTTCCTGCTACAAAAGATACATTTTCATGATCATTCTGCTTTATAAAAACTTTTGCTTTTTCTAACATCTGTTCTGTTAAATCAAGTGCAACTACTTCTTCAAACATAGGTGCTAACATATTTGCCACATGCCCGCCACCAGTAGCAACATCAAGAAGACGATTATTATGACGAGACTCAACTTGTTGAACTACATATTGTAAATCCAGTCCTTTAGCATGTATTTTACTATTTACATATTTATCTGCATTGCTGCCAAACTGTTTTTTCACAAGCTCTTCTTTACTCATATTATCATCTTCTTTCTATTGTTATTTACATATACGACTCATATAATTATTACAATTCTCTTAATGTATTTTCAAATCCTCTTTTCATCTCACTTCTTATCATATTTACCTTTCATTAAAATAATATAATTTTGCATTTTATTATTAAACAAAAAAAGGCTATGGGAACTTCCCCCCTAACCTGAATAAATATTTACTACATTTTTATTTCTTCGTATATGTCTATATAATATAAACCCTCTTTCAACTTCATAATAACATCTACTTCGTTATAAGTAGCCTCACGAGCATGTAAACCAAATTGATCCATACCAATCCATATCCACCCAGGTGTAAGATATAAAACATCTATATTAAAATAATCTAACTTAGTAAGCTCCGATGTAATAAATTTATCTTTATTAGCGATTTGTTTATCTATTAAACCGTATTCTTTCCCATTTTCAAATAGCGATATAAACTTCCCTACAATCGGATGTTCACGAACAATAAAATGATATTCTTTTTCTTCTATATTTACCACAATCAAACGAGAAACAGATAAATCAGGCCCTGAATTCGACATATTTGTTTATTCACCTCCTTATATAGGCTTCTTAAATATGATAACAAATGAATATTCAAATTAAGTTAATATAATGTAAAAAATATAAAAGCTGATTTCCCTTTAGAAATCAGCCTTTATAATTTGATCAACTTTATTCTTTTACAAATTATTATAATGTTTCTTTTTCCTCATCATTTCCAGAAACTAAATTTCCTATAGCATCTGCTGTTACTTCCACTACAAATTCACAAATACCAGCTACAACTTCTCCAAGTATTTCATCCATCTTTTTACCCCCTTATTTTATGTAACCTATTTGCATTATAGAAGAAATTGGTAAATACAAACTATCGAAAAAGGTGACATAAACCTTACAGAATTGTAAGCTCTTTTATCCCTTTACTTATCCCCTTTGAAACTCCAAGTATTTTTAGCAGACATATAGGCCATCATAATATGAAGCAAGTAATAATCTAGTGTCAGGAGGCGTTTAATATGTATTACGTAAAATTAATTAAAGGTCAATCTTTCTACGCTTTTGATCATCGTTTCTTAGTGTCTGAAGAAGAAGAGGTTTCAGAGAAAATTTATAATTACTTGCGACGTAATGAATTTTTTGAAGTACGTAAAGAAGAATATTCTGCTTAATTACAAAAAGCATTAAGAAAAATATCATCTTATTGTGATATATTCTTAATGCTTTTATGTGAATTTCTTCTTTTCAATAATTATTGTTGACTCTATTAAATAATCCAGTATTTGTCCAAGCTAATTCTTCACTATTTTCATATTCTAGTATATGAGGAGGTGAAGAATATGACTCATATCATTGATTACCAAGCTACTCAGCCTATAAGTAAAACTGGTGAAACAACTTTTGCAATCCCAGCTTCTCCAAATAAAGCAATTTTAGCAAATTTGAAATTGAGAATTTCAAGTAGAGATTCACGTAATAATCGAGTAGAATTAATCGCTACAATTGGTGTAGAAGGTATAACTGAGACTTCACAAGTTTTATTCCGAATTTTCCGTGATAACATTGAAATTTTTAATGCACAAGTAGGTATTGAATCTACAGATTCTGAACAATTCTACGTACAAACATTTCAAGCTATAGATCAAAACGTTAGCAGTGGAACACACGAATATTCATTAACTGTTGAAAACCTTACTAGTGGTGCAAGTGCAGAAGTTGTTGGCCCACTATCTTTTAGCGCTTTAGCTATTGGACAAGAGCGTAAATGTTGCTAAGTGAATCTAATATTTAATTTTGTACTTGAGAAAAGCGAGGCGTAGTTATACGTTCTTGCTTTTTTATATGTATCCTTACTTTCTATTAGCTTTAATCATAAATTTTTTACGTTTTGATTCACTTATTTCATCAATTAACACATCAAATTTTTGACAAATCAAAAAGATTGAAATCCAATTATGAAACACGTAATATAGACTCTGACTCTAAAAAAGTTCGTATGAAAATAATGCATAAATAAGGAGGTTTTATATACGAGTTTTTCATTTTAAAAGACGGAGAGGTTTTATGTTATGTGGCGTAATAAAAACGTTTGGATTGTTCTAATTGGGGAGTTTATTGCAGGTCTAGGATTATGGCTTGGTATTCTTGGCAACCTTGAATTTATGCAAAAATATGTCCCTTCTGATTTCATGAAATCAGTTATATTATTTATCGGACTATTAGCCGGTGTTCTAGTTGGACCTATGGCTGGCCGTGTCATCGATCAGTATGAAAAGAAAAAAGTTCTTCTTTACGCTGGGTTTGGTCGAGTTTTAAGTGTTATTTTCATGTTTTTTGCTATTCAATTTGAAAGTATCGCATTTATGATTGCATTTATGGTTGCTCTTCAAATTTCAGCAGCATTTTATTTCCCTGCATTACAATCTGTAATTCCACTCATCGTACGTGAGCATGAGTTATTACAAATGAACGGTGTACATATGAATGTTGGTACAATTGCTCGTATTGCAGGCACTTCACTAGGTGGAATTCTTTTAGTTGTGATGAGTTTACAGTACATGTATGCCTTCTCAATGGCAGCATACGCCTTATTATTCCTCTCGACTTTCTTCCTACAATTCGAAGACAAAAAATCAACAACACCAAGTAAACAAGCTGCAAAAGATAATAGCTTTATGGAAGTATTTCGTATTTTAAAAGGAATTCCTATTGCTTTTACAGCACTTATATTAAGTATCATCCCTCTATTATTTATAGCTGGGTTTAATTTAATGGTTATTAACATTAGCGAAATGCAACATGATCCTACGATTAAAGGGTTCATATATACAATTGAAGGTGTCGCATTTATGTTAGGTGCCTTCGTAATTAAACGTCTATCTGATCATTTCAAACCTGAAAAATTACTATATTTCTTCGCAGTTTGTACTGCTTTTGCACATCTGTCATTGTTCTTTAGCGATATAAAATGGATGGCTCTTACATCATTTGGTTTGTTTGGGTTTAGTGTTGGCTGCTTCTTCCCTATTATGTCGACGATTTTCCAAACGAAAGTGGAAAAAAGTTATCACGGTCGCCTCTTCTCATTCCGTAATATGTTTGAGAGGGTTATGTTCCAAATCGTCTTACTTGGCACAGGCTTCTTCTTAGATACAATTGGGTTACAATATATGGTTCTCATCTTTGGAGTCGTTTCATTATTGATTATTTCTATTTCCCTTTCTAAGCAGAAACATTATGAAAAACAGCATTCGCAATCTGCAAATTTATAAAATAAACAAAGAAGTATGGGTCTAATATTGAATCCATACTTCTTTGTTTTATAATACGCCTATTTATTACGTTTATTGAAATTACCTAAAGGAGTATCCCCCTTTTATTTCGAATAGATTATAAAAAGTACTCTTTATAAAAGGAGTGGTAAAATGTCTGATGGCATCGAAGTATTTATTGTCCTGCTCTTTGCAATTGCTCTGTTTAGCATCCTAAACTTTTTAGCCATTTCCTTATCTGGACATAGTTTAAAAAAAAGAATCGTGGCAGGTTTCATATTTTTACTACTGACTCCCATTATCTTTTTGACTATCGCAACATTTGCTTCTATATTCGATAAAGCAGGATTTGGCGCAGGTACGTTAGCCTTTATGATCGCAAGCGTATATATATTAAATGGAATAGTAATTCTGCTTTCCTCTTTATTTATCCTCAAAAAAGACATAACATAGGCTATAGTACTAGCATGAATCTGACTTTACACTAGATTCATGCTTATTTAATTTCTCCTAAATTTTTATATGAAATTAAATAATTCTTTAAAAAAATTTAAACTTTATTTATTATAATATCCCTATCGTATTCGCACGTTTATTCAAATTTAAAAGAAAGGAGCACAAAATGAAAAAGGTTCTACTTACAATTCCTATACTAATCATCCTACTTAGTGGATGCAGCAATAACGATATATACGGTTCTTGGGAAGTCGTTGACAATAAAAAAGGTGAATGCCCTGTATATTATAAATTTGAAACAGTTGTCAAAAAAGAAAATAAAGAGGAAATTGTGCAAAATTTAGTAGAAATGCAAACAACAAAGAATAAAGACGATTTATATAAAGGCTCATTTGTCAAAAATTCTAATGTATATCACATTGATTATGGTAATTCATTTACATCGGACCAAACTTTAAAAGTTGCCGACGGTACATTAAATGTATACTTTTTGACAGCCGAAAAATTATGCACATATAAAAAGAAATGATTACATTTCAGAGGAGACGCAGAAAATATTTTCTGCGTTATTTCACTTTAGAAATCGTCCGCAAAAATAGCCCTTGTTTTCGTATTCTTTTTTATTCAAAACATGAGAAATATACTTAATAAAAGCTAGAAAATACCTTAAGTTATATAAAATGAATCATATAATACACATTTCAATTAATATATCTACGCTATTTACATCGTTACTTTTCAAAATAGGCTAATCCTCCCTCTAAATTTGTCAATCGTTTTAATTTTCATAAAAAAATGATAAAATGTAAACATGTGTTTTCAGAATAATTAAAAACGCAGAATGAAAGCACTGTTTTTAGGAGGGGTTTTGATGACTTACACGTTAGCAACTAGAATGAAAGCATTCCAATCTTCTATATTTAGTGAATTAGGAGCCTATAAAAAAGAAAAAATTGCAGCAGGTCATAACATGATTGATTTGAGCATCGGAAATCCTGATATGCCGCCCGCTGATTTTGTAAGAGAAACAATGGTACATACAGCGAGTGAAAAAGAGAGCTATGGGTATACATTATCAGGTATTCAAGAATTTCACGAAGCTGTAACTGAATATTACAACAACACTCATAACGTTTTATTAAATGCGGATAAAGAAGTTTTATTATTAATGGGTTCACAAGACGGGCTCGTTCATTTACCTATGGTTTATGCAAATCCAGGTGATATTATATTAGTTCCTGATCCAGGATATACAGCTTATGAAACAGGTATTCAAATGGCTGGTGCAACATCTTACTACATGCCTTTAAAGAAAGAGAATGATTTCTTACCAGACTTAGAAGTCATCCCTGAAGAAATTGCCGATCAAGCGAAGATGATGATTTTAAACTTCCCAGGGAATCCCGTTCCAGCAATGGCTCATGAAGATTTCTTTAAAGAAGTAATCGCATTCGCGAAAAAGCATAATATTATCGTTGTCCATGATTTTGCTTATGCTGAATTTTATTTCGATGGTAATAAGCCAATTAGCTTTCTCTCTGTACCTGGTGCTAAAGAAGTTGGTGTAGAAATCAATTCTTTGTCAAAAAGTTATAGTTTAGCAGGTAGCCGTATTGGATATATGATTGGAAACGAAGAAATTGTTCGTGCACTTACTCAATTTAAATCTAATACCGATTACGGTGTATTTTTACCAATTCAAAAAGCGGCATCTGTAGCACTAAGAAATGGCGCTGCATTTTGTGAGAAAAACCGCGATATTTATCAAGAACGGAGAGATACTTTAGTCGATGGATTCCGAACATTTGGCTGGAATGTCGATAAGCCAGCTGGTAGTATGTTTGTTTGGGCTGAAATTCCACAAGGATGGACTTCTCTAGACTTCGCTTATGCATTAATGGATCGTGCGAATGTCGTTGTTACACCTGGTCATGCATTTGGACCTCATGGAGAAGGCTTCGTACGTATTGCACTCGTTCAAGATAAAGAAGTGTTGCAACAAGTTGTTGAAAATATTAGAAATAGCGGCATTTTCGTCCTTGAAAAAGTAGATGAATTAGTTAAAAATTAGTTCCCACTCCCCTGCTTAACTTTAGCAGGGGTATTATTAATTGGAGGTACTTTCATATGCATATTAAAGACACGCTTCCCCATCGTTATCCATTTTTAATGATTGATAAAGTAACAAATGTAAAACAAGGTGAATCCGTTACAGGATATAAACTCATTACAAATAACGAATGGTTTATAAATGATAGTCAAAAACATATGCCTCATATGTTAATTGTAGAATCACTTGCCCAGCTTAGTGCATTTGTACATACAAGTGATTCTGAAGGACTAGGATTTCTCTCCTCTTTAGATGGAGTTGAATTCCACGGAAAAGCATATCCCGGTGATAAACTTGATTTACATTATGAGCTAACGCGCAATCGCCGAGGTTTTATTCTTGGTAAAGGTATTGCAACTGTAAACGACCAGCCTATTGTAACTATAGAAAAACTATTAATATATCAAGCAGATTAAAGTGTTCCTTATATCAGTTGGAAATATCTATTCTCAACCAATTAAGTAAATAGGAAAACATATTACGTAGTTAGGAGCAGGAAAATGGAACGTACTATCGGTATCGATGCTGGAGGCACATTAACGAAAATAGCTTATTTTAACGAAAAAAAGCTATTAACTTTTGAAAAATTTTATTCACATGAACAACATAAAATAATAGATTGGATTAAAAACAACAATGGCATAAAACAAATATGTATTACGGGTGGTAAATCGAAACTATTACAGCATCTGCTTACAGGTTCATATAAAATAATAGAGCTAAACGAATTTGAATCTACTCTTGCAGGTGTCCAATACATATTAAAAGAAGAAAAACACACTATAAACAATTTTATTTTAACCAATATCGGTACAGGTACTTCTATCCATTATGTTTATAATGAACAATATATTCGCGCTGGTGGAACCGGAGTTGGCGGTGGGACTATTATGGGACTTTCAAAATTGTTAACAAATACAAATCATTTTGAAGATGTAATCCCTCTAACAAAAGTAGGATCTAGAAAAGAACTAGATATTACGGTTGGAGATATTTATAGTGGTATTCTTTCCCCTATCGATAATAACTTAACTGCTAGCAATTTTGGTAAAGCCGCTATTTCAGAATCGAAATATAATAGCTCAGACATACTTGCTACTATACAAGGACTTGTCGGTGAAGTCGTTACTGCATTAAGCCTTCAATTCGCTGAAACAAAAAACATTAAACATATTATTTATATTGGTTCGACTTTATGTAATAACGTACAACTTCAACATATTATAAGTAGCTACACCGAATATCAAAATAAAACACCAATCTTTTTACAAGATGGTGGTAATAGCGGTGCAATTGGTGCATTACTTCATGCTACGAAATAAAAAGCTGACTTTTGTCAGCTTTTTAAAAATGGCACTTCAAATTCAATAATTGATTCCCCGTTCTCTCCAATTCGCTCCACGCTTATTCTATCAATCACACAATTTAACTTCCCATGAAAACTAGGAATCTCCTTCACTACTTCAGCAGCTAATTTGGCACTTTCTTTTCTTCCGACTGTTACATGCGGGATGTACGGAATGTCTTCTTTCAAAAATTGTAATAAAGGTCCTGTATTCTATGATAAGAAATTTTGTATACTAACTCCATCTTCTCCCCTCCATTATTTCAACTGGCTCACTGGATATTTAGCAAATAAAGATTTCCGAAAATCTTTATCTTCCACAAGCATTTTAATTTTTTCTTCATTGCCGTTAAAGAACTTTATAACTTTATTTTTATCCCATATATCTTTTTCTTTTGGAAAATCATCGAATATTCTATGCAAAATTGATAACATTTCTTCCCTCGTTATCTTAAAGTTTTTATTCTCTACCTGAAACTCATAAATTTTTGCATTTGGCACTAAAATCACTAAATATATAGCATTAAAGAAAAAATTCTTCTTCATCGTATCCTTCTCATCAAACCAATACGTCTCAATCATTTCTTCTGTAAGAGCCCCACTTTCTTTTGCGCCATAGTTCACTTTTATATTTTCATTTTCTAAACTTATACTTTGAACTGTTCCACCACCGGGTAAATGATTAACAATTGCAACCACATCTGAACTATTACCAACGTATGTCCCAGTATATTTCTTAAAATCATCTGACCTAATATCATATATATCTTTTATTCTTTCTCCATTAGAACAAGCCGCAATGAATAAAAAAATTGTTAGCATAACGATCATGTTATGATGCATATATTTCATTTAGCATCCCCCATTTTTATCGATATTTCGTTAATTACAATATTTACTTTCAAATCCCTTTTAAATATACGCATTTTAATCAAAATTAAAAATTTTCATTTTTTACGTTTACAATTATCCATTAATTGTATATACTTACTAACGTAAGAAAAAAATTCTAAAAGGAGGTCGAAGGAAATGATGAAATTACAATTACATGCATTAACTTTAGCGTTAACTGCACCTGTGTTTTCTGGACAATTAAATATGAATTCGACCACCCTAATGGAGAATTGAAAATCGTACTTTATTTCATTTAATTCATAAATTCGCCACAGGAGGCCGTATACTTTCCTGTGGCTTTTTCACGCCCAGCCATAGGAGAACTGTATCTTCCTGTGGTTTTTTTGCGCGATTTTTTAGTCTCTTACATTATTTTTCTAAGAAAGGAGCAACATTCAATGACTATTAGCGTATTGTTTTTAAGTATTACGATTCAAAGAAATATAATTTCCAAAGATGAAATTCTTCATAATGAGCAAATTGAAAAAGCTATGAATGATGTTAAGGAGCGCCAAGCACTTTACTGTGATCACCTGTAATTCCTTTTCGAAAGGAGGAATTCATTTATGACTTTTCATATTTTCTTTTTTACGACTGTACTTCAAAAAAATAATTTATCTGAAAATGAAATCAATCGTAAACAACAGTTAAAACAACTGACTGATAAAATAACTGACATTAAAAGTTCATACTACACTCAAATGTATTAAAAATATATTTTAAAGGGGTAATATATTCATGAAATTTAAAACATTCTTTTTAACAATCACTATTCAAAAACGTAAGCTCTCACAGAAAGAGATTTTACGTGAACAACACATTCAAAATATTATGGACGAAGTAAAAGAGCTTCAATCTTCTTATTACACTCGTCTTTTCTAAATCACTTATAAAGGGGTAATTATTTTATGAAATTTAAAGTATTCTTTTTAACCATTACCATTCAAAAAAATAAATTTTCCGAGTCTGAAATGCTTCATGAGCGACAAATTAATCAGGCTATGGATTCTGTAAAAGAAAGACAAAGTCATTACTGTAGTCACCTGTAATTTCTTATTACACTCGTTTTTTCTAAATCACTTATAAAGGGGCAATTATTTTATGAAATTTAAAGTATTCTTTTTAACCATTACCATTCAAAAAAATAAATTTTCTGAGTCTGAAATGCTTCATGAACGACAAATTAATCAGGCTATGGATTCTGTAAAAGAAAGACAAAGTCATTACTGTAGTCATCTGTAATTCCAATTCGAAAGGAGGAATTCACATATGAAGTTTCACCTATTCTTTTTAACGATTACGATTCAAAAAGAAACAATATCTCAAAATGAATTAAAACAAGAAAGACAATATAAACAAGTTATTGATGAAATTCGAGATCGTAGAAGCAAATACTACACTCACCTTTAATCGTTTAACTATATAGAATTGAAAGGAGTCGATTATGATGATGATAGCACGCTGTAAGGAAATGATTTGGATAGTTCAGAGGGATTCCACATAGTTTTATAGAGCTTATATCACACAAGTTCATCGCTGAATTTGATGTATAAAAAATATATAATAAAATCAAATCAACCCGCTTTTAATTATTTTTTTATAAACAAAAGATACACCACTTAAAAAGAGGTGTATCTTTCTCAGGTTTTACTATTTCCGATTACTTCTCTTCGTTTTAAACAATCTCACTAAATTTGAAACAACTGTTTTTGTTACTGCATAAACTGGTACTGCTAAAATCATTCCGATGATTCCAGCAAAGTTACCTACCCCTAAAATTAGGATAATAATTGTTAATGGGTGGATGTTTAATTTCGAGCTCATAATACGTGGTGAAATAATATTACTTTCAAACTGTTGTACAATTGTTACGATAATAATTACGTATAAGGCTTGCATCGGAGATACGAACAGTCCTACAATAACAGCTGGTGCTGCTCCGATAAATGGACCTAAGTTAGGAATGATGTTTGTAAATGCTGCAATAATTCCTAAAACGAAAGCGTACGGTAAATCGATAATTAAATAACCGATAAAAGTAAACGCACCTACAAATATACAAACGAGCGCTTGCCCTTGAATATATGCAGATAATGTTTCGTTCGTTTCCTTAATGATACGAAGCCCCTCTTCACGGTAAGACTCTGGTAATAAACTTACCGCTTTTCCTGGAAAGGCATGTCCATCTTTAAACATGTAAAATAAAATGAACGGTACAGTAAATACAACTAATGCAACGTTCGTGATAATACCAAATAAAGCCGTTGCACTCGACGTAATTGTATTTGGTATATCTTTTAAGTATTCAATCGCATTTTTTTCAATTGTTTCAATGGAAACGTAGTTTTGTGTAGATAACCATTCAAACAACCTATGATGTGATAATTCTTGTATGTATACTTTTCCCTCTTTTATGTAGCCTGGCATATTTTTTACTAAGTCCATTAGCTGTTGTGAAATCGTAGGAACAACTACTCCAACGCCAACCGCAGTTAATGTTATGATAAAAAGATATAACAGCAATATCGCTAAATTTCTAGGTACTTTTTTATTCTCCAAAAAGATTAATACAGGATTAAATATGAAGTATAAAAAAAGCGCGATTAAGATTGGGAAAAATAATGTTGATATGAAGATACCAATCGGTTGAAATAAAAATGATATTTTTGTGCAAATAAATATGATTCCTACAACCATTAGCACTTCTAATGTCCAAAAGTGCACTTTTGATTTCAAAAAAATGGCCTCCTTTAAACTAGCACTTCTCTTCATTGTACCAAAATAAGTATGAATTTCACATAATATTTTCCTTTACAATATTCCAAAATACCAATAAATACACTACAATGAGATTATATACAAATTTGCAGGTAAAGGTGATAAAAATGACACAATGCATCATTTGCAGAAAAGATACGAAAGAACTTAGTGAACAATATGTCATTCCAGAAATATTATGTGGATATTATTTCACAAACTCAATTTGTGATACTTGTCATGAACAAATGACAACAAATATTGATCGTCCTTTAATTAGGCATAAATTGAGTCAATTTAAGATTGAACAAATGAAAAGACAAATTGATTCCCCACTCTATACGAATGAGCACGGTGAGGAACTTGCGGCTGCTGAGACTGATGTTGTCGAAGTAAGCGACGAAATTCTTTATTCTAATGCATTAATTATGAAACTATGTAAAAAGCACGATATTTCCTTACATAATGAAATTTGGAAAGAGGAACGTGTAACGAAAGTAGCCAGTTCTATTCAACGTGAATTGCTATTGGATAACCGTAAATATAAAATGAGTATATTAAAAATGGCTTATACATTCGCTGTACAAACAGTTGATGGCTACTTTGAAGATCAAGATGCGATTGATATCTCTACCATTCTCTCAAATGCAGATTTCGTGGAACTAAAAGAAAAAAGCATTGTACGTGATTTAAGCAAAAGTTCTTTATGGAATACGCTAAATACAAGTAGTGAAAATCATTACTTTATTTTACTTAGCGATAAAGACGGTCTGTTTTGCTTCATTCGTTTGTTTGACATTTTTGATGTTGTCGTTCATTTATCAGAAAAAAGATTTGACCTTCCATCACCCATTGTCGGTGTAAATAATGTGAATACACAGAAATTTTATGTCCAAAGTTTAAAACAGTATATGGATGGGCTGTTTAAAGAAAAAGCACCTACTATATAACAGAGACCAGAACATACGGTCTCCTTTCTTGATGAAAAGACACTGTGTTATAATGAGTATGAAAAGAACAATACAATCACATAAACCAATTATAAATTGTATATAAATAAAAAAGACTAGTGTGCGGCTACACACTAGTCCACGTAACTTAGCAGATTGGATTGTTCATTTATCCTATTTGTTTCTTACAAACAAAACAACCCACATTCTATAGGCATAGGTGGGTTGTTATTTTTTGAGCTTGTCTATTAAAACGACGACGAACGTTAACAATGCAACGAGAAACAGTCCACCCTGCAGTAGCAACGCTATTTCACTCACGTATTATCACCCCCCTCCTACTCGGAGAAGTGATAATTGAACAACCAACCGCACCTTAAGTTACCCTTTAATTTTACCATATTTTCTAATAATTTACGATGAAAACCCGCAAGCGAATAACTTGCGGGTTTTTTATCCCGTGTTAACAGGCAGTAAACAAAATGGAGCAATAAATAAGTGAAACTTTATTTCTCACTATTTTTTTAATGCATATGCATCAGCAATCATTTCACCAACAATTTTATTTTCTTCTTTCTTCTCGTCTTTCAATAATGGGAATAACAATTCTGCCACTTCATACGCTTCTTCTAAATGCGGATATCCTGATAAAACAAACGTATCAATTCCTAACGATTCATATTCTTTTATCCTTTCTGCTACTGTATGCGGATTGCCTACAAGTGCAGTACCTGCCCCACCTCTTACAAGTCCGATTCCAGCCCATAAATTAGGGCTTATCTCTAACGACTCTCTCGTACCTTTATTTAAATGGGTCATCCGTTTTTGACCAACCGAATCATATCTTGCAAATGTCTTTTGAGCAAGCTCAATTGTTTCATTATCCACATATTGAATTAAACGTTCTGCCTCTTCCCATGCTTCTTCTTCTGTTTCTCTTACAATTACGTGTAATCTAATGCCAAATCGCACTGTACGCCCCTTCTCTTCTGCAAGTTTTCTTACTTCTTCTATTTTCTCTTTCACTTGCTCTGGCGGCTCTCCCCACGTTAAATATACATCACTATGTTCAGCTGCTACTTCTTTTCCAGCAGCTGACGATCCTCCGAAATATATAGGAGGATATGGTATTTGAACTGGTGGGAATACAACTTTACTATCTGTAACTTTAATATGTTTTCCTTCTAAAGAGATCGTTTCACCTTGCAATGTCGATTTCCAAACTTTTAAAAATTCATCCGCTGCTTCATATCTTTCATCATGATCAAGATATAATCCATCTCCTTGTAGTTCAACTGGATCTCCTCCAGCTACTACATTAATAAGCAGCCTCCCATGTGAAATTCTATCAAATGTAGATGCCATCCTCGCTGCAACTGTAGGGGACATTAGTCCTGGTCTCACTGCTACTAAAAATTTTAGTTTTTCTGTTTCAGCAGCAAGAGCTGAAGCTAACACCCAAGGGTCTTCACATCCTTGACCAGTTGGAAGTAAAACACCCGTATATCCTAAATAATCAGCTGCCGCAGCAACTTGCTTATAATAACCATATTCAGCTGCTCTTCCTCGTTTTGTCGTTCCTAAATATCGACCATCTCCATAAGCCGGAATAAACCATAATAATTCCATACCTTTACACACCCCTTATTTATTTTGAATCGTATACTAACACATTCTATATAAATTACCCCTAATAATTTATATGTTAATTCCCTGTCTCACCTTTAAAGTTATCTCGCCATCTTAAAAACTTCACTTCTAGTAAACGTACTAGAGAGTCAGAAAACTTCCCAACAAATGCAAATATAATTATGCCGACAAATACGATATCTGTATTTGAAAATTGCCTTGCATCCATAATCATATAGCCAATACCTTCTGTAGACCCCATAAGTTCTGCTACTACTAAACTCACCCACGCAACACCTAACGATAACCTTGCTCCTAGTA
Organism: Bacillus sp. EKM501B; assembly: GCF_011800505.1. Lineage (NCBI taxonomy): Bacteria > Bacillati > Bacillota > Bacilli > Caryophanales > Bacillaceae > Bacillus > Bacillus sp. EKM501B. The sequence continues at coordinate 41,812 of NZ_JAALFZ010000004.1, read as the reverse complement.
AAAGGTTAGGCAATGCAGCTGGTAAAATTAGTTTCGTGATTAATTTTCTTTTACTAAACTCTAACACTCTCGCAACATCAAATAACTTTGAATCCACACCTCTAATACCTAAAAATGCGTTTACGTATAAAGGAAAAAATGCACCATCTGCAATTAATAACACTTTTGATGTTTCACCAAAACCGAACCATAATACGAAAAGCGGCGCAACAGCTAAATGAGGTACAGTTCTTAACATTTGCACAGATGGGTCTAAATATTGCTCACTTCTCGTTGAAAATCCAACAATCGTTCCTAAAATGATTCCTAAGCCCCCACCAATAAAGAAACCAGCCGCAGCCCTGAATACACTAATACTTAAATGGCCGAATAACTCTCCTGTTTTAATAAGCTCTTGGAAAGCTAGAAAAATATCTAATGGTGTTGGTAAAACTGTTTTAGAAACAAGACCGAATACGCCAGCCAACTGCCAAATTATTAATATAATAACCGGTATAGTAATCGCCCTTACTAAAACTTTTACATTTAACTTTCGTACCTTCTTTATGCCATTTTTCTTAATCGTTATACTCGCTGGTTTCATAACAGCTTTCGTATTTTCCACTTTACAAAACCTCTTTTCACTTCGCTTTCAATGCTTTTTCTACGAAAGAATTATCTACAACTTTTTCCGTCTTAATTTCTTTCTTTATAGAACCGAGCTTATATTGAAAATCCGCAGTCTTTTGTTGTTCTGCTATTATTTCCTTAGTTACCGGAACTAAAATTGGTTTGTCGTGATTAAACACTTCTTTTACAATCTCTGCATCTATCTTTTTTACAGAAGTGTATACTTTTATTGCTTCATCTAAGTTAGCATCTTGCCATACACGTGCTTTCTCATAAACTTTGAGGAATTTCTCAACTAATTCTGGATGTTCTTTCGCAAATTTTGTCCTCGTAATTAAAAATTCTGGTGAAGAGACATTTAATGTTTCACCGTCTGCAATCACCTTCGCACCTTTATTTAACGTATGTAATGATATGAAAGGGTCCCAAATCGCCCATGCATCTACTGATCCTGATTCGAATGCAGGCTGCGCTTCATCTGGTTGTAATTGAATGACATTTACATCTTTTGCATCAATACCTTCTTTATCAAGTGCTCGATATAATAAATTAAAGGCACTACTTCCTTTTGCTACTGCAATTTTTTTACCTTTTAAATCTTTTACACTCGCAATCTTACTATCTTTTTGAACGAGAATTCCAGTTCCTTTTCTCGCATAACTTGTATTGGCGATTTCGGTAAATCCAATACCTGCTGCTTGCGCTGAAATGACTGGAGAATTCCCTACTTCACCAAAGTCTAACCGGTTTGATGCGATTGCTTCAAAATAAGGAGGTCCACTTTGGAACTCTGTCCATTTCACTTTAACTCCTTCTTTTTTAAACTCCTCTTCAAACCATCCCTTTTTCTTTGCTAGTAATAGCGGGCTTAATCCTTGTTGTATACCAATTTGTATTGTTACATCTTCTTTCTTACTACTTGCTGTACTTTTTTCACATCCTAACAAACATACTGATATAGCTAAAGCAAAAGAAAGAATTTTTAATTTTTTATACATATAAAATCACCCTTTTCCTATATACTTGTTTGAATCAACCCTCCATATTCAAACTGCTGTAATACTTTCGTTCGAAGTTGTTGGAACGATTGAGAAGTTTTATTTCGCGGATAAGGCAAATTATTTTCAATCACTTTATGTATTTTCCCTGGTTTTGCACTCATAATGATGATTCGGTTTGAAAGATATATCGCTTCGTCTATATCATGTGTAACGAATATCATTGTTGTTTTCTTCTGCTCCCAAATATTTAGCAATACTTCTTGTAAATGACTTCGAGTAAAAGCATCCAGCGCTCCAAAAGGTTCATCAAGTAATAATACATTCGGATCTCTTAATAACGCTCTCGCTATCGCAACACGTTGTGACATCCCGCCTGAAATCTCTTTCGGATACGATTTTTCAAAGCTATCTAACCGAACGATTTCAACCCATTCTCTCACCTTATCTTTCACATACTTATCTTTTAACGACAAATCTGCCGCTATATTTTCTTCAACTGTTAACCATGGAAAAAGCCTATGTTCTTGAAAAATAAAACCTTGTTTCTTACTCGGTTTTAAGATAGGATCCCCGTCAATAACAACTTCCCCTTCAAAATCATTATCTAGACCGGCAACAATTTTTAGTAATGTACTTTTTCCGCACCCACTCGGACCAATTACTGTAACAAAATCCCCTTTCTCTAATTGAAAATTAATATTCTCTAATACTTGAACAGTACCAGTTTGTTTCAAAAAATATTTTGATACCCCATCAATTGAAACAGTCATTTCTTCTCCTCCTTAAAATGATTCATATAAATGAACAGATTCAGTATTTGTGCAATAAAAAAACCAAAGGCATTTTATCAACAGATAAAATGCCTTTGGTTTCTCCAATCAGCAATACGTTATGGAATTAAGTACATATTATACAAATATTTCCGATAAGTCAACTAGGTTTTATCAAAACATACATATGATTCGTTTGAATATTTTTACTGTTGTTTATTTGAACGATATCATTTACTTACTATTTTTTCTGATTTTTAATCCACTGTAACCAATAAGAAAACTCACACGCTAAATGCATTTGATGGGATTTAATAACTAAGCGACGAAATTTCTACAAAAAAAAGAGTAATTTCAAGAAATATGCTACTAACCTTAGATTTATTAAAAAAGTTAGATCATATAACTTGAGACTACTCATTCCCATTCAAAATATTTATGTAATTAAATTTTATTTCCTCTGCACCCTGGCTGTCTCCAAAACTATTGGTGGCAGCTCTTTTTGAATGATTTCTTTTAATCCATAAAGAGCTTTCCTCACGTAACCACCTTCGAAATTCCCTAATGGTTCTGGTAATTCATCTTCATCCAATATGAAGTATTCTCCATTTGGAAGTACCATAATATCGATGATTAAATCTTCAAAGGAAACCACTTCATCTTTTATTTGTGTGTTTTTTACAATATTAAAATAGGAACCTAAATACTTTCCTTTTATATCTCTCCATACGTATAAATTGTACGGACGATCTTTCCAGTAATATGCGATTGTATAACTTCCTTTTGGGATTGTTAACTTAGTATCATTTGCAGTCATTGTAAATGAATACTGCACCTCGTGAAATAAAACGATACTTTGTGATTGCTTTTCAAGTAATAAGCAATTGTGATCTACTATTGTTGAGTTATACCGGATTTTTCTTTCTATAATTTCAATTTTCGATGTAAGTAACTTATTCATTATTTTGTTTCCCCTTATGCTAGTTCTATCCTCAATTATATCCATTTATGTAGTGATAAAGAAGTGTATAGTTTTTTATATAATGATTTATAAAAGTATATAATAAAAACTCCTTCTTATTTAGAAAGAGTTTTTCACTATCCATGTTTCATATTTTTTCACTTCTAACGGAAGCTCATTTGTTTTTATGTAACTAACAGCACTATTACTCATGTTTTAACTTTTCCTTAACCGCATCATAAAATTTTCGTTCTTCATCAACATTTAAGTAAACACGACTTACTGTTTTAGAAAAGCCGTATAACAACTGCGCTTTCACTGGCTCTTTTAATGTTATTTCAAAAGTAGCAGGTTCTTTTATGAACTCCATAACAGTTGCATCCAATACCTGTTTCCTTTCTTTTGCCGTTAGCAATTCACCCTTGTAGAACGCAATATTATCAATTTGTGTAAATGGCATAACAATTTTCTTTCCTAATCCGATTTGAATGACTACTTGTTCTTCTGTTACGACAAGGGGATTTTTGCGCATCGCTTGTATTTCAGCTATAAAATAAATCATCGCGTATACATTTAAAATAAGTAAAATCCATGCTATTACTGGATTCCACTGATGTAGTAAATAATGAAAACCAATGCTTTCAATTATTGTTGCATGAATAATCATGATATACACACCTATAGCACCAGTCTTTTTATGATATGAGTATACAGATTTACCTGTTGGTACTTTTTCACGCCACGATAAAAACGCATAATAGATTAACTTACACTCTGTTAGAATGACATCTACTAACTTACTTCTTTTCATAGTAGCGTCAAACGCTGCATCAATTGCATAAGAAAAGGAATAATTTTCTCTTCTATATTCTTTATATTTTTTTATTATTTTAGGAAGCACTCTAACAATTTTATAGAGAAGGAATAATTCTAGACCTACAAATGCAATTTCAGCCGCAACAATAATATAAGAGATGAATGAAAAAGCTTGTAAATAGTCACTTGGAATAATAAATCTCGCAAAAATATAACCAGCTATTACAACAGGAACTATATACGTTAACGAGTATCTTTTTCGAATAATGAAGAAATACGTGATGATTGGAATGACAAACATGCAATCTAATAATGACCCAAGCACAACTTCTTTCGGCGCAACTGGTACAATTGGAAGGGCATACAATAAATAGTTTGGTAGCATAATTAAAAAGACGAGTCCAATCCAAACACCTTTTCGCCTTCGTGATAGTGTAACCTCCATACGTTCACTCCTTTATTTAAAAACCTCATTTAAATGGTCTTTATAAAATGAAATGGCACGTTCAAATTCTTTTACTTCCTCTACTTTCACGACAGTTTCAAGTAATAATTTCATCGCTGATTCGTGATCGTTTACGTTATATTTTGCTAATGATAAAAATACTTTCATCGGAGCGTTCTCTGGGAATTTTTTCACCCCAGCTTCTAATACTGTAATTGCCTTTTCATATTCCCCTATACAACGATATGTACTTCCTAAACCAATATAAGCACCGCAAAGCGATTCGCCATCAAGTCCATTTGCGATTGCCTGCTCATAATACGGAACTGCTTCTGTTTCTAGCCCCATTACATCATGTATCCACGCACACTGATACAGTACTTCTGCATCCTTTGTAAAGTTTGTTAATCCTATAAGCATCTCTTTAGACTGCGCATATTTCTTTTCGTTTCTAAGTTTAATAGCTTGCTTTAATAAATGTTCCATAGAATCCACTCCTCACCAATTATTCTGTGTATAGCTCTTGATTGGTATACGCTTCACATTCGTGTAAAAGTAAAATTCCCACCAATTAAAGTTTCGCTTACTTATTACTATGCGGATTCATTCTCATCTAAAAACTTAATTTTAAAAAGCAGTGACACGATTACATAATAACTCTAAGCTTTTGACAATTTCTTTCGCTGTTTCATCTTTCCCATTACACAACTTCCCTTTACCATCCTGTCCAATTACATAATGCACAGCTCCGCGCGAATATAAAGAATGTGGTGAATTCGCAATCATTACATTCGCCCTTGCTTCTTTCATTCTATTTTTTGCTCTTTCAAACAGTTCTTCTTCATTTAAATCACTTTCAAGTTTAAAACCAACAAGTACTGTTTCTGGGTCCCATTCTTTTATTTGTTTTAATACTTTTGGAGCCTTTTGAAAGTGAATAATCGGTGCTATATCACTTGAAATTTTTCCGTTCATATTAAGAACATTACCATCTTGATCACAAATTTTCTCCACAATCCAATCTGATCCAGCCGCTGCCATAATGACTGCATCAATCTTTTCATGTGATATGATACTTTTCATTTTATCTTGTAAATCAACGATTCCTTCAAATGGATGTAATTCTAACCCTCTATGTACATCACTCGGTTTCTCCGCAAAATAACCGTGTAAATATATAACATGTGCCCCTTTAGCTAGAAGTTCTTCTGCGATTATCCTTCCGATTGTACCTTTGGCCATATTCGTATGCCCGCGTACTTGATCCCATTTTTCTAGACAACCACCGCTCGTAATTAATACCTTTTTCCCCTTCATTGTAACCATCCCTTACTAATTTTTCTTACGAAACCATTCTGTTCCAAAGTCAACTATATCACGCTGTTTCATTAGACGACACGTTGCATTCCCTATCTTCCCATTTTTTACAGTTCCTTTTCGCTCAAACTCCACACCAATTTCTACAAACTTCTCAGATTCGTAATCCATTTCAAAAAACTCTTTCCACACTCTTTCACCGTTTTCTATAATAGGTGCTCCTACTTGTATTAACTCACATGCACCAGAACGCACCTCGGATAAATGAACAGACGTATTGGAATCATATCCAACACCAATTAATAATACGTACCCGTCTAAATCATATATTTTTCTTAATGGAGATTCTTCTCCAAAGCTCATTGATAACGAATGGTTCATTGTTATTTCTACTGCATGTTTTCCCCATGCAGCAAAACTTCCTAACGGATGATTACTACGTACTACATTCGGATATGTACGAAAACATTCAACTATTTCACCCATTCCCCTTGTTGGGGTTATACGTGAATCAAATGCTGGGACGTTATCTCGGATAATTTGCCACCAGTCTTCCGGTACAGGTGGTCTTGACCAATGTTTCGGATCGGACAAATCCGAAGATTGCGTTGGCATTATTATCGTTCCTTCTTCCGTAACAACTTTCATTAATGCTTCTACTACAGCAACCGCACCACCAGATATCCACCCGATAGAACTTAGTGATGAATGAACGATAATTGTCATTCCTTTTTCGACACCTAATGCTTTTAAATCTTTTGTTATTGTTTCGATTGTATTTGGAAATTGTGTACTTGCTACTATTTCATTCATTTTCATATTGGTTCCCCCACTAGCTACGTAAATTTAAACTTTTATATAAATATATTATCATATTTTTCTTAATTTTTAACTTAATCATTTTTCACATCTATAAAAAATAGTAATATTATTACACAAAAAATATTTGAATTATAATATTCAGATTTAAAACACAAAAAGAAAGTGAAGATTTTACATCCAACCATAAAAAGCTGTTTTATACATAGACGAAAGAGCTCATCACAAATGATGAGCTCTTTGTTTACTTTATCCTTCAATTGTAACCCCAGTAAACATTGATAAGTTTCCCGTTATTTTCTCACCTACACGTAAAAATAAGCCTGCTGCTCTTCCGCTTATACAGTGAGAGCCAATTAATAGTTTACCAGTATATGGACCATCCCATGTGTCAATGGTATAGTCAGGCATTTCTATGTATTGCTGGTATATCTTCCTTTGTTCAAAGTAATACTCTGTTTTATCTTCAGCTAATAATTCATCATTTTCGTATATAGATACTCCGCCACCTTCACGACCAAATACAGGTTTGGAAACGTATGATTCATGTCTTTCTAGAAATCGCTTATTTGAAAAATATGTTGGTAGAAAGTATTTATAAATAATGTCTTGCTCTTCTTCTGTAAAGAAAACACTTTCTTCATAAAGCTTCCAAATTAGTGCGAGTACACTTTTGTTTTGCATAACAAATGCGGCTGGCGGATTAATAATTTTCACTCTTTCTTGCGCAATATGATCTAAAAATTGTAAACCAATCCTTTTTCCATTCTTATCAACGTCCGTTACTAAATACTCTATTGGATACAGTCTATATAAATATTTTATTTTTTCTCCACTCGGCGTATATATACCATCTTCCGCAACGACAATGTCTTGTATTCCTACATAGTCCGTTGACTGATTTAAGCAATACGTTCTTAAAAACTGAACCGTTTGACTATCTTCATCGTGCCAATCATAACTAGTAAAATATATCGTCTCTTCAGGGCCTATATGATAGTCATGTTTAATTTGTTCCCATGCCTGCACAATATGCTCTTCTATATGGTTTGGGTGATTTACATCATGATAACGGCATAACACTTCATTTGCGACAGACGGTTCTAAATAGCCTGTTGGCGTATCACAATTTACTTCTATTAATTTTATATCGTCACCATTTACGATAAAATCAAACCTTGTAAAATATGAAAATAAACCATTATGTTTCATTCTCGCCATTTCCCACGCTTCAGCTGGGAATCCAAGTTTTTGAAAATCTTCTGTCGTATTTACAATATATTGATACGTTCTATATAACACATACATGATTTCTTCTGTCGCTTTTGAGATAGCAGTATAAGTTTTTGCTGGCATGCGATACATCCCTGTTGCCATATATTGATTCCATTCTTCATTCTCTAACAGACTAGGCCAAGTGAAACCATTCCTACTAGCCTCTTCTGCAAGTGAAAACCATACTTTCATATACTCTTCTTGCTCTCGTTCTGTATACATTACTCCATTACCCTTTCGTTTTAGGATCCTGCTGGCGCTTTTGCGTTTCCAATTCCACTTGAACCAGAGTTTACTTTCGGTGTTTGCGTAGTAGATGATTTTGGCGTATTTGTATCTGGTGTTACTTTATTGGATGGATTTGGCTGCTGTTTATTTAAATCTACTTTATTGGAAGTATTATTGTTACCGTTAGAACCACCAGTATAACCACCGCTACTACCGCCACCTGTTCTACGCTCATCTTTTTCACGATATGGAATAACATTATTTGCATACGGTTTCTTCATTAAATTTGGTTTTGCTGTATAATTCATATTTGAAGTTCTACTCGCTAATAAATATCCTGCTACAAATGGAAGTATCGGTAAATGAGAGTTTTCATGATAAGATGAAAATGACGGATTATTTTCCTTGCATAACTCATCTTTCTCTACATTTTCATTGGTTGGGGCTTTATCATCACAATTTAATGTTTCTTGTTCATTTCTTTGTTTTGCACCATCTGTTTTAACAGCTGTACTTTCTTGCTGAGCAGTTTCTTCTTCATAATCACCACAACCTGTTAATAAAAAAGATGACACCCCTATTGAAGTAGCTATTTTTATAAACTTACTTTTATCCATTCTCACTTGTTATACACCCATCTTCTTTTATCTATATTTTTCCAGATACCTATATTATATAATGAAATTATTATTTTTTTCAAACTATATTCAATATGTACAATTGTATATTTTCATGCTATTTTTCCATGTAACAATGAAATCTTTCTATCCCTGGATATTTTTCTCCTAAACTTTTAACTTGAAAACCAATTCTTTTATAAAATTCTACCGCCCCATCGTCTGTCTCTGCTTCTATATAAGTCAATTGATATATCCTTACCACTTCTTTAATCATTTGCAGTGCAATTCCTTTTTGACGATAATCTGGAGCCACTGCTATATGACATACTCGTGCTTTAGTTGCTCCGATTACTTCAATACCTAGACAAGCTTTTTCTTCATATTTGTACAAAGTCCCTTTATTACTTTGATAAAATAATACTGCTTTCTTTAAGCTTATTTCATTTGGACCGACGGCATATTGTAGCACATTTAATATTGAATCTTTTTCAATTTGTTCAACGCGATGTAAATTCATATTTTCATCCCTTTCTATGAAAAAAAGACTAACTCTTAATAAAAAGAGCTAATCTCATTACGCCGTTATTTTTTCTTCTTTTTTTACAACGACAGCCACATAACTATGAAGTATCATTCCAATAATAACGAGACTCATACCAATCCAAGATAATGATGACGGAATTGGTGCAGATAACCAGATCAGCTCTCCTACTAGCGCAAATAAAACTTCACCAGACTGCGTCGCTTCCACTGTTGCTAATTTTTGCGGATCATCTTTCACAAGATCTGTTGCAAAGAAAAATAATACTGTCGCGATTAACCCAGAGCTAACTGCTACAATAAAACATTGAAAAACTTGGCTACTTGACGGTAATCCGCCTGTTGATACTTCGTAACCAGATAATAAAAACCAAAATGGTAAACTTGCTAATGTCATACCGAGTACTCGCTGAAATACATCTAATTCCCCTTTACAAACTTGCATCATTTTTCTATTTCCAAGAGGATACGCAAATGCTGCAATAAGTACAGGAACTACACATAAAACGGTTTCACGAATACCTAATGAAGAAGCATGTTCTGCTTGCATGAGAACAACACCGAATAAAATAATGCCCGACATAACTAATTCCTTCATCGGAAGTTTTTTATGTAGTGGATCCACCGCAAAAAATGGTGTTAACAAAATCCCTGCAACGATTGTAATTTGCCATGTTGATGCAACAAGCCAACCTGGTCCGAACGCTCCAGCAAAACTAAGCGGTGCATAAAAGAGACCAAATCCAACGATACTCCACACTAACCATTCTTTCGGATTGTTTTTCATATATTGAAAGAGTTGCTTTAAGTTCCCTCTATACATAACAATAAGTAATAGCATTGGAACCATAAAATAATACCGTAATGATGCACTCCAAATCCAGCTTCCACCTTCTAAGTCCATTGCCCTGTTTAAAACAAAAGTAAAGGCAAAGAAAAATGATGCCAGTATCCCTATAACAATTGCTTTCATTGTAAAACCCCTTGTATTTAATTTTTTATCTCTATGACATATATTTTAGTATACGCGATGAAAAATCTACATACAAACTTACATTTCACTTTGGGATGATGAAGGAATTGTAGTAGATTTACATGGGAATAAAGTGCATTGGTATGAAATCGAGGCCATTACATATCAAAATTTTCAAGGGTCAAAATCTACTTTAATCTCGACCCACTATACTCACCATGAAAATATACACATCCGCTATAAAAGATGGCTACCAACTATTGCACATTCAATTTACTGGTTTTCTATTGAGAAACCAAAAGATTATCATAAAAATTTAATGATAGCTTGGGAAGAAAAGCGAACGAATAAAAACAAACGCCTCCTTTAATTATTATTTAGGGGCGTTCGTTCATTCAAAAATTAAAGAATATGTAGTTTATATTCTCTGTATAATTTCCTCAAACGACTGATATGAGCTTGATGATACCAATTATGATCTGCTATATGCCATATTCACCATCTTATTGTCGCAGTTTCGCCTTTTTCATACAAAACTTCCTCTCTTAAAAGAACAACACCATATGTTCATCATCACTATACACACCATTCATTTTTATAGCCCTTTTTTCAATTCCGTATGTTTTAAATCCCATTGATTCATATAATCGTTTGGCTGGTTCGTTCGTTGACACAACCCCTAAATTCAATTGCTCTAGCTTCATCTCTTTTGCCCTTTCAATTGCTTTACGTATTAAATCACGTGCAAGACCACTTCTTCGATTTTCAGTATCTACATACATTGCAACGATATGTCCTTTATGCTTATATGCGTCTTTTTCTTCTGTTAATAAAGTAACAACCCCAACTAAACGATTTTCATTATTAAAAGCACCAAATGTAAAACTACTATTGGATGAAAGATTACTAGCAACTCGTTCAAGAGGATTTTCTTGACGTACTGCTTCTTCATAAGTCGTTATAAATGCTTCTGGATTTACTTGTAATGCTTGTAAACGTAACTCCCAATATTGTTTTGCATCCGCTTTTGTAAGTAATCGAATCATTTTATCTTCCCCTTTTTAATTTACATAATATTTTTATAGGCTACTTTTTTGATTCATACTCTTCTTTTAATATACTGTAACGATTGCGATGAATGAACTTCCCCTGTCTCAATCGATCATTTCTCATTAACCCTTCGCATACAAATCCGGCACTTTCATAACTCTTTTTAGCTTTTGTATTATCTTCATCTACACGTAACCAAATTTTCTCCAATTCAAACTGAGAAAAACCTATTTGTAACATGCTGTTTAGAGCTGCCATTCCAAATCCTTTACCCCAATAGTCTTTATTTCCAATCGCAATTCCTAGTTCAGCATTTTTATTTGTTTTATCAAAATTTTTAAGGTCTACCCATCCAATATGTATACCTGCCTCAGTAACGATTGCCCTTTGTTCATAACCATTTTTTCGGCTTATACAAGCTTCAATCCAGTTTCTCGTATCTCCACGAGTGAACGGAGGATATTGATCTGGTACGACTAAATGCTTTGTTACATCTCTATCTAATGACCATTGATAGCGATCTTCTACATCATCTAGTGTCAATTCTCTTAATTGAACATATGGTACATTCATTTTTCTCGCCCATTTTTATTTACCAATAGAAAATCCTTCGAACACTCTTCCACCATACTGTTCTAACGTCTTTTCTATAAAATGAATTAATTCATTTTTCTCTCCCGTTTTATAAAAATGATCAAAAGCGGCTACAAATTTGTTTGCATATTGCTCATCATATCTTCTTAGCACTCTAATAAACCATTTTGAACTCCCAAGCCACTTACCATTTACTCTTAATACATATTCATGTACTAAATCCGCTAATAAATTAGCGATAAACAATTCTTCTTCTCTTTTTGTTGCACCAATAAAGTCATCTAAAGTATCCGTAATAAAATATCGCTTCTGCTTAATCGTTTCTTCGGTCCATTTAGCTGGTCCTTTATGTAGTAAATCATTCGCTTCTTTTTTTAATTTCTCAACAATTTCCTTTTCCCCTTTTAATGCAATCCCTTCCGAAACTAATTGTGGTAACGACGGTCTCCCTCGATCACAATCCATTTTGAAAAAGGTTTTATATGTTTCAAAATTATGAACAAACACCTCAACAGGCCATCCATTACTATAGAAAGATTCCCTATAGCAAGAAGTTAAACTTTGGTCAACTATTACAATATCAAGGTCAGATGTTTTCGTCGCTTCTCCTCGTGCAACGCTTCCGCCGAGTAAAGCTACATCACAATTAGAAAATTGTAATGTAATTATGTTTTGTGCTGCGTCAATTGCTTTCATAACCGATCCTCTTTTCTTATTTCACTTTCTTTTTTTCAGCTCTTTCTCTCGCTTTTTTTATATAGCTTTCTGCATCTGGTGTTTTACATGATGTTGCACCGTGATCAACCTCTACTTTTCCAATTTCACGTGCAATTTCAATCGCTTGTCGCTCTAAGTCTTCATTACGAATTCCTATTGCGATTAAAGCACTATTCATCGCTTCTTTTTTTCTATTTTTTTCATTATGTATATTTTCTTTAATCTCTTCTAAGTACGGAGAGAAGAAATCATCATGTAACGTTTTATTTTTAATCGCTATATTTGCTAATAAAGACCAGCCAGCTCTTCCAATCCATTCATCATTAGACTTTGTCCACTCTTCCATTCTTTCTATTGCAATTGGCGAAGTACATATAGATGTCATAAGAACATCCATCAAACAGTAATAATCAACATCCTGAATCCAACTATTAAGCTGTTCTGTCGTTATTTTTTTCGGATCTAAAATATAAGTTGCTAATGTCATTGCGTCCATATTTTTCGTTTCCCACAATCCAACTGCTAAATCATGATCTTTTTTTATCTTCTTTTTTAACAATTTTAAATTCGCAAAACTAACTCCAAATAACGGCTCTTTCGCTCCGTGGTTTTTATACGTTTTTCGATTTTGTTCTGTTCCATATTCCTCTAGTTGCTGCATTACTTCCTCAAGTAACATATACCCACCTCTTTATCTTTTATGTTGACTGTATATATGTATGTACGATATATTCTACATTACTTTTTGGTTTTCCTATATTTATTTTTAAAATACGGTATGTGAAATTTTTAAACATTGCACAGCTACACCATCAAAAAACTATACATGTTAAACATACAGTTTTTTGATGGTATCAATTTTCCGTAGAATAAGATATAAACTACGAAAGAACTTTTAATGAGATGTGTATTTCCAACATGTTTAGAAAACTCTTTAAAATGGTTTACTATCATACTTTTATACCTCCTTCATAAATTATGTTTACTACATTTATTCTTAGCCAAAATACTTTCTACATTTTAATAACTCTCTCAATAAGATTTTCTTATATAAAAATCCCTACAAACGCTGTAGGGATTTATGTCTAAATCATTTTGCTACACTCTATTTCATATGAAAATAGTTTCCTTATTCAGATGCATTCATAAGCACAATTCTCCAACCATCTGGATCCTCTATTGTGGTTCCTTTCTCTATCCAATACGGGTTTTCTGGTTCCACCTCATGATAGCCCATATTACTTAATCGATTCACTATCTTTTCAATTTCATCTTTATTAGGCATATAAAAAACTAGTAAATTATCTTTTGTCGGTGCCGGACATGGACTTCCATTAACATGTGTAGTAAACTCCAAATGATACTCTTCATCTGGTAATCCAAACATAACCCCGTCATATCCTTCGTGATTGTGAAATTCCCCTATACGTTTTAGTCCTAATCCTGTTTCATAAAAACTGATCACTTCTTCAAATTTATCTGTTGGTCTTGCAATTCTAAATTGAACCCAATTCTTCATGCAATTCTCCTCCTTTTCATTTTTCAAAGCTTTATAGTAATTAGTATAGGTTACATATATTCCCTTTAACATCCCTCATTAGTGTGAGCTTCCTAAGTTGAAAGACCTATTAGTTAATAAACAATAGGACTTTAGTATAAATTGCTATTTTGCATTGTTTCTAATGTTATCCATGACTGCCCAATTGGATTAACATATGGCCTTTCCTCATTACAAATTTTACAGTGAGAAGGTGCTTCTTCATTTTCGGGATACTGTACTCCACATGTAGTGCAAATATAATTATTCATATTCCCGCTCCTTTTTTCATATAATTGTTTCTTTACCAATATTTTAATAAAAATCAAAAATATTCGAATCAATATTTGGAACGAAAACGAAGTGATACGAAAGTATGATTTGGTGATTGAAAGTTTAAATAATAAAGGTTAAATTCATTCTATTTTTCAAAACTGCAATTGATATAAAATCTTGCATACTTTTGGGTAAACTTTTTTACAAGTGTAAAAAAGTTTCTTTGCATTTCCCTACCTATAATTGCTAATATAGTAGAGTAGAACTTTTATAGAGAGAAGGAAAATTATGCACAATGGAATTCGAATGACAACTTTAGTAAAAAGGGCTATGTTAGTTTGTGCGGGAGTATTATTCACATACGAAGCGGCTTTTGGATCAGTACATACTGCTTTAGCTAGTACAGAGGATGAAGCAAAATCTGTTCAACTTGTAAGTGAGATTCAAACATCTCTTGCTCCGAAAGAAGCTCCAAAACATTATAACGGGCAAGTTAGAAAAGTCGCTTATTTAACATTTGATGACGGTCCTGGAAAATACACAGCTGAGCTTTTAGATATGTTAAAGAAAGAAAATGCAAAAGCAACATTTTTCCTAATTGGTTCAAACGTAAAAGCTTTCCCTGATCTTGTAAAACGCGAAGATGCTGAAGGCCACTACGTTGGGATGCACAGTATGACTCATAACTACAAGAAACTTTACACTGAAGGTCATTACGTAGATGAAATGAAGGAAGACCAAGGCTTAATCGCTGGTGTTTTAGGTAAATCACCAGTATTAACTCGTCCAGCTTACGGCTCTATGCCAGGATTAAACGAAGCTCTTCGCAACAAAGTTGTAGACAATGGCTTAAAAGTTTGGGATTGGACAATTGATTCTTTAGACTGGAAATATAACAAAATGCAAGTTGATGCTGCATCAGCTAAAATTGTAGAAAACGTTCTAGCTCATTCTACAAATCCAACAGAAGTTATCCTTATGCATGATATTCATCCACAATCAGTAAAAGCAGTACCTGGAATTATTAAAGGACTGAAAGAAAAAGGATATGAATTAGAAGCATATAATGAGAACGAACACTTCCCATTAAACTTCTGGCATGATAATCGTATGTAATGAAAAGACTTGATCCCCTCTAGTAGGTTATCAAGTCTTTTTTATCGTTTTTAGAATTTCCTTATAGAGAAAACCTATACACGCTTGCACCATATCAATATTATACGTCCCTTCCCTTTTATCAAATAAATTTAACTTTGAAATATCACATGCTATCTTTAATCTAGTTTAAATAAGTAGATGTTATATAATCGTATTTATAGTGCAAACTGAAGAAACTTGGAATCAATTTAAGAAAGAAACGCGATAAGTAAAAAACTACAAAAGCGACTTATTCAAAATAAAAACATACATATCAGAATACAGTCAAAAAAGGATTGAATATACAATTTCAATCCTTTTTTATATTATCAACACTTTAGCACATATTACTCTTAAGGAGTGATATGTATATGGATTTTCTTTCACCTGAATATTTGTCTGCCTTGCTTGCCATTATTGTAATCGATTTAGTGTTAGCCGGAGATAATGCCATCGTAATTGGATTAGCAGCAAGAAGATTACCGAAAGACCAACAAAAGAAAGTTATCATTTGGGGAACCATTGGAGCAATTGCTATTAGGGCTCTCGCTACCTTAGTTGTCGTTTGGTTATTAAAAATACCTGGATTACTCCTAATTGGTGGTGTACTTCTTATTTGGATCGCTTACAAGCTGATCGCTGAGGGCAAAAATCATGATATTAAAGCCGAAGAAGGATTTTGGTCTGCTATTAAAACCATTATTATCGCTGATGCGTTAATGGGCATTGATAATGTACTCGCTGTTGCAGGAGCTGCCCATGGTAACTTTTCTTTAGTAATCATCGGACTATTAGTGTCTATTCCAGTAGTCGTATGGGGCAGCACATTAATTTTAAAATGGGTGGATCGTTTTCCTGTCATCATTACGATCGGAGCAGCCGTTTTAGCTTATACTGCCGCGAAAATGATTGTAGATGAGAAATGGTTCGCTGGATTTTTCGAAAGTAACCCTTTCGTTAAATGGGCATTTATCATTATTATCATCGTCGGTCTAGTTTTCTTCGGAAAGGCAAAACAAAAAGCAACAGCTGGTTTTGTCTCATAATGATGGTATATTTACAAATAAAAGGCGCTATTCATATGAATAGCGCCTTTTATTATTTATTTAGCTTCCCCTTCCGGAGTCGTTTTTACCTTCGTTTTGTTTTTATCACGGTTGTTATAGTTATACTTCGAACGATCTACTGGAGTGAATCCTTCCGGTGTGTAGAATCGTAATAAGTCACCATTTACGACTTGGTCAGAGTATTTTAGTGAGTTTTGAACCATTTGTTCATTTTTCTTTATTTCATCTGTAAATTCTACAGGTTTTCCAGTAGTTGTATCATAGTATTTGCCGTTTAGTGCAGTAACTGTTGGGCTTACGTAGTTACCGTTACGGAACGCAACGACTTGTTTATGATCTGGTGATAATAAATCAGAACCGAATTGAACATAATTCTTTGTATCTGTACCTAGTAAGTGTAATAGCGTTGGAAGAACGTCAATTTCACCACCGTATTGATGTTGTACGCCACCTTTCACTCCTGGTACACGAACGATTAATGGTACACGTTGTAACTGTGCATTTTCAAATGAGTTCATTTCTTTACCCATTACTTTTGACATTGCTGCATTATGATTATCTGAAATACCGTAATGGTCTCCGTACATAACAATAATTGAGTTATCATATAAACCAGATTGTTTCAAGTAATCGATGAAGCCTTTTACAGATTCATCTAAATAGCGTGCTGTTTGGAAGTACGTATCTACTGATGAATCACCTGTTGTTGCTGGTTCAATCGTTGCTTCTGCCTTATCAATTGGATAAGGGAAATGGTTCGATAACGTAATAAACTTTGTATAGAACGGTTGTTTCAACGTTTGTAATAACGGAATAGATTCATTAAAGAACGGTTTATCTTTTAATCCGTAGTTTACTACGTCTTTTTCATTCATATCGTAGTATGACGCATCAAAGAATTTATTAAAACCAAATGATTTATAAATATCGTCACGGTTCCAGAATGTTTTGTAGTTACCGTGGAATACTGCTGATGTGTATCCTTGTTGTCCTAAAATAGCTGGTGCTGATTGATACGTATTATGAGATTTCGTTGTAAAGACAGAACCTTGCGGTAAGCCAAACATTGAATTCTCTAACATAAACTCCGCATCTGATGTTTTCCCTTGTCCTGTTTGATGGAAGAAGTTATCAAAGTATAGTGTATTCGCATCTTTTGTAAATGAGTTTAAGAACGGTGTAACTTCTTGACCATTTAATTTGTAATCAATTAAGAAGTTTTGGAATGACTCTAAATGAATGTAAATTACGTTCATTCCCTTTCCTTTACCGAAATACTCAGGATTTGGACTTGCATAAGTTGATGTTAAATAATTTCGTACTTCTGTCATATTATCGCCATCCGCTAATGCTCGTTCTGTCGATGCTTTCGCACTTTGAATTCCATCATAAATTGTGTAGTTGTATGCACCTAAATATTTCACAATATAATTACGGTCAAACGTTCTTGTTAATAATTCAGGACGGTCAGACTCTGCAAGACCTAAGTTAACACTGAATAATAAAATACCTACTACAAATACTAGAGATAATTTATGCTTCGCAACACGAATTGGTTTTGGATTTGCAAATTTTGTTGCGACTAACACAATTAATATAATCGTGTCTAAGAAGTATAATGGATCATAAAGATGTAACAACGCAAGAATACTACCACCTAAATCTCCAAAGTTATTCGTTTGTGTTAATGTCGGGAACGTAATAAAGTCACTGAAAAAGCGATAGTATACTACGTTTGCGTATAAAAGAATCGACAATAACAAATTAATGATAATTAACCAAATATAAGATCGTTTCCCTTTTGCAAATAATGCAAGTCCTAAAAATAGAACTGCTGAACTAAGCGGGTTAAAAAACAGCAAGAATTTTTGGATTGTGTTTGAAATTCCTAAATTGAATTCCGTTACATAAGCTGCATATGTTTTGAGCCACAATAAAATAACGGCAAACAGAAAGAATCCAAAATGATTGCTTAACACACTTTTGCTCTTTAATAAGAACTGTTTCATTTCTCCACCTCTTTTGATCATCCAAGGCTTATTTTTTATAAGTCTGTCTCTCTATTCAAATTTTCTTCTTCAAATAGATTATCTTTATTTAACTATATGAAGAATATTAGTAATTATAATTTGAAGCTAGTATTTATTCAACTATTTCTTTCTAGACATTTTGACCTTGGTTTCTATTTAACAAAATAAATTTGTAACATTTCCTGTTTTCTCCCAAGATTCATCCACTAATTATGACACCCCATACTATATACCTTTATAAACTCATTCGCAAACTATTCTATCTCCAAATTTGGTACATATTTCACATGACAAAATAATACGATTTGATTATATTACTCCACTTACATTTCCCTTCTTCAACTAACTCTTTAAATCTAAAAGTCATTACATCCCTTCCATACATGAAAGAATTCTCCTGTTCATTAATATTATATTTGAATAATTATTCATTTGACCGACCAGCGATGTTACGTTTTCTCGACAAAAAAACTCGCTCTAAAAAGAACGAGTTTTTTCATTATATATTATTGACCTTTGTACATTGCATCTACTTGTTTTTGAAGTTCCTCATTTTCTAAGAACTCATCATAAGTAGCCTCTTTATCGATTACACCGTTTGGTGTTACTTCGATAATGCGGTTTGCAATTGTTTGCACGAACTGATGGTCATGAGATGTGAATAAGATTGTACCTTTGAATGCAATTAAACCGTTGTTTAATGCTGTGATTGACTCAAGGTCTAAGTGGTTCGTTGGATCGTCAAGTGTGATTACGTTCGCACCACTTAACATCATTTTAGATAACATACAACGAACTTTTTCGCCTCCAGATAATACAGAAACGTTCTTCTTAACTTCTTCACCTGAGAATAACATACGGCCTAAGAAACCACGTAAGAAGCTTTCAGACTCATCTTGTGGAGAGAATTGACGTAACCATTCAACTAAGTTGTAATCACTGTTCTCAAAGTACTTAGAGTTATCTCTTGGGAAGTAAGATTGAGAGGTTGTAACACCCCATTTGAATGAACCGCTATCCGGCTCCATTTCACCCATAAGAATTTTAAATAATGTTGTCATCGCAATATCGTTACGGCCGATAAATGCAACTTTATCACCTTTATTTAAAGTGAAGTACACATTATCTAACACTTTTTCACCATCAATTGTTTTAGAAAGACCTTCAACAGTTAATAAGTCATTTCCTACTTCACGCTCAGGTGTGAAGCCAACGAATGGGTAACGACGTGATGACGGTCTAATATCATCTAATGTAATTTTGTCTAATAATTTTTTACGAGAAGTTGCTTGTTTCGCTTTAGAAGCGTTTGAACTAAAGCGTGCAATGAAGTTTTGTAACTCTTTTACTTTCTCTTCTTTTTTCTTATTAGCATCTTGTGTTAATTTTAAAGCTAATTGGCTTGACTCATACCAGAAGTCATAGTTACCAACATAAAGTTGAATTTTACCGAAATCAAGGTCAGCCATGTGCGTACATACTTTATTTAAGAAGTGACGGTCATGGGATACTACGATAACTGTGTTTTCAAAGTTCATTAAGAAATTTTCTAACCATTGAATCGCTTTTAAGTCCAAGTGGTTGGTAGGCTCATCTAATAATAGAATATCAGGTTGACCGAATAAAGCTTGAGCAAGTAATACTTTTACTTTCTCTGCCCCAGTTAATTCTGACAATTTCTTATCATGAAGATCTTCACCAATACCTAAACCTTTAAGAAGAATTGCAGCTTCTGACTCAGCTTCCCAACCGTTAAGCTCAGCGAACTCACCTTCAAGTTCAGCAGCGCGCATTCCATCTTCATCACTAAAGTCTTCTTTCATGTAAATAGCATTTTTCTCTTGCATTACTTTGTAAAGTTGCGTGTGACCCATAATTACTGTTTCTAATACTGGGAACTCTTCATATTCGAAGTGGTTCTGTTTTAATACTGCTAGACGCTCACCTGGCGTAATATGTATGTCACCTGTTGATGGTTCAATTTCTCCAGATAAAATCTTTAGAAATGTAGATTTACCAGCACCGTTTGCTCCGATCAAACCGTAGCAGTTACCTGGCGTGAATTTTATGTTAACATCTTCAAATAATTTGCGATCCGCGAAACGCAAACTAACGTTACTTACTGTAATCATTTGTGTCCTCCTACTAATACCGCTTATTTCAGCGTTTTCTCACCGATTGTCTTAAAAAATCGCATATTACGACTCAATTATTGTAGACTATAGCTATTATATAGTAGAAGCTGGATGAATAGCAACGGTTGATTACCTTTCTACAATGAAATCGGATAGTTTTTGTCCATTCCCCTAGCTATTGTATGTATATCATCGACCTCTTTCTCATATAACCTTTCACTGCTCATTCTGTAATATATCGGATTCATTTTCATCTGAAATATTATATACCGAAAAAACTGTAGAGAAATCATTCCCTACAGTCTCTTCTTATTTCGTATTTATTATTTTCTCTTTGTAACTCTTCATTTTACTCGTTAACCCTATTAACGCCGGTAATAATATCGGCATCACAATTAAAGCTAATAGAAGAAGTGCAACGCCAACTACTGATGCAACTTGTATAAGTGTTAATACACCTGATGGAATTAATGCTGCAAATGTCCCGCCTAAAATTAGCGCCGCTGATAATACAACTCCTCCTATATGACGAGATGCAGTTACAATTTTCGTTACCGAATCCCCTTCTATCTCGTTATAGCGCATCATTACGAAAATACTATAATCCACTCCTAAAGCGACAATCATAATGAAGCTAAAGAATGGAACATTCCAGCTTAATGAATCTACATGTAATACATGTGCACTAATTTGTTCGCTTATACCGAGTGATGCGAAGTACGCTAATAGTAATGAGCCAATAATAAATATTGTGTTTAGTAATGAGCGTGTAATTACGATTAATACAATCGCAATTCCAATTAACATAATTGTAGCTGTACGTAAGAAATCTTGCCCTGTTACTTCTTTTAAATCAACGTTTCTAGCTGTTGTTCCGCCAATTGCTGTTTTCGCATCATGTAATTCCGTTCCCTTTACAGTGCCATCGATTGTTTTATTGATTTCTTGAATAATTGGCATCGCTTCTTTTGAATACGGATTTACATCTAAAATGATAGTCATTTTAGCAATTTTTCTATCCTGTGACATGTACGTGTTCAATGCTTTTTGGAAATCCTCTCCCTCTAGCACTTCTTTTGGAATATAAAACTTCTCAGAGCTCTTCGATTCATTGAGCTCCCCTAAATATTTTTGTGCGTCATGCAGGCCATTACTTACTTTTCCAAGCCCTTCTGTACTTTTAGATAAACCGGATTGTAATTGCCCCATCTTTTCTTGCAGGTCTTTAAGGCCCGTTAAAAGTTGTCCTTGCCCATCGTTTATTTTCGTTAATCCAGATTGTAACTCAACTGATTTATTTGCAATTTGTTTTGAACCTGAAGAACCTTCATTTAATCCATTTTTAAGATCGGCTGCTCCCTTTTGTAACTTATTAACTCCATTGCTCATTTCTTTTAAGCCGTTATCCACTTTCAGTAACGATTGATTCGCTTCTTTAAATGAACTCATCGCCGTTTTGTGCTGTGTTGCTAATTGATTTAATTCATTTGAAAGTACGCTTAATTTCTTTTGAGCCTCTTTAGCAATTCCTATCGTTTGTTGTATGTTTGGATCATTCGCTAATTCTGGTTTCGTTTGAACGAAATTGGTCATTAACATTTCAATTTGTTCATATCCCTTTTTCGCACCATCAATCGCTTGAAAAATACTTCCGAAGAATTGATCGTAAGAGTTTAAACCTTTTTCTAACTGTGCATAACCAGCATGCAGCTGCGACGTTGCATTAGATAGAACATTTATATTTTCGTTTACTGAAGCTAAACCACTCTCAATTTGCTGTGCTCCTTGTGCACCGTCGTTTATGCCATTTGATAATTGATGTAAAGCTGTTCCTAATGCTGATACCCCGTTTTTCGCCTCGTTCGTTCCATCAATTAATTTTTGAACATTCGCAAGACTATTTGAATCATTACTTCCCATTTTATTTTTCGCATCTGTTAATCCATCATTAATTTCCTTTATGCCACCATCGGCATCTCCTAATCCTGTATTCAATTCTCCCGCTTGCTTATTTAAATATAATTCTTTTATCTTCTCACCAGTTGGACGTGTTGGTGCATATACTTCTGACACACCTTTAACTTTCGAAATTTTATCAGTTAATTCGTCTAAAATTTGTAGAGAAGTTCCTTCATCCAGCTTTTTATCAGATTGAATGACTAATGTACTCGGTGAAGAGAAACCAGGCGGAAAATGATCCTCTATTACGTTAATACCCATCTTGGATTCATACTTATTATCCACTTCAAATAAATCATTGTAATTAAGTGTATTAGAGTATTTTAATACGGAAGGAATCGATATTACGAATACGATGATTAAAGCGACAAATGGCCTTGCTACTGAGTTTTTCGCAAAGAATCCCCATAAGCGACTATCCTCATGACCTTTAAATGTTTTAACTGGATAAAACATTCCTTTTCCTAAAAGCACCATGAAAAATGGATTTAAAGTCGTTAATACGAGTAATAATACTAAAACACCAATTGCTACCGCTGAAGTCGATTGATATAATTTAAAACTTGCTAAAGCAAGTGATGCAAAACCAATTAGCACCGCTATTCCGCTATATAATACAGTTTTACCTGCTGATTTGAATGTTTCTTTCGTAGCTAAAAATGCATTTTCTTGTTTACTTAATTCTTCTTTAAACCTCGTATATAATAAAATGTTATAATCTGTTCCTACCCCAAACAGGACGACGACTACGAACACTTGTGTAAAGTTTGAGAATGGAAAATTAAATTGATCTACAAGCTGGGCAATAATCCCCATTGAAACTAAATACGATATACCAACTGTAAGAAGAGAAACAATTGGAACAACTGGTGAACGGAATACGAGGATTAATACTACAAGAATGAAAATGATTGAAATAACTTCTGTCTTTTTCACTCCCTCTTGAGAGGATTTAAGAAAATCACCCGCTATTAAGTCACTTCCTGTTAAATACGTTTTTACCCCTTTCGTTTGCACTTTTTCATGAAGATTATTTGAAACTTTTGATATTTCACCATGTTTTTTATCTATCGATATTTGCGTTAAAATAGTCGTATTATCTTTAGAAACTAATTGTTTCTCCAAGTCTTTATTGTCTAAATGTGAAACAACTTCCTTAATTCCTAATTGCTCTTTTTCATTTTGCAGGGCGTTGATTGTTTTTGTTATTTCCTTTTTTTGTTCATCTGTTAAAGCTGCCTTATTGCCACTATTAAAAACGGCTATAATTTCATACTTTTCAACCCCTTCTTTATCCATCTCTTTCATCATCTTGTCAGCAATACTGCTTTGCTTTGTATTAGGGATTGTAATTTTCCCTTTTTCTTTCACTAATTGATCCATATTAGGCATCGTTACGACCATTGTAATAGTAATAACTATCCATAATAGAAAAGATAAACTTCTCCAACTTTTTAACTTGCTCATTTGAATCATCTCCCGTTTTGAAAGTTTCACGTTAGTAACGGAATGAACGTTCATTCCTATTGTTCTATTACATTATTTTGTAAATTCTATTAAACTAGTCTTTCCGGAATGAATGTTCATTCCCTTAGTTACACAAACATCCTTTCCTACTCTCATTTTTTAAATCTATTTAGGAATGAATATTCATTCCTTTCCTTATAAAGCTATAGAATCAAATGATTCTAATAGCGTTCCAAGAGCTTTCTTCTAATTCTTTTACTAACTCTTTCGAGTATTCTAATTGCCCTGTTGCAATTACTTTCGTTAATTTTTCTAGCGGTTGATATACAATAATAATTAAAGCAACTGGAGGCAATGGACGAAGAAAACCTTTTGCGATTCCATCTTCAATAATATTCATAAAGAAGCCTATAAAATCATCAAATATTTTCTTACTCTGTTCATCAAGAAAATAACTATCACAGTGAGAATTTGTAAATAAAAAAGCATCTACATTGTTTCTCGCAAATTCAAATAAACGGTTGTACGTATGACTAAACTGTTCACGAATATTTGCTTCAACAGGAAAATCCGTTTTTATTATTTCAGAAAGCTGTAACATACTTTTTGAAAATAATGAGTTAACAAGTGCCTCTTTATTTTCAAAATAGCGATAAATAGTACCCGCACCGACTTTTGCCTTTTCAGCGATCATTGGAATTGTCGTACCATCGTAACCACGCTCTGCAAAAAGTTGCATCGCAGCATCAAAAATATCCTCTTGTTTGTTTTTAGCCATTTTTTCCACCTCTATTTCCAGGAATGAAAATTCATTCCGTTTTTAATTATAAATTACATGGATTAAAAGTCAAGTGCGTGACAAAGTATAGTTACGTTTTAGTGAAAAAATTATATCAACGATTATTAGAATATATCAGCGCAAGTCTAATTATATCAGCGATTTTCAGAATATATCGGCGCATCTCCAATTATATCAGCGATTTTCAGGATATATCGACTTACCGACAACCAAAGAGAAAGCTGTCCCAAAAATTGTTTTTGGGCAGCCCAATTTTCTATTGAAAACTTAAAAGAAATCATAAATAAATGCTTCTCGTACCGGAACTATTTTCTCAAACGCTTGTATTTCCTCTTCACTTCCGCTAATTAATTCTAATTCATTCAGTTGTAACGGACGTTTATAGCCGAACATTATTGTAGATAACTCGTTTATATCCAGTTTGATGCCTTTATCTATTGTTTTTTCTTTTATTATTGTTATTTCATGATTTGCAAGTCTCACTGTTATGTTATTCCACGGAGCAAATGCGTCTGTAATGTTTAGGATCACTTCTTGCTGTACATTGCTCCAATTCAACTCATATTGTTTTAAGAACTGCTCTACATCTACAATTCTTCCCATAAAATATGGTTTTATTTCTGTCTTCACGCGCGGCTCTTGCAATGAATATAATAACGGTTCGCTTTCACTTACTGTCATTTCAATTTCTTTAATCATAGAATCATGCTGACAAATAAAGTTCCACAGACCATTTCGTGCTTCATTATGCAGTGGTACAAATTCTTCTACTGTCATTTTATAGTTTTCTATTTTGTATAACATGTAACCTGCTGCCTTTTTATTTTCATCATAGTAAATCGCTAATGTTAAATCATCATAAACCGCTTGTAACCACCAGTTCTTCTCTCGAACTAACATACATGAAAAACGTTCTGCAAATGCTTCATAGAGCTTCTCGACTTCTTCTGGATGATTTTCTTTATTAAAACGTTTCACAGTACCATTTACTTGTTTTTTCATCACTAAATCGCTCTTACTTATATGACATTTGAGTAGATTCGCACAAAGTTCCCAGCCGTATTTACGGTAAAACGAAACAGCAAATGGATGTAACATAGAGACTGTAAAGCCATCTTTTTTCATTGTTTGAAGTGAATGTTGAAGTAGCTCTTTTACATACCCACTTCTTCTGTACTCTGGATACGTCGCTACTCCTGCAACGCCACCCATTTTAAATTTTTCTTTACCTATGTAAATATGAAACGGGATGAGGTGTAGTTTTGCAGCTAAGTCTTCCCCTTCCATAATGCCGTATATTTCATGACTTTCCTTCATTTTTGTAAGTTGCTGCTGTAATCGTTCCTCATCTACTTTATATTGAAAAGCGTATTCTGATAAACGTAATGCTTCTCTAAACTTATCTTCTTTTAATTGTATGACATTCATATAATTCTCCTCCATTCTCTGTTTGAATTGTATCATAATTCTTACTATTATAGTTCGATAAGTGAAATTACAAGGACGTTTTAACAAAAAAAGCAGATACATCACGTATCTGCTTTCCACCCTTTTTATTTAGCTAACTTTTGAAGTTCGTCAAAGAATGTAGGATATGATACACCTACTGCTTCTGCATCTTCAATAATTGTTTTTCCTTCTGCCAAACAGCCAGCAATTGCAAGCATCATTCCGATACGGTGATCACCATAACTATTTACTGTATTGCCTTTTAGAGCTGATTTTCCGTAAATGATCATACCGTCATCAGTTGCTTCTATGCGAGCTCCTAGTTTCGTTAACTCAGCAACGACTGTATCAATACGGTTTGTTTCTTTTACTTTTAATTCGTATGCATCTTTAATTACTGTAATTCCTTCTGCTTGCGTTGCCGCTAATGCGATTACAGGAATCTCATCGATTAATCTAGGGATAATATCTCCGCCAATTTCAATTCCTTTTAATGAAGATGTTTCGATTGTAATATTTGCAGCTGGTTCTGATGCCTCTTCGTTAATTAGATCTACAGTGAACGTAGCACCCATTTTTTCTAAAACATCAATAATACCTGTACGGGTTGGATTCATTCCTACATTTTGTAATACTAGTTTACTATTTGGGATGATTGCACCTGCTACTAAGAAAAACGCTGCTGATGATACGTCACCTGGCACTTGAATGTCTGTTGCTGTTAATTTTTGTCCACCTGACAGCTTCACTGTTTTCCCTTCGCGAGTTACTTTAACACCAAATGCTTCGAGCATTCTTTCCGTATGGTCGCGTGAAATATGTGGTTCTGTAACAGCTGTTACACCTTCTGCACGAAGACCTGCAAGTAAAATAGCCGACTTTACTTGTGCACTTGCAACAGGAGAAATATATTCAATTGCTTTTAAATCGCCGCCACGTATTGTTAACGGTGTAAATGTTCCTTCTTCTCGGCCGTCTATGTTTGCGCCCATTTGTTTTAATGGGTTTGTTACACGCTTCATCGGTCTTTTTGCGATAGATTCATCACCTTGTACGCAAGAGAAAAATGGTGTGTTAGCTAATATACCTGACATTAATCGGATTGTTGTACCAGAATTACCAACATCTAATACAGCTTTCGGTTCTTGTAAACCTTCTAATCCTTTACCAACTACAGTAACCTCATCACCGTTTTGCGTAATTTCTACTCCCATTTCTTTAAAACATGAAATCGTACTTAAACAGTCTGCACCGGGCAAGAAACCTTTAATTGTTGTTTTCCCTTCTGCAATAGAACCGAACATAACAGCACGGTGTGAAATGGATTTATCACCTGGGATTGTAATGTTGCCATTCAATCCGTTATTAACAGGTTGTATTGTTCTTTCTTTCACGTTTTTCACCTTCTCATTTAAATTGTTTCATAAGTTTGGTATTCTTCTTCTCCAAGCGCTAGCTTTGCTTTCATACGATCTTCTTCCCTTTGGAAGCTAATACGTAATACCCCAAGCAGTCCTTCACGCGCTTCTAATATTTGCAAGTTCGTAATACTAATTTCCTCGCGCGCTAAAATACTCGTAATATGAGCCAATGCCCCCACCTTATCTAATACATCGACGTATAAGTCGTGATAGGCAGGAATTGCCCCTCTCTTTCTTACTGGTAAAGAATCACGGTATTCTTTCGCATCTGCAAAATAGTTTTGAATCTCGCCTGCATCTCCGGTAGAAACTGTTTTATATAAATCTTCCATTTCAGAGATCCACTCTTTTAATAATACCATTAAATGCTCTCGATTTTGCTTTACAATATCACTCCACATTTTTGGACTACTAGATGCGATACGTGTAATGTCTTTGAAACCTCCAGCAGCTAGTTGATGAATGAGCGGATTATCTCCTGCATGTTTCTCAACTTGCTTTACTAAACCTGCTGCGATAAGGTGCGGAAAATGACTAACGATCCCTGTTACATAATCATGTTCTTCCGTATTTAAAACAAGAAAATGTGACCCTGTTCCTTTTAACCATACTTTAAGGTCTTCCACTTGTTTATTTGGCACGTGATTCATCGGTGTTAAAATGTAAAATGCATTTTCAAATAAATGTGCCTTTGCACTTTCAACTCCCGTTTTATGAGAACCCGCCATCGGATGTCCACCAATGAAAGAAACATCCTTTGAAAATAAAGCTTCCGCTTCGTTCATAATAGACCCTTTTGTACTACCAACATCAGTCACTATAACATCTTCTCGTAAACGGAATGACGCAAGTTTGTGTAATAGCTTCTTCGTTTCTTCAACTGGAGAAGCAAAAACAATTAAATGTGCCTCTTCACATGCACGCTGTAAATCAACTCCTATTTCATCTACTACGTGTAATTCTTTTGCACGCTCTACTTGCTCTTTAAATATATCGTACCCTGTTATCGTTACATCGTGCTCTTTCTTAATTGCTAATGCGAGAGAGCCTCCTATTAAACCTGTTCCAATTAATACTACCTTTTTACGCATTTGCCTCATCTCGAGACTTATTTTTTTTATTTTCAAAGTGTTGTTTTAACACTGAAATCACCCCTTCATTTTGCTCCCTTGTTCCAACTGTAATACGGACACCATTCGGGAACGGACGAATAATAAATCCTGCATGTGCACAAGCTTCATAAATCTCTCCAGCATTATCTACCGGTAAGAAGATGAAATTAGTTTGTGACGAATAAAATGGTATACCGTTTTCCTTACAGAAACTCTCGTATTGCTGTAACCCTTCTGTATTCATGTGAACTATTTCTTTAATAAACTCGTCATCACCAAAAGCAATCGTCGCTGCTTTTTGCGCTAATGAAGATACGTTAAATGGTAAACGTACGACATTTAATTTCTCAATTAGCTCTTCCTGTCCGATCGCATATCCAACGCGGAAAGAAGCTAATCCGTATGCTTTAGAAAACGTTCTAAGTACAAGAATGTTTTTATGTTTTTCTAAAAGCGGTAATGTCTCAGGGACATCTTTTGCTGTTACGTATTCATAGTACGCTTCATCAATGACAATTAACGTATTTTCACTAATGTCTTCAATAAATTGAGTTAATTTTTGCTCATTCACATATGTGCCCGTCGGGTTGTTCGGATTACAAATCCATACGATTTTCGTATTATTATTTACCGCTGACGAAATTTCGTCTAAATCGTATACACCTTTATTTAAAGGAATTTCTTTCACTTCACAGCCTTCAATAATCGCATGATGGCGGTACTGCGGGAATGTTGCACCTGCTGTTACAATGTTATCTCCCGCTCGTAATACGGCGCGGCTTATCATTTGAATGATTTCATCTAAACCACTACCACAAAGTACTTGTTCCATTTGCACATGCAACTTATCTGCGATTGTTTGACGGAGCGTTGTAGCACCTCCGTCAGGATATAAAGCATGTTCCAACCAAGAGTTTTGCAACTCTTCTAAAACTCTCGGTGAACAACCAAATGGATTTTCATTCGATGCTAATTTCACAAACAAATGATCTCCGTACACTTCTTTCATTTGTTCTGGTGATTTACCTGGTTTATATGGTTGTAATGATGATAGTTGATCTTTTACTTGCACGTTAAACCCACCTTTTTATTAAAATTCTTTTGCGTAGTTATTGTGTTGCATAATGTTTTGTTTTAATAATTCCATACGATCTTTTCCGAATTGTTCGACTAGTGCATCTGCAAGTTCCCATGCCACAACAGATTCAGCTACTACACCCGCTGCTGGTACTGCGCAACTATCAGATCTTTCAATACTCGCTTGGAATGCTTCTTTCGTATCAATATCAACGCTTGCTAACGGTTTGTATAAAGTAGGAATTGGCTTCATCACGCCTCTTACGATAATTGGCATACCTGTTGTCATACCACCTTCTAAACCGCCGGCATTATTCGTTTTTCTCGTGTATCCTTTTTTTTCATCCCACAGAATTTCATCATGCACTTTGCTTCCTGGTTGTCGTGCCGCTTCAAAACCTACGCCGATTTCAGCACCTTTAAATGCATTTATACTCATAATTGCACCAGCAAGTTTTGCATCTAATTTACGATCGTAATGAACGTAACTACCAACGCCAATCGGCATACCTTCTGCAATGACTTCCACAATACCACCGATTGAATCTCCACTACTTTTTGCGTTGTCAATCGCATTCATCATTTCTTGCTCTACTTCTTTATCTAAACATCGAACTGGTGAGTTTTCAGTAATTGTTTGAATTTCTTCAATTGATAAGTTTGAAATATGTTTTGCTTTTACTCCACCAATTTCAAGAACATGTCCTGCAATTCCCACGCCTAATTCGCTTAAAATTTGTTTTGCAACTGCACCAGCAGCTACACGAACTGTCGTTTCTCTTGCAGATGACCGCTCTAATACGTTTCTTATATCACGATGACCATATTTAATTGCTCCATTTAAATCTGCATGTCCGGGACGTGGTTTTGTAATTGTACGTTTCATGTCTTTACTTTCTTTTTCCGAAATTGGCTCTGCACCCATTACTTTCGTCCAATGTTTGAAATCATCATTTTTTACAATTAACGTAATCGGTGATCCAAGTGTCATCCCGTGACGAACACCACTTACAATTTCAACTGTATCTGTTTCAATTTGCATACGTCTTCCGCGTCCATGACCTTTTTGTCTTCTTAATAATTCTTTATTAATATGTTCCGCCGTAAGTGTCAAACCTGCTGGTACACCTTCTAAAATAACTGTTAACTGCGGTCCATGTGATTCTCCAGCTGTAATGTATCTCATTTCTCTTGCCCCTTTACTATTTTTTTGTACAAAAAAGTCCCTACTGAGCGCTCAGTAGGGACGATGTTTATCGCGGTACCACCCTAGTTGTAGACTTCTTTCGTCTACCTCTCTTCTTCTTTAACGATCATTCGACCGTCTTACCCTCCAAAAGTTGTCGGGAAAGATGCTCCAAGGCTGTAATTCATGCTTACCTTTGTACTGATTCACACCGACCATCAGCTCTCTTTAACAGTGAGATAAGCACTACTGTTTCCTCTTCAATGCATATATGATATGGAATTAAGATAATTTATTTTTGAAACCTTTTAACTCATCCATGAATCTATGGAATTCTGGAATGTCCATTTGTTGTGCAGAATCTGATAATGCAACTGCTGGATCTGGATGAACTTCAGCCATTACTGCATCTGCGCCAATTGCAAGTGCCGCTTTCGCTGTTGGTAATAATAAATCTCTGCGTCCAGTTGAATGTGTTACATCAACGATAACTGGTAAATGTGTTTCTTTCTTTAAAATTGGTACTGCAGAAATGTCTAATGTGTTACGTGTTGCTCTTTCGTATGTGCGGATACCGCGCTCACAAAGAATAATTTGATCGTTACCTTGCGCAATGATGTATTCCGCTGCGTTAATGAACTCATCAATTGTTGCTGCTAATCCACGTTTTAATAATACTGGTTTGTTAACTTTACCTACAGCTCGTAATAAATCGAAGTTTTGCATGTTACGTGCGCCAACTTGAATTACATCAACGTAGTCTAATGCCATTTCAACATCGTTCGGATTTAAAATTTCACTAATAATTGCTAAGTCAAACTCGTCTGCTACTTGACGTAAAATTTGAAGTCCTTCTACTCCTAAACCTTGGAAATCATATGGAGAAGTTCTCGGTTTGAATGCACCACCGCGCATTAATTTTAAGCCTTGGTCTTTCATCGCTTGCCCTACTTGACGAACTTGTTCTAAACTTTCTACTGCACAAGGTCCCATGATGAACGTTTGTGTTCCGTTTCCAATCAATTCACCTTTTACATCAACAATTGTATTTTCTTGTTTCTTTTTACGTGATACTAGTAACGCTTTACGGTTATCATCTTCTTGTAACTCTAAGCTTGCTTTGAAAATCGTTTTGAAAATATGTTGAACTGTTGATGTTTCGAATGGTCCTTCGTTATGCTCTGCAATCATATCAAGTACTTCACGCTCACGTACTGGATCAAAGCGTTTCGTGCCTTGTACTTGCTTTTGCTCTCCAATTTTTTGAACAATTTCACCACGTTTGTTTAAAAGGTGTAATAGTTGTAAGTTAATTTCATCTACCTGTTTACGTAATTGATCTAATTCATGATTTGCCATTTGGAAATCCTCCTCTAATGTTTTAAAAGTATAGTAAGAGAATAAAAAATTCTCTATTTTCTGAACTGACTAATTATACAAATTTATAGTGGAATCGATACCTCTTCTTATTTTAAACTAATAATTCGTACAAAGACATGAACTACTAGTTAAAAACCCACTTTTTTGTACAAAAAAGCCCTACTGATTCAATCAGTAGGGACGATATTTATCGCGGTACCACCCTAGTTGTAGACTTCTTTCGTCTACCTCTCTTCATTGTTAACGATCATCTGACCGTCTTTCCCTTCATAAAGACAATACTATCTTTACTACGAAAAAGATGCTCCAGGACTGTAATTCGCTCTTGTTTATGTACTGGTTTGCACCAACCACCAGCTCTCTGTTACAGGGAAACAACAACTACTGCTTTTCCTTTCAATGCATGACTATTTAATTTTCAAGTTGAACCACTAAAATACAAAAAGTCCCTACTGAATAAATCAGTAGGGACGATATTTATCGCGGTACCACCCTAGTTGTAGACTAACTTTCCGTCTACCTCTCTTCACTGTTAACGATCAATTGACCGCTTTTTCCTCATAAAGACAAACTATCTTTATTACGAAAAAGATGCTCCAAGACTGTAATTCATGATTATCCCTGTACTGGTTCACACCAACCACCAGCTCTCTGTTACAGTAAGACTAACCACTACTGTGATCTCTTCATTGCACTTTGTTTATTCAAATGTTTTTGAAATTGAATAAGTATGATTCGTATTATAGAACGCTTTTCAAAACACTGTCAACAACTTTTTATATATTTTTTTAAATTCCACTTTCGTCCTATAATTTTTTTTGTAAATCACCCATTACAATTCCTATGCGAATTATTTCATTTTCTAGTAAATGTAAAACATATTCCTCTACTTCATACTGAACTAATAATTCTTTTATTTGTATGATTTCTTTTTCAAATAAAACGGCTTCGTGACATGTTTGTAGTAAAATAAAAAACACATTTGCAAACATTTCTTTATGCGCTTTCATACTTTCTTTTTTATGAAGCATTTCAATCAATAACCGCTTCATTTCCTCACCTGTACATTTACCATGTACACTTGAAAATGCACGAGACATAATACATAATCCTTTTTCTAATATTTCATCCATGTATAAAATAATACGTAAAAGCATCACATATTCTCTCGCAGTTATCTCACCCATTTTTGGTCGTTCTCGCAAAAATACACTGAGCCAAGCTGTCCAAAACTTTTGTTGTTCTTTTACACTTAATGTTTTGACGTAATAGCATAAAAACTGCATAAACTTAATTTTATTTTCTTCATTTTCTAGTATGAGTAACGGGTATAACCAATTTGTTTTTTGCTCCCAATATAGTACACATTTAATAAATACAAAGCTAAGCCACTTCAAGAAAGCTTCTCTCGTATGCGGATGTAACACTTCCAAATGTTCTATCGCATACTTAATAAATCGCTTCATTTCTGTAAATAAAGGTAAATTTATTTGCGTGTAACATAAGCCGGCCCATGCATATTCCGTAATCTCGTTTTGTTTTTTTAAATCTAAGTATGGTAACAAATATTTTCGGCACCATTGTTTTTCAATATGATATAGAAATGTAATATCTGCTATTAAACGAGCAAACATAAAGTTTGTTCGTTCCGAATTAACTCTTACTTGTTCTTCAAATAAAAATAAATATTCATATACATTACGATCGTATAAATGATCATATGATAACAACTTTAATAATACAGCCGTCATTTTTCCAACTGGATGCTGAATTGATTCATTATAAAAATCTTGTTTCCCAAGCTTAAAGTCTGTATCACTCTTCATAACTTGAGGGAACACTGAAAAAGCAAATCGTTTTACAACACGTATACTATTCTCTTCTAACTCTTCTAGTCGATTACTAATTTCATATAGAAAACTACTAATTAACCAATGAAAAGCAGTATTTCTAACAAATTTCTGCAATAGCGGAATAATTTTTTGGATTTGCTCATTCGTCAATCCTCGATTATTTCGCCATTCTCTAATACAAACAAACCATACTTCATTACTTATTTCTTGCACTCCTACTAATTGGTATGCAAATGAAATACTCCACTCTGTGTTTAATTTACATGCTTTTGATAACATCTCTAAAAAATGGCGTTGTTCAAAAACACCATCTTGCGAAAATTGCTGAACTTGCTTCATAATTTCAACATCTTTCAGCTGCAATAATCCGTCAGCAGTTACATTACAAGTAATGCTTTCTGCTGTATCCTCTTTCTTTTGTACACTGTATCGTTCAGAATGAAAATGAGGATGCTTTTGCTTCATTAACTCATACCCATTTGCCGTAGATGGGCTATTTGAATCACACTTGAATAATAAGTCTAATACGAGATATGCATCAAATACCCTCTCTTCTGTAAGATGCTTTATTACAGTTCGAGTGACTTCTTCTTTTGTTTTTTCTAAACAATATGCATAATGCCTTTTTAAAAGTTGAAAAACTTCGTGTTTATAAGTGAAATCTAAAAGAAGTCCTTCATGTAACAACCATTTCATTTTGTCATCTACACGAACAAAAATATTTTTATTCATCGCATCAATTGCAATTCGCTTTTGAAGTACACTATTTGCTTCTATCATTTCTGTAATATAATAATCCGCTTTTTTCTCATTGTTTTCGCATAAATAAGTTAGACACTCTTTTACAATTCGTATTAAAAATGCAAGATCATTTTGATGAAACTCTTTCTCTACATTTTCCTTATTTCTTTTTTTCAGTGCCGTTTGTCTTAACGACAACATTCTCAATTTTTCTAATCCAATCATCATAATTGGAACAGCATAATAAGCGATATATGGCCTCATCTTTTCGTTCCAAATTTGCTCCACATGAGAAAATGTAGATACTGGTAAGCGACTCGATTCCTCGAGTTCTATTGATTCTTGCGTATCATTCCCCCATTTTCTTACACGTTTCAACTTCAGTTTTCCGTCTAAAATAAAAGTTAGTAACAATAAGGCAATTTCTTTATGCTCAGGAAAAGAACATTTTTGCAGTAACTTAGAAATCTTTTCTATAGAGCTACTATCTTTTTCAGCTGTTTCTAATAAAAGGAGTGTCCACCTTGCAAACAACAGCGGGTCCATCTTACTCTTCGTTTCGTTTAAGTAGTTACAAATTGTTCTCCATAATAACGGTGATATTTTAGAATAGTTTTTATAAATTAATTGAAATAATTCTTTCTGATGACTAAAAAGAAATTGTTCCACTAACCATTCTGCAAGTAATTCATCTACTTCATTATAGTTTGGCGTAAGCATAAACAAATTTTGTAATTTACCTTCTGCTTCTAACCATTCGACCCATTCATAATCATGAGCAAATTCCACAAAGTAACGTACTGTTTCAATTTTTTTAATCGATTGCTTTATGTATGATAATTGTTCCTGTTCTACTGACGGGGGAACCGTTACAATATCCCGAATACGCATTCTTTTCGTAATATAATTATCACCCATTAATTCAGCCCAGCGTTTTACTGCTTTTACGAGGGGTTGATGGTTATTCCCCTTATTCGGATACACAATTGGTCTTATCCCTAAATGTTCCCAATGGTACGTATTTTCTCCTTGTGCGACAAAAGCAAATCGTCTTGTACTTGGTGGTAAACCAGTTGCTAAATATTTCATTACTGGGTCATTATGACTATATCCAATGAATAAAACGGTGTAATTTGAGAATAGATCAACTAAAAATCTTCTCGCCCACCCTTCCGTTAAGTAAGCCCTTCCAAAATCACCATCTGTTAAAATTAAAGCCTCTTTCTCCTGTTCTACATTACCATGTATATAAGCAAGACCTTTAAAAGCTCTCCCAGTCGGTAAAGCTGGAGCGTAATAAACATTGATATCTCTATTTATTTCTTTAATTGCTGTTGTAAAATGTTGATCAAAATTTGTTGTTACAATGCGGATATCTGTATCTAAAGGAAATAGCCTTGGAATTGCATAATGCAATGGATTCGGTTTTGATTTCTCTATATGAACAAGATCTCTTGCGACTTGATGTACATCTTTTGTTTTCGCAATTTTACCAAGATAATAATCATGTGGTTCTGTTATTTCACGTTTTTCGACATATAACGTTTTTGCAATTTCATCAACTAAATCATCAAAATTCGGTAAGTTTGATTTCCCTTTCATAGAAACTCCCGCTCCAACAAATAATACTAACTTTCCTTGCTCAAGGTGATCAATTAACTCATCTGGAATTTCTACTTCTGAAGTAATCCACATCCTGGATTCCCCCTTACCTAAAAATGTCATACACTCTCATTTTACTATAACATTTTTTCGTTGTTTTTATAATATTTAGACTAAATTCCGAACATGAAAAAGTTTTATGTAAATAAATCCGTTACAATGTATGAACTCCAGAATTTATTGAAAAACTATGTATAAATCGGAGGTGTAAATTTTGAATGATTTCACAGTAGTGCTTATCAAGTTTATATCGTGCATTATCGCATTTAGCATTGGGCTTGCTTTATTTTTCCCTGCAACGTTTGTTCAAATTATTTCATTCAGTCTCTTTGTTACAATCGTATCCTACATGTTCGTTGATAAAATCATTTTAAATCGAATTGGCAATACTGGTGCCATTATGTCGGATTTCTTATTAACATATTTAAGCGTATGGATTTTCGGTAATATTTTATTAGACAACTATATGCAAATTGCATGGGGCAGTATCCTTTCTGCCATCGTCTTCACTTTATCTGAAGTAATCGTTCATCGCTTCTCTAACTCTCATACAAGGCACAACAATGATAACATTCGTATTAATCGCCGCTTTGCATATGGTACAGAGTTTGCTGAAGAACAAAATATATTGGATAAAGATAAAAAAAAGTAACGTTTTAATGCAGGAGCGCCCTTTTTAATTATGTGGTGCTCCTTTTTTTATTTTTTCATTATGGTACGTGAAATTATATAAGTGATTATTTCAAAATACCGACCTACTAACAATATTTGACGCTATTTTTTCTAATAAAAAACTGCCTCTTATTTAGAGGCAGCCACTTTTAAGTCTTTTACTGCAACAACATCCGCAAACGCTCCCAATACTGCGTTATGATGTTTCACAATATCTTCAGCACGTAACACTTCTGTATTAAATGTACTATGTGCATCACTCACTAACGTTACTTTATATCCTTCACTACATGCTCTGCGCGTTGTCGTATCTACACAATACTCTGTTTGCATTCCCGAAAGAATAACGTGTTCAATTCCTTTCTCTTGTAACACTTCGCTTAAGTTTGTATTATGGAATGAATCTGGAGTCGTCTTTTCAACTATATGATCTCCTTCTTGCGGAGCGATGGCCGCATGGATTCGCCATCCATCCGTACCTTTTTCTAACGGATGATCTTTAGGACCGTTATGTTGGATATAAATAACTGGAATATCATTTGAACGACATTCCCTAATAAGCTCTTGCAATGTTTGTAAAAACTTTCCCCCATTATGTACTGGCATTCCAGCTGTATACATACCCGCTTGCACATCAATTACGATTAATGCTTTTTTCATTTCACACATCCCCCTTTGTTTGTATAAGCCATTATTATTGTTTATATTCCATCATCCAACAATCTTCTAATTTCCCCTCATGCAACTCATGTTCCTTTAAAATCTTTACTTTTTTAAATCCACTTTTTTCATAACACTTTATTGCTCGTTCATTATTTACTTTCGGATCCATTGCAATTGCTTCTGCTCCCATTTCACCCATAATATATGTAATTGCTGCCTGAACGAGTTTTGTTCCAATTCCCTTTCCCCAATAGGCTGGTTCACCGATAAATTGGTCCATACCCCATACATTTTGTGATTCTTTATAGCCATATAACGCTTTCCACTCTGAATCCACTGGGTACATTTGTATGTAACCAATCGGAATGTTATCAAATTCTATTAAACATCTTTTTTCATTACTGTTTGGACTATGTATAAAATGATCAAGCACCTTTTCTACAGATTGCGGATTATCTCGTCCTTCGTAATACCGCAGGACTGCTGGGTCCATTAACCATTTAGAAATGATAGATGCATCATCTTCCATTACGTATCTAATCAATAAACCTTCTTTTTGAAAAAGCATATTCTACCTCTATTATTCCTTTATATTTTTTCTTGCTGTTACATCTTTCATTGCACCTACTAATGCATATGGTAGTAATGTAATCGCAAAAAATGCTGTAAATACGTTAAATTGCGGGATTGTATAGAGTGTGAACCATTCAGTGAAAAATTGAGAATTTAATATTCTATTAAAAAACTCTCCGCCTGGCCTAAAGTTTGGTACCCACCCAGTTATTTCACACAAAATAAACAGTAACTGAACAATAAAAAATGCCCCTAGATAACGAAACTTACCCCCCTCCTTAAATATCCATCATATTGATTATACACTTTCCTCACTTTATTTGTTAAAATTTTCTATATAATTAATACTGTTGGGGGAATACATTATGTCTAATCCTATATTTACATCCACTTTAATCATTCTTAGAGGAAACTCCGCAAGTGGTAAAACAACGATTGCAAAACAACTACAAGAACATTTCGGACAAGGGACACTTTTAGTATCACAGGATGTTGTACGTAGAGATATGCTTAGAGTACACGACACAATGGGTAATTTATCACATGATTTACTATTTGAAATTACGAAGTACGGAAAAGGAAAATGTGAATTTGTTATTTTAGAAGGTATATTGAACAGTCATAGGTATGGTGAGATGTTAGAAGAATTAATTCGTTATTTTGATGAAAATGCATTTGCATATTACTTTGATTTATCATTAGAGGAAACTATTAGACGACATAACACAAGGGACAAACGACACGAATTTGGTGAAGATTCCCTACAAAAATGGTATAATCCGCACGATACTATTAAGGTTGCCAGAGAAACTATTTTTACAGATAACTTTACGCAAAAAGATATATTTGATGCAATTCTTAATGATGTTGCGATCAAAAAACAAGCCTAACATATTATGTTAGGCTTGTTATGTATTTTGTATTTCAGTTTTTATAATTGAACAATCTATACATAAATAATAGTATATATTCATTTCCCCAAACTGGAAATTAACTACTGAAATAAGTCCACGTTCCTCAATATCTTGAGTAATTGTAGCAACATATTTCATCTCTTTCGCACAAGTTGGACACGCCAAATCCTTTGGAAGATCATCATATAACGGTACCCCTAATAATCTACATACATATTCAGAACCGAACAAGTCAAAAGCTTCCCAGTAACTATCTTCATCTGTAGGTATATCTTCATTTTTCATATTTATAAGCTTTACCGTTGTTTTTGGTAATAAAACTGGTAACTTATATTCCTCTTCCATTATCCATTCTTCTGTATTTTGCTGCTGTATGATTTGAACAGTTTTCCCTCCATCACTTAACTGAAAATATTGCGGTTCCCATACCATCGCGCAGTTTAAACATGAAACGAATGGTAAAATATTTAGTTCATTACTTTTAAGTTCAGCAAGTCTCCCATCTTTTAAATCAAAACAGAGAATTTGATGCATCTTTTCACCGCATAACTTACATACTGGCAAATTACAATCTTGACCGCCAAAATAATGATTATATGAACCTCTTCCTTCAATTACTCTATACCCTTTCCTTTCTTTGCAATGTGCACCATATAATTCTGTTGTCATATTCTATCCTCGCCTTTTATAAGAATGATTCACAAAATGATAATAATTAAGACTAAAAAACATCGTCTTCCTGAATAGTTTCCATAATAAATTCTTTTAAACTCGGAGATATTTCTTCCATTTCGTCATCCGCGTGATACCAAATGTATATTTCATCATCCATTTTTCCATTATTTATTTTAAAGCACAATTTATCCCCTGAACCATCGTCACCAATTATGATAAGGTTTTCTGGCATATACTCATCTCTCATGTCAACATTTTGTCTAACTATATCATCCCAAGTTTTCGTTACATTTCTATTATCTTTAATCGGATATAGTATCCATTCCCCTATTTCAGCATTATTAACTAATTTAATAAGATCCCTATATTGATTTGGGAAAGCAGCACCTAACTTTTCTTCAGTTTCTTTTATTTGCAGCTCCAATACACCTTGTTTCTTTGTTTCAATATATTCTCTTACTTCTTTCATGAAATACACCTATCCTTTGAACTTAATTACACTATTATGAGTGAAAGTGTTTAGTAAACGATTTGATCCAATTTATACATTTCATTATACGTTAATCCTTCGTTTTCAACATACTACTCTTCTCTACTTCTCAATAAACTTCTGTTCTACTTCCTTACCTCATTCTTAATAGTTTTATTTTCTAAACATCATACAATTTTTATGTTTTGTTACAGGTTTAGTAATAAGCCATTTAAAAATCCTATTATCCTTCTACTAAAAAAATAAAAGCCAGCCTCAATAAAGAGAACTGACTTCTATTTGGATAATTATTGTTACTATAAAATTTTCACTTTAACAGTTTGTCTTCCCCAATTCATAGCTTTACTTTTTGAACCCATTAAAACATCAATACGATTACCTTTAATTGCACTTCCAGTATCACCAGCAATAGCTTCTCCATAGCCTTCTACCCATACTTTAGATCCTAATGGGATTACTTTCGGGTCAACTGCGATAATTCTCATATTCGGATTTGCCGTTAAATCATGCCCCATCGCAGTTAAAACGCGTCCACCATATGTACCATTTTCACTTGGATCAGCAGTATACGCTGTCGCTACTACCGTTAATTCACGTTTAGCAGACTGTATGTTGTTTTTAGATGCTTCTTTCGCTCTCTCTTCTTCTTTAGCTTTTGCTATTTCTCTTGCTTTTTCTTCTTCTTTAGTTTTTGCTATTTCTCTTGCCTTCTCTTCTTCTTTAGCTTTTGCTATTTCTCTTGCCTTCTCTTCTTCTTTAGCTTTTGCTATTTCTCTTGCTTTTTCTTCTTCTTTAGCTTTTG
>NZ_JAALFZ010000039.1:0-9058 GCF_011800505.1 Bacillus sp. EKM501B | reverse complement strand
ATGTGGTGGCTCATCATGATGAGGAAGGACAAGTAAATCTATGTGCGTATATCGTGTGGAAGAAAGAGAGTGAGCCGGAGAAAATAAGACGAAAGCTGGCGCAAACTCTACCAGAATATATGATTCCTGTACATTTCATGACAATAGATGAGTTGCCTTTAACGCCAAATGGAAAAGTAAATGAACAGCTGCTTCCAATACCTGAAAAAGAAATAGAGGAAGAATATGTACCGCCTTGCACAGAGACTGAAAAGACGCTCGTTTCCATTTGGCAGGAGGTGCTGGAGACAAATCTAATTGGGAGAAATAGCCACTTCATTAAAGCTGGTGGACATTCCTTAAAAGCTATAGATTTAATGAACAAAATCAGAAAGCAACTATTTACAACAATTTCTTTACAGGATATTTTTGAATATCCACTCTTAAAAGAGCTTGCTAATAAAATTGACAAAACGGGTCAAGCAAAAAAAGAAATCATATCAGTGGCTAAAGAGGCCGAAGAGTACCCGATGACCTCTGCACAAAAACGCATTTATGCAGTTAGTCATTTAATAGGTGCTGACACAACCTATAATATGCCTATTGTTCTAACAGTGCCATTTAAGCTGGAAAAACAAAAGACAGAAAAAGTGATTAAAAGAATAATAGAACGTCATGAAAGTTTACGAACCTCTTTCCAAGTGAAAAATGGCGAAGCAGTACAGGTAGTTCATGCTAACTC
Organism: Bacillus sp. EKM501B; assembly: GCF_011800505.1. Classification (NCBI taxonomy): domain Bacteria; kingdom Bacillati; phylum Bacillota; class Bacilli; order Caryophanales; family Bacillaceae; genus Bacillus; species Bacillus sp. EKM501B. Next base: position 8,337 of record NZ_JAALFZ010000039.1, on the reverse strand, counting down.
TGATTTAGATATAGAAGAAGAAGTACTGAAAGCAGATGAGGTGCCTTCACGGATTTCTGCGTGGACTAAGCCTTTTAATTTGAAAAAAGCACCTCTCATGAGAGTAAAAATAGCGAAGGTAGACAATGGAGAGCATTTGCTGTTTTTGGATATGCATCACATAATTTGCGATGGTGTATCAATAGATATATTACTAAATGAATTCTCCTCACTGTATGCTGATGAAAAAGCTGAACTTCCTGTTGTACAGGTGCAGTATAAGGACTATGCAGTATGGAAGCAAAAACAAGATTACAGCCAGTCGAATAATCATTGGGAATCTATTCTGGATGGTCAGCTACCTGTGTTGAATCTACCGACTGATTTTAGCAGGCCAAAGGTTCAACAGTTTGAAGGAGATTATATATCGATTTCAATTAATCGAGAAGTGGGACGTGGTCTTCTAGAGAAGCTGCAAGAGCAGGAAATGACACCTTATGTTTTGTTCCTGGGATTGTATCAGATACTTCTTCATCGATATTCAGGTCAGAATGACATTCTAACAGGAACCCCGGTTTCAGGGAGAGGTCAAATGGGCCTAGAAAATACAATAGGTCTATTAATGAATACACTGCCCATTAGAACAGTTACAACACCACAGATGTCGATAACTAGCTTTTTGGAGCAGGTGAAAAATCAAGTATATAGCATGATGAAATATGCTGATTATCCGCTCGATGAATTCATTGAACGTAAACAGATTAAAAGAAATCTTAATCGGAATTTATTATTTGACACAGTCTTTTCGTTTCATACAGAAGAGGAAGTTTCTTTATGGACACCACTTCAAACAGATCAAAAGACAGCGAAATTTGATTTGACATTTGAGGTCACTCAGTTAAACGACGAATTTCACATCAATATTGAATACAGTACAAACCTATTCCGTGTAGAGAATATTGATAGGATGGCTAGACACTATGTGGAGCTCGTTAAGCAATATCTGACGGGAACGGAGCAGTACTTATATGAAATTGATTTTCGTTTAGATGAAGAAAAACAATTAATTGAGCGTGTAAATGATACTGCTTATCCATTGTCGGTTAATCAGACGGTGTGCACCATGATGAAATTATGGACTGAACATCACCCTGATAGCGTAGCAGCGGTGCATCAAGATAAAATTTTAACCTATAAGGAATTAAACGAAAAGGCTAATGCAATTGCCGATTGGCTTGTGCAGCAAGGGATCAAAAAAGGTGAGATGATTGGAATTATGACAAATCCATCATTCAATATGCTGGCAGGAATTTTCGGTATTTTACAGGCTGGAGCAGTTTATGTACCTATAGACCCAGCATATCCTAAAAAACGGATTGACTATATCTTGAAAGACAGTGAAGTCACCTTCTTGCTGACTGAATCTGAGTATAAGAGTTTGCTAACAGGGTTTGAACAGGAAGTGGTCTTTATGGATGTCCATCATTTTGAGAAAAATGGATTGTCCAATTCTATTACAGTACAAGGGCATGATGTAGCTTATATGATTTACACTTCCGGCTCTACAGGAAATCCAAAAGGTGTCATGATTGAGCATCATTCATTAATGAATTTGGTTCAGTGGCATCAAAGGAGATTCCAATTAACAGAGGCTGATCGTTGTTTGAAATTTGCTGGTTTTGGATTTGATGCCTCTGTATGGGAGATATTCCCTTGTTTGTCTTATGGGGCATCTCTTTACATCGTCGATGCTCATGTACGACAGGACATATATCAGCTAAATGATTTTATTGAACGTCACCAAGTTACGATTGCATTTATGCCTACGGCCTATTACGAACAATTTTCTCATTTGACAAACAGCTCACTTCGCATCCTCTTAACTGGCGGTGAAGCGTTGAAGACTTGTAAATCGCATTCTTATAAACTTGTCAATAATTACGGACCAACAGAAAATACAGTTGTTTCCACAAGTGGTGTAATTGAAAGCGATTCTAACATAACTATTGGAATCCCAATTGATAATTGCCGGGTATTCATTGTCAATGATCAATTCCAAGAGCAACCAATAGGAGTAACGGGAGAAATTTGTCTTGCAGGAGCTGGACTAGCAAGAGGGTACTGGAATCGTCGTGAAGAGACGAAAGAACGTTTCATACATCATCCGGTTACAAAAGAACGTTTATATAGAACAGGAGATTATGGGCGATGGACATCAAATGGAACAATTGAATACATTGGAAGAGCGGATGAGCAAATTAACATACGCGGATATCGTGTCGAATTGCAGGAAATTATACATGCTATAAAAACGTTGCCCGGCATAAAGGACGTCTATCTTTTACAACATAATATGGGTACGACAGCTGAAAGATTAATTGCCTACATTATTTGTGATCAGCCATTTTTCGTTGACGAAATAAAAAGCCAGCTTTCAGAAAGGCTTCCAGATTATATGGTTCCTTCACAATTTATAAAGCTGGATTACTTTCCTTTAACTGAAAATGGAAAGATAGATAAGATAGCACTGCCAAAACCGATACAAGTAAAAAATGATGCAGAGCAGCAAATAGAGCCTAGAACGAAACTTGAAACCGAAATGAGAGAGATCTGGGGAGAAGTTCTAAATATACCTTCTACTTCTATAGGGATTCATGATGATTTCTTTGAACTTGGCGGAAATTCTATCAATATTTTAAAGATTCTTGCCTTAACGATGGATAAGGACTGGGAGATATCGATTCAAGACTTTTTTGACGGAAAAACGATAGCTGCTATCTGTGATCAAACGGAAATAGAAGAAAACCAAATCGATGATAGTGTATATGTCCGTCCAGCAGAGCTTTGTTTGATTGATGATAAAAGGCTGCATAGTAAAAGTGGTGTATTTTTGACCGGGGCAACAGGATTTTTAGGCATTCATTTGCTGGAAAGGTTACTACGTACAACACAGGGTCATATTATCTGTTTAGTAAGGAGAAATAAGCAATATACAGCAGAAGAGTGGCTCAAACAAGTCTTTTTACAATACTTTCCGAAGGATATGGACTTGATAGAACAAGCATCAGACAGATTAAGTATTGTTGCCGGAGATTTAACAAAAGAACGATTCGGCTTAACCTATGACATATACGAAGATATTAAAAAACGGACAGAGCATATCTTTCATGCCGCGGCTAAAACGGACCACTTTGGACAGTTTAACGAATTCAAAGAGTTCAATATAAATGGTACAAAAAGAATATTGGAATTTGCAGGCGACAATAAAAAACTTCATTATATTTCGACTATGAGTGTAGCAGGTCATGTCGCAAAAGGTGAAGAGGAAAGAGTTTTTACTGAAGAAGACTTTTTCATTGAGCAGGAGATAGATGACAATGTTTATGTGAAAAGTAAATTTTTAGCTGAGCATGAAGTCATGCAGGCCGTTGCTCGTAAAGAGGTGAATGCAACTATTTATCGCATAGGATTGATTACAGGGCGACACGTGGATGGATGCGTCCAATTGAATTTGAGGAAGAATGCATTCGCAAATACACTTGAAACTATCTATCATCTAGGAGCTGTTTCAGAGGAAATTGTTGGCCAGTTATTAGATGTTTCACCAGTGGATTTATGTAGTGAAGCAATTTTAAAACTTGCCTCCTCTTATAGTAATAAACCTGTTTTTCATATTTATAATCCGTATAAAATTAATATACAGAAAATGTTTAATTTAGGAGGCATTGAAATAAATAAGGTGCCAGATCATGAGTATGAATTGCTAGTAGAATCCTATGCTAATGAAAAAAACTATCAAAAGATTTTAGGGTTTACTTATTATATTGTGAAGGAGAATGAGGCATATCGTGCCGTAGTAAAAAGTAAATGTGATGTAACAGTTCACTATTTAAAACAGTGCGGTTTTGAATGGCCAGAGCCTTCAGTTGATTATATAAAGAAACTATTTTCAATGATGAGGGAAAAAGGATATTTTTTAGAAATGCATATAAAAAACATTTAATAGGATAGGTATTACCCTCACTTTTCTTATGAAAGGTGGGGGGATTGTTTTAAGGGGGAACGATAAAATGCTTATGTTAAAAGCAGAAGGGTGTAAAGCTACTAGAAATGAAAAGGTGATTTTTGAAAACGTTCATTTAGATATTGAAGAAAAGCAGAGAGTAGCCATTATTGGCAGTAATGGTGTTGGTAAAACGACATTGCTTAAAGCACTATTTGGTAAGGTGCAATTAGAAAAGGGAAAAATTATGAGAAGGTATCCTGCAGATGCTTGGGGATGGGTTGAACAGATGGAGGAACTAGCGGATGTGACCCTTTATGAATATGTTAGTTTGGTTCGTCCTGAGCTGGCAACTTATCAAAAGAAGATTGATGAGCTTCAAAAAAAGATGTCGATTGTAACAAAAGAGGAGCTAGAAGGCTTGATGGAGGAATACACGACATTTTATGAGTGTTTTATCGCAATGGATGGTTTTCAATTTCAAACGGAAATTGAAAAGCACCTGAGTCAATTACAGTTGCCCCCAGCAAGCTGGTACATGCCTTATAGTCAATTAAGTGGTGGAGAAAAAACTAGGGCGCAATTAGCTAGGACGATGCTCAAAAATCCAAAATTTTTAATTTTAGATGAACCAACCAATCATTTGGACAAAGATGCAATTGAATGGCTTACGAATTGGATTAAAGCTAGTGATACAACCGTATTGTTCGTTTCTCATGATAGACATTTTATTGATCAGGTGGCTGATGTAACGTATGAGTTGACAGCAGGAGGAACAAAAAAGTACAAAGGCGGTTATTCAGCATATAAAAAACAGAAGGATCATGAAATATTAACCCATCAGAAACTTTACGCCAAACAGGAACAAAAAAAGAAAGAGTTATTAGAGTCAATTAACCGTTATAAGCAATGGTTCCAGCAAGCCCAAAAATCATCTGGAAAAGATGATTCTGCTGCGCAAAAAAACAATTTCTCATCGAGGGCAACGAAAAGCGCCTCACGATTTAAGGCGCTTGAAAAAGCATTAGATCGCCTTGAGAAAAATAAAATAGAAAAGTACAAAGAAGCAGATCGAGTGAAGCTTGATTTTCATGAAACAGATTTTGGAGCCTCACGTCTTTTGCAAATACGTCAAATGACATTTGGATATGATGGTATTCCTATTTTTAAGGATTTTAACTTAGATGTGAAACGCTCCGAGAGATTAGCTGTAATTGGGCCAAATGGTTCCGGGAAAACTACTCTACTTCAGCTTATTTTAGGACGGAAGCAGCCGGAAGAAGGAATGGTACAGCTTCATCCTAGATGTAAGGTTGGTTATTTTTCACAAGAGCTTAGTGATCTGGACGGAAGCGATACAATATTGGATCATATTATGAAAATCCCTAATTTAACTCAGACAGAGGCAAGGACAATTCTCGGCTGTTTTCTGTTTAAAAGAGATAATGTGCTCAAAAGAATATCTCATTTAAGCATGGGTGAAAAATGTAGGGTCGCCTTTGTAAAATTATATTTCTCCGGCGCCGACTTACTCATTCTCGATGAACCGAATAATTATTTAGATATTGAGACGAGAGAGACGATTGAAGAGGCGCTTCAAGAATTTCCAGGTACGATAATTGCTGTTTCACATGACAAATATTTTTTGAGAAAAATTGCAGATAGAATACTAGATTTAGGAAGCACAAGCAAAAGAGTATTTGAAGGCTCTTATTCTGATTATGAGCGGGAGAAACAAAATAAAGAATCAAAATTAACAGTAGAAATGCAAAATGAACTTTTCTATTTGGAAATCAAGAGGCAGAATTACTTGTCAGATAGTCCTGTAAATGAAGAAGAGCAAGAGGAGATTTTAGCAAAAATTTACGAAATTAATCAAAAAATCGACAAAATTAAAAAGCAGGCTTATCGTAATTAATAAAAATATGCAGGCTCATAAATCCAGCAGTTGTTGGCAAAATTGAAAACTTTTCTTCATATTATAGGATGCTAGGTAAAGAAATGAAGTACTAATTCTATTATTGAAACGGAGGAGGGAGCGATATGGTAAATTAAAGTATTTTAACATAAAAAATCCTCATAACACAGACTTATAAGCAATTTTAAGTTATGCATATTCCTATTTCAGGTATAAAATTTTTAAATGAATTAATGTTGATAAATCTAATATATTTAAAGATAAATAATAATAGGAGAATGACATATGGTTTCAAAAATTAAGCTTTTTTGTTTTCATCATGCAGGTGGGTCTTCGTCAGCCTACTACAATTGGAAGGATTATTTAAACAAGGATATTGAGATTATCCCTATTGAATTAGCGGGAAGAGGGAAACGTTTGAAAGTGCCCGTATATACAAGTATGGAAGAAGCGGTATTAGATATTTACGATTTGATGAAACCTAATTTAGATGGTTCTCCATTTGCGATGTTTGGACATAGTATGGGAGCTTTATTAGTATATGAAATGATTCAGAAAATCCATGATGTCAAAGGAATAAGTCCAATACATGCATTTTTCTCAGGGCGACTACCTGTTCATACTATAGATCAGCAAAAGCGTTACACTTTACCAGATCAAGAACTAAAAAAATACATAGTAGACTTAGGGGGAATTCCATTAGAATTACAATCTTATGATGAAATATTAGATATGTTTCTCCCGATCATTAGAGCAGACTTTAAACTAGTTGAAACTTATGAGCTTAAAGGAAAAATAAGTCCTTTTACATTTAATATTTCTATTCTATACGGTTACGATGATAAGCTAGTAGATAATCAAAGATTGATAGAGTGGACTGATTATACTAGTAAACAATGCTATTTTTATGGATATCTGGGAGGGCACTTTTTTATTAATGATTTTACAGAAGAAGTTGTTAAAGTAATAAATAAAACATTAAGTTCATCCGATTTTCAAAGTAAAATATTATAAATGAGACTTTAATATTTCTATGTTTTTTATAGGGGAATTATCAGAAAAACACCAAAAAGGGAATGACTTCTCTTGTTTCTTCTCCAATTTTTTTCGTAGTTTTACACGTTGGTACTCGCACATCTATTAAAGAAACTTAAAAGGTTTATAAAGGTGGTGGAATTTAAATGATAGAAGTATATATTGTAAGAATTCCTAATAAAATAGAAACTAGATTATTTAAACAATTACTAGGTTATGTTTCTAATGAAAAGCGAAAAAAGATTGAGAACTTCCACAGGAAAGAAGATAGTTATAGGGGGCTTATTGCGGACCTTCTTGTTAGAAGTTTGATTATAAGAAAATATAGTATTTCAAATGAAGAAATTGAATTCAAAAATAATCTTTACGGAAAGCCGTATTTACATAATTTTTCTAATTTAGAATTTAATGTTTCTCATTCGGGTGATTGGGTTGTTTGTGCTGTAGATAAATTTTCAATTGGTATAGATGTTGAATTGATAAAGCCAATTGAATTTGAAATAGCAAAAAGCTTTTTTGCAGAGGCAGAATATAATGATTTGCTTTCTATAGATCCACTAAGGAAACTAGATTATTTTTATGATCTTTGGACTATAAAGGAAAGTTATGTAAAAGTTTTAGGAGAAGGATTAACAATTCCTCTTAATTCCTTTTTAGTTAAAAAACATGATTTTAAACAAATTGAAATAATAAAAAACAATAAAAAAACCCCATATTTTGTTAGACAATATGATATTGATGATCAGTATAAGTTATCAGTATGCGCTATGCATAATAATTTTTCTGTTAATCCTCAACATGTTAATTTTTTTAGTATAGTGAAAGAAATAATGGGTAAAGAGGTATTATTTTAGTAGCAGGTCATCAATTGGATTAACAAATTGTATATATGAATGTAAGTATTAAACCAACCTTAACTACAACTGTTTTATAATATGATAAAAGTATCAAAATACTTCTAAATCTATCTTGCAAAAGGACACACCTACGCATACATATGCCATTGGTGTGTCCTTTTTTTCGTTTTCTATAAGTTTCTGAAAAAAGAGCGGGAATGGGAATTGTTTATAGAATTAAAAGATAAGGGTTATGATTGGAAAGATATCAATGATTGGATACTGTCTATTGAAACAGGGTACTCCAAACATGGAAATAAACTAGTCATATATTAGTAACCGTTTTACATTCTAATAAGACAGGTGAGGGGAATATAGGATGTCAATCATTCGAAAGTATCACATTGCAATTGCTTGGATGATAGCTACTAGTGCAATGCTCATAAGTTTGGTTTTTGAATGGATGAAGTTTCCAAACGTTTTAGGACGTGTCTGTCACCGACTATTCCTCTAGCAAGAATAGGTGGTGATGAGTTTGCGATCATTGTCCATAACCAAACAGAGCA
>NZ_JAALFZ010000038.1:0-11025 GCF_011800505.1 Bacillus sp. EKM501B | reverse complement strand
CACCTTTCATTGGGACGGTCTAAGAAGCAAATTATAAAGGAATTTGATGAGGGAAATGAGAGTTGTCGAGATCAATCACATGTATTTAAATACGCTGGAATATCGGACATAAAAAGTGCGTATCGTCCTAACCAAGAACAACAGGCATCGTTATGGTCTTTTCCATCTCAACCTAACAAAAATAAAATTCCCCAAATGTCCGTACGGCGATTGAGCCATGAGCAAACTCTACGTTTAACCCAATGGACAACAGCACAACAGGCTACCTTGAATGATGTATTCATGACTGCATACTTCCGAGCTTTATCAAATTTCACTGTGTATGCAGAACCTCGCACTGCAGAAAAAATGATTGGCTTGACAATTGATTTACGTCGATATCTGCCTAATAATACAACTGGTGCTATTTGCAACTTATCCGGTATGGAAATGCCAGTGATTAAAATGGAAGACGATGAAACATTTAAGCAGACTCTTGTTCGAGTTAAACAATCAATGGATAAAATAAAGTCTCAAAATCCAGGTCTTTCTTCAGCAGCAGGAATGGAGCTACTGGCAGAAATGAAGCTATCTACAGTGAAGGAAATGTATAATCAGCAATATGAACAGGCTGTACAGATGGGGATGGCGTTGCCATTACTGACAAATTTCGGGGTGATCGCTGATGAACCTATTCAGTTTGGTGAAGTTCAAGCTGAGGACGGGTATATGACATCACCCATTATGTATGCGCCATTCTTTTCAATGGGTGCAAGCTTTTATAATGGAAGACTTACATTTACGATTGGTTATCATACACCGGATACATCAAAAGAAAAGGTAGACAAATTTTTAGAAAGTGTTGTTAATCAACTATCATAAATAAAAGAGAATATAGAGCAAAAATTTCTAGCAGAATTGTATTTTAGGGGCTCGTCCTTATGTCCATCAGGCTAATATTTTGAAGCACCACCAAAACAAAAATTTTATTTCTCAACAGTTATATATGAGAATTAAGCTCATTTTTTCGTTTTGGGGTAGTTCTGAATTCTTAAGTTGATGGGCATGGGGTCCCGCCACATCGCCATCAAGCTAACATTTTATAGCACCCCCAGAACAAAAAATCCTTCTATATGATAGAAAAGGATAGATAAAGGCATTTTAGCCTTATCTATCCTTTTCTGTATTAAAAATGATTACGTTTACTACTCAAAAACTTCTATTACTATTTTTATACACCATAACAAATTTAATTAGGTTGTGGTGTACTTTACAGGCGGTAAACTATCATATCTTAATAGTTCAGAATGTCTTCTAATAAAAGGAATAATCCACATTAAACCAATTGATATTAGCACAACAGACATTAAAAGAATGATAGTTAATTCAGGTTGTGCTGAAGGTGTGCTTGTAGTTGTAGACTTTAAAGCAGAAAAGATATCTCTTGAAGCTACAATTATATTATTAACCATGTGAGCTATTATAGAAGGGAATAAACTTTTAGTTTTCAAGTACATTAAACAAGAAATAATCCCAAATATTGTGGTTCCAAATACATTGTTTAGATGTAAAACACCGAAGCAGATCGAAGAGAATATAACTGCTTTTTTTATTCCGAATTTATATGTAAAACGACTAAGAATAAAGCCTCTGAACAAAATTTCTTCACAGATAGGAGCAACGAAAGAAAGAGTTATAGCTTTCATTAAAACAAACCACATGCTTTGTGTTTTAACTATTTCGTTTGTATCCTCTAGCGAAGTGCTCTTTGGTATTAATGAGAATACCATTACGATTAGCAATAACATACCTAACCCGAAAATCATAGTCATAATTGCTGATGCAAAAATTTTTCTGAAAGAAAAGGAAGATGGTTTTGACAAGTAAGTTTTAAACGAGATATTATATCTTTTAAATTTAAAACCAATCCAAAACATAGGGATAGCATAAATTGAAATAATAAGAGCAATATTCAACTTTACATCTTTAGGGATTTCTGTGAATAATAAAGTCAAAATAAACATCATTATTACAAAAGAGATAATAGCCCACATTAAAATGAACCTGGTTTTCATATGTTCAAAAATTTTATCCATTAATAGCCTCCTGTAGTTTTATGTATAGTATTCTATATTTTATTATATCATTTTAAAGGTATTTTTTGGTATTTTATCTAATGTAGGTTATCCGCTATTTTGGGTCACGTTACATCGATATCAAGCTAAGATTTTACACTACCCATACAGTAAAAATGAAGTTATTTCTGTAGAATTATAGGAAAGGATGGCGTTTCTTTATGAATCTTTCGATTCTTGATGAACTTCAGCTGATTGCTGAAGAATTACAACGACATATGTCTCCTCATGTTCTCGAACACCTGGCCAAAGAAAAAGGATTCGTTCAGCGAAAGAGTAAATATCAAGCAAAGGAATTAGTTGCTTTATGTGTATGGCTTAGTCAACAGGTGGCAAGTACATCACTCACACAATTATGTAGCTGTCTTGAAGTATCTACCGGTGTTCTTATCAGTCCTGAAGGACTTAATCAACGATTTAATGTTTCCGCAGTACAGTTTCTTGAACAAGTTCTAGCTAACCTTCTAATTCAAAAAATCCATTCAACACAAGAAATGATTCATCAATATACTACGATATTTAAGCGCATTCGGGTTCTAGATTCTACAACATTTCAGCTTCCTGATAAGTTTTCTTCACATTATCAAGGTTCAGGTGGAAGTAGCCATACTGCAGGAGTTAAAATTCAATTGGAGTATGACCTATTAAGTGGAAAGTTTCTGCACGTTTATGTAGGAGAAGGAAGAGAAAATGATAAAACTTTTGGTTCAACAAGCCTACAATCCATGCAACCAAAAGACTTGTTCATAAGAGATTTGGGTTATTTCGACTTACATGATTTACAGAAGATCCATGATAAAGGAGGTTACTATGTTTCACGTTTGAAATTAAATTCTCGAATCTATTGTAAGAATGATAATCCAGATTATTTTCGAAATGGGACCGTGAAGAAAGGAACACTATATATTCAGTTAGATATGGAAGAACTCATGAATCAATTGACCCCTGGTCAAACAATGGAGATTTCAGAAGCATACATTGGGCAGTATCAAAAATTACCAGCTCGTGTTATTATTCATCGATTAACAAAAGAACAAACAGAGAAAAGATTGAAGGAACAAGCCAAAAAAGAAAAGAAGAAAGGTATTACCTACAAAGAACGAAGTAAAAGGTTGAGTGGAATCAACGTGTATATAACGAATCTTTCTGCAGAAAATGTTCCAACGGAACATATCCACGACTTGTATTCATTACGCTGGCAAATTGAAATCTTGTTCAAAACATGGAAATCTTTCTTTCAAATTGACAAGTGCAAAGAAATCAAGAAAGAGCGCTTAGAATGCCATTTATATGGACAACTCATTAGTATTTTACTTTGTTCATCAACGATGTTCAAAATGCGTCAGTTACTCTTGGATAAGAAAAAGAAAGAGCTAAGTGAATACAAATCCATCTATATGATAAAAAATTATTATCTATTGTTTTATGAAGGATTACAGCAGGGCATCCATGAATTATCAAAAGTTTTACTACGTTTATTTGATCTTTTAGAGAAAAATGGGAGAAAATCTCACCGGTACAAGAAGAAAACCGTCTTTGATATCTTAGGTGTTGTATATGATTATACGTTGTCACAAAGTTTCAAAGTTGCATAATATTTTTAAAAATACCTATTTAATAGGTTTATTTGTTATGCCCATATTTAGTACAGTCGTAGAAATTTTTTTAAATACCCCTCACATATATCCACTTAGCACCCTTAAGTTGATGGGCATGTGGCGATACCCCATGCCCATCAAGCTAACAAGAACGAGTTACCCCAAAACAATAAAAAGCGAGCAAAATGTAAAAATTTTTCGTTCTGAGGGTATTATGAGATCTTAAGTTGATGGATGTGTGGCGAGACTATATGAAAGAAGGTTTTGCTCTTTTAACCAAAAACGGTCGTTTATGGTTAGATGAACTACTTACAGCTTTTTATGTAGTGCCTATTTTTTAAGATGTAATAAAAGGTAGAACAGTTGTATCATGAATTTGCCAAATTCCTTGTATCTGTTGTCCCATATGGAAGAATCTCGTATATTTTTGCAGCAAGTGCCTGAGGAGACTCCCTTGACCCTCTTTTAATCCAATCGGTAACAATATTGAAGATACCGCCTGCTAAAAACAGGATTTGCATTCTGCTCATGTCATGATTATGCGTAATGTCCGCTTGAAAGACCTTTTCCATTGTATAATTCAAATACTCAAGCATCATACTAGATATATTTAAATCAATTAACTTTCCTGACGGCTTCTGTGCAGACACAAACCCCTCTATGATATATTCAATAATTAGCTGCATACTTTCATATGGATCCAAACTATCAACCTCTTTTAAAAATTGTTGAACAATTTCATCCACAGATGCTTGTACCACGTCGTAAACGTTTCGGTAGTATTTGTAGAATGTGACTCTGGCAACTCCAGCCTTTTTACAAATAGCTGTTACGGTTATATCTTGCAATTTATGTTCATGCAACAGTGCGCTCAATGCCTCCATAATGTATGTTTGAGAGTGTATACTGTCTTCTCTTGACTTCCTCAAAGCTAACACATCCCTTCATTCTGTTCGTTTTAAGTGCAAATCAGCACATAGTGCTTGAAAGATGAAAATTCACTGCTATACTTACACATGTAAGTACAATTGTTAGTGTAGTGATAACGTCATTGTATAAAAGGACATTATTGCTGTCAATGTGTGCCATTTCCGTTGTTTCCTATTGGAAGTTTACCGCCATTTTACAATCTATAAATAGGGAGGGATATTCAGATACAATCTATAATAAGTATTTTAAAATCTTATTATGCAAATTATATGAAAATAAGTGTTTGTGCGTTTGTTGATTACAACGTAAGAAAAAGTAAAATTTTCGACAAGAATAGGATGAGATTCAATTGGCAAAACATCTGTATAAGTTAGGATATTGGGCAGTAAATCATAGGAAGAAGGTTGTATTCAGCGCACTCGCAATTCTTATTGCATTAGTGCTTTTTGCAGTCAACATGGGTTCCTCTTTCAAGGACGAGCTGAGTATTCCGAATACACCAGCAGATAAAGCAGGAAAAGTAATTGAAAAAGAATTTAAAGCGATGCAACCAGCAGGTGCCCAAGTAAAAGTGGCATTTAAAGCACCAAAAAACGAAACCTTGGAGTCAGCCGAAGTACAACAGAAAATTGCAGGAGTTCTTGAAGAGATAAAAAAAGACTCAGCTGTTGATTCTGTGGCGGCACCGACGCAACTGCAGAACCTCAGTGAAGATAAGACAATTGGATATGCAGTTGTTACGTACAAAATAAAAGCAGAAAAGGTTACAGAAGCTTCTAAAGATAAGATTTTAGATAGTATTGAAACAACAAGGGATACCGGCATTCAAACGGAGTTATCAGGAGGCGATGTTACGTTTTCTGACTCAGAGACTTCAGGTATGACTGAAATTGTCGGAGTTCTTGTTGCCTTCGTAGTCCTGGCATTTACCTTTGTGTCTTTTTTAGTAGCTGGACTGCCGATTCTCACTGCGATAATCGGATTAGCAATTGGAATGCTAGGAATCATGATTGGAACCAATTATGTGGAAATCCAATCAGTTTCCTTATCATTAGCTGCTATGCTAGGACTCGCAGTAGGCATAGACTATGCACTCTTCATTATCAATCGTTTTAGACAGCAGCTTGCACAAGGAGATTCTGTTCCAGAATCTGTTGCCATCGCAACGGGAACAGCGGGAAGTGCCGTAATCTTCGCGGGATTAACTGTTATTATAGGTCTTTTGGGACTGTCTGTTACAAAGATTCCATTCCTGACAGCGATGGGCGTATCAGCTGCCTTTACTGTGCTTGCAGCTGTGTTGGTTTCCGTCATCATATTACCAGCCATTTTGGGACTTGTCGGCCATAAGATTGCCCCATCTAAACAAAATCGATTCTTGCAAAAGATGACTGGGGCAGGTAAGAAACATGCTGGTTCAAATAAATGGGGAGAATTTGTCATAAGACGTCCTTTGATTGTTACGATCTTCTCAATCGGACTACTTGCAGTGATTTCAATTCCGTTTTTCCATATGAACCTTGGCCTGCCTTCTGATGGAACAACAAAGTCCACAGAAACGACAGAAAGAAGAGCATATGATTTATTGACGGAAGCGTATGGGGAAGGATTTCATGCTTCTTTAATGGTAGTAGCAAAATCAGAAGAAGCAACAGCTGAAACGCAAAATGCTATGAACACCATCGCAAAAGAATTGGGTAACCTACCTGACGTGAAAAGTGTGACACCAGCTATCCCTGGGCCTTCTGGAAAGATTTATATGATTTCTATTACACCAAAAGCTGGACCTGACGATACAAAGACAAAGGATTTGGTAAAAGCAATCAGGGACAAATCAAACCAAACCGAGAAAAAAAATGAAATTGAACTAATGGTAACGGGCACAGCAGCGATGAATATTGATATTGTGCAAAAGCTGAGTGACGCCTTGCCAGTTTTCGCTGCCCTTATTGTGGGACTTGCGTATGTACTCTTAGTTCTAGTGTTTAGATCTCTGCTCGTTCCATTAAAAGCCGTATTAGGGTTTCTACTTTCTCTTGGTGCTACGTTGGGAGCCGTGGTATTTTTCGTGCAGGATGGCCATTTCCAAAATATATTTGGGTTCCCGGCTGCCGGTCCAATTTTAGCCTTCTTGCCTGTCATTCTGATTGGCATCTTGTTCGGACTCGCCATGGACTATGAGGTGTTCCTAGTGAGCAAGATGCGGGAAGTATATACGCATACAGGTGATCCGAAGAGAGCTATTGTAGAAGGAATGCGGGAGAGCGGGAGAGTCGTAGTCGCAGCGGGATTAATTATGATGTCTGTATTTATTGGATTCATGCTGGCGCCTGATACCATCATTAAATCCATAGGTATGGCTCTTACATTCGGTGTTTTCTTTGACGCATTCATCGTGAGAATGACAATCGTACCTGCAGTCATGATTCTCATGGGTAAGTCAGCCTGGTACTTGCCAAAATGGCTGGATAAAATTTTGCCTAACATTGATGTTGAAGGAGAAAGCATTATACATCGCGTAGAAAACAAAAGTGAGAAAATATATAAACAGAACAGTTAAAGTTAATTCATAGTTGTATTCATTTAAAAAACGCTTCCCTATAAGGAGTTCAAACGAGATACGGGTAAATACGGGTTATAGACTGGAATTTACTTCCGAAGATTGACCTGTTTATCTTTTATACAGCTATATTCTCTTCTATTGGTTACGGAATGTTTTGTAAATCAATCACATAATCGCCAAAACGTTTTAGATGCTTCGTCATATATGGGCTTAACATCACCAGATTTTCTCGTGAGAATCGATATCCCTCTCTTTTGAGGTGTCATAAAATCATAGTTATAGCAACAACATTTTGAAAAATGACTGCATAGGCAACGAAATCATTATATCTAATACGTCTTTCTTGTTCTACTGGATCATTTTCAGTAATAATTACATTCCCACCAAAGAATATCAAGCTTTGAAAATTTAACGTGCAATTTTTCCGTCTGTATTCCAAGTAGGAAAAGGGTCTGCTTAGGTTTGAGCAGACCCTTTTTTATAATACTAGGTGTAAGTTCTTATACATTAAGTACGAACGGATGCTTTTCTCCAGTTATAGAATGGTCTTTAATGATTATAAGTATTATTATAATCATTACTACAGTATATATGTTGATCACTACACGTCTTTGTATATCAACCTTAATATTTTTCCTTTTTCGACTAAACTAGCTAATAGAAACTTCTCTGTTATTCAATTAAAGGGCGCTTTAATTAAATAAGTTTTTGAATTACGGTTCAGTTTAGAAGCGATATAATTAAATAAACGATACCGTCCATGAAATTTATATTAAAAATAACCGGTTATATTCAGACCGAGGACATGGATGTAGGAGGTTAATCGATGACACAAGTACAAATACCCAACCGACGAATAGAAAAAAAGCGCAACTTCAAATTAGTCAAGTTTACAGGGATTGCTGTTTTGTTGCTTGCTCTAATCATGGCTACCTTCACCATTTGGACACCTCAGCCGAGCATTTGGGCGCTCCAAATGCTCGGCAGCAAGAATAATCCTGAAAATTTTGGCTCCCACCCATCCGATTTTCCCGTTCTTATGAAACAAACTCGGGTTCTCTCTGACATCTCATATCCATCCAAGTACCAAGAAAATAAATTGGACCTTTACCTTCCTCAAACTGATTCGAAGCCACTGCCTGTGATCATCTTTATCCACGGTGGAGGCTTTATTAGTGGAGACAAGTATATGCCTGCCGATTATTCAAGGGCGCTAGCCTCGAAAGGCTTTGCTGTAGTATCCATGAATTACGAGTTAGCGCCAGGGGCCACTTTGTTTGATCAGACGAAGCAAGTCGGCGAGGTATTGTCTTATTTGCAGCAGTTAGCTCAAAAATACCCCTTGGACCCATCGCAGGTGATCTTGGCTGGTTCCTCAGCGGGGGCTTTCTTGGCCGGGGAGTTTGCCCTGATCCAAACCAATTCTGAATATGCAAATCTCGTGGGAGTCCCGCAATCCGTATCGACGAATACAATCAAGGGCTTATTACTATATAGCGCCCCCTACGATATTACAGCATTTCAGCATAGTGATCTAAAGCCCGTGCAACAATTCATAATCAAACGTATGGGCTGGGGCATTTTGGGTGATAAGAACTGGATGGACAATCCGAAGTTTGATGTCTTAAATCTGTCAAAGTATATCACTAAAGACTTCCCTCCTGCATTTGTAACCGACGGCAACACGAATTCATTTGAAACACAAGCCAGGACTTTCGTCGCTACACTTCAAGAAAAAGACGTCCCAGTTACTTCTTTATTTTTCGATCCCAACGAGATAAAAGCGGGTCACGGCTATCAGTTTGATATGGCCTCTCCGGCCAGTATACTTAGTCTGAAGCAGACAAATGAGTTTCTGAAGGGAATCACTTCCTCTAACTAATCTTTGAGGTATTTGCCCGATCAATCTGTTTTATAAAAATTACATTCTTATATTAAAAGAGCAACTCCATTTTGAAAAAAGATTGATCAAAATGGAGTTGCTTTTTTTTGTTGCTAAACAAAAATTAAAAGGAGTCTTTTAATCAAACTTTATTCTAAAACTACAACATTCAAATAAAATAATTATCTTTGAGGTAACACCACATTGCCGTCGAGCTAAAAAACGTATCTATAATATGAAAAAACACGCTATTCTTTTTGTAGAATCATAGGAAAGGATGGCGTTTTTGTATGTCTATTTCTGTGTCTGACGAATTACAACTATTCGCTCAAGAAATTCAAAGATTTTTATCTCCAAATATCTTACGAGGATTTGCTAGGGATGTCGGTTTCGTACAACGAACCAGTAAATACCAAGCAAAAGATTTAGTCGCTTTATGTGTATGGATGAGCCAAAGTGTCGCTACTACTTCTTTAACTCAATTATCTAGCTGTTTAGAAGCATCAACAGAAGTACTCATCAGTCCAGAGGGACTGAATCAACGATTTAATAAAGCGGCCGTCCAATTTTTACAACACCTATTAGCTGAACTACTAAACCAAAAATTGACCTCATCTATGCCAATTTCTTCTCCATATACTTCTATTTTCAAACGTATTCGTATTTTAGATTCAACTGCATTTCAACTTCCAGATCCCTTTTCGTTCGTTTATCCAGGTGCAGGAGGATGCAGCCATACAGCGGGAGTAAAGATACAGCTTGAGTATGATTTATTAAGTGGACAGTTCCTTCATATTCATACAGGCCCAGGTAAACAACATAATCGAACCTACGGTTCCCTGTGTGTCCCAACTGTAACAGCGAATGATTTATGTATCCGAGATTTAGGTTATTTTCATTTGAAAGATCTTCAACATATACAAGAGAAAAAGGCTTATTATATTTCACGTATCAAATCGAATACACGTATTTATCAAAAAAATCCTAACCCTAATTATTTTCAAGATGGCAGAATCAAGAAAGGTACAGAGTATATCCAGATAGATATGGAGGTTTTAATGAACTCTCTTCAACCAGGACAAACATGTGAAATATCCAACGCTTACGTAGGAATGACTCATAAAGTCCCAACTCGTGTGATTGTTCATCGACTAACAAAAGAACAACAGCAAAAACGATTACAAGATCAAACCGTAAGAGAAAAAAAGAAAGGAATGAAGTATTCCGCTCGTAGTAAACGACTTAGTGGTATCAATGTATATATTACAAATACTCCTACAGATATTGTCCCAATGGGACAAGTACATGATTGGTATTCTTTACGTTGGCAAATCGAGATTTTATTTAAAACGTGGAAATCATTCTTTCATATTCATCATTGTAAAAAGATAAAACGAGAACGATTGGAATGCCATTTGTATGGGCAATTGATTGCCATTCTACTCTGTTCTTCTACCATGTTTCAAATGCGTCAATTACTTCTTATGAAAAAGAAACGAGAACTGAGTGAATACAAAGCGATTTATATGATTAAAGATTACTTTCTTCTTCTTTTCCAAGCTATACAGAAAGACACCCAAGAGCTATCAAAGATTCTCATTCGCCTGTTCAACCTCCTACAGCAAAACGGGAGAAAATCTCATCGATATGAGAAAAAAACAGTCTTTGATATATTAGGTGTCGTTTACAATTGTACCATGTCTGATAATCAAGTGGCTTAAATTTAAAAAATGAAACCCATTAGGGTTTATTTCGTATGCAAATCTTTAAATTCCCTACACCTAGCCTTTAGAAAAAAGAAACAACCTCTACTATAATTGACGTTGTATTTTGTTAGCTTGATAGCGATGTGGCGGTACCCCACATCCATCAACTTAAGGTATATGTTTATACAAAGGCGGATCTTTCCATGTAGTTTTTCATTATTTTTTATAGATA
>NZ_JAALFZ010000037.1:0-12809 GCF_011800505.1 Bacillus sp. EKM501B | reverse complement strand
GGTGGAAAAATGGTTGAATATTCTTCTAGTATCGACTGGTTAAGGATAACTTTCACTGATCCTAAAATGAGTGTTGTGGAAGTTGTTACTGATGTATTGGGTATGGAATTTGAGGACTTTCAAAATGGTGGAAGTTTTCTAAGGTATTCTGATTCTATTACAAATAAAGAGGGTATTACGGTGGCTTTTAATGGCTTGAGTAATATGGGGATATGTTTGGATATGAGTGGTAAAGGCTTAAGGTATTATGAGAAGGTTAATGAGGAATATCATGAAGATGTTGATAGTTTATGGAAGACATTTCTTGCTAGGATTGCTCACAGTTATCCAGATTCTAATATACCTAGATTGGATTTATGTATTGATGTTAAGGCTTATGAAGATGACGGGAAGCACGTTAGGTTGTGGCAAATTGCTAAGAAACTAGAAAATGAAGATTTGTATTCTCTAGGTAAGTTTAAGAATCAAGAAGTTGTTAAAACGCATGAAGGTAAGTTGAAAGAAGAAGGTATTACAATTTACATAGGTAATCGAAAGAATGAAGAATTCATTCGTATGTATAACAAGTATGCTGAAGCGTTAGGTAAAGGTGTGCATGTTGATGAATCTTTAGTTTTTCATGAAAGATATGAAGTTGAGTATAAAAATAAAAAATCTAAGGCTGTTGCGAATAATATTATAAAAGGCATAAAGATTTCTGATATGGTTTTGAATACTTTAAATAAAATAATTCTTTTTAAATCTAAAGCGGATAAAGGTCAATATGGTAAGAATGACATCATGAGAAGAAAACGATTTAAGAAGTGGGTTGATTTTATAGAAGTTGAAAAAGTTGATATGTCAGCGGTTAAGGCTGTTAAAAATATAGATAAAGAAAAATGGATTAGAAATACAGTGAAAAAATCACTTTCTCAAATTGCGGAACTGGAAGGCATGGATTATTTGCTTAAACTAGTTAAAGAGGTTGCTGTAGAAGGGATGGAAGAAGGGAAGGATGATGAAAAGTATCAAGAAGAATTAAAAGAAATGAAAGAGTTGCGAGAATATAAAAAGGCGTTAGACCGTTTGTCTAAGAATTTAGTAGATATAAGATTAGCTGAGAAAAATGAAGGTAAGACGTTTGATGCAAAAAAAAGAGTCTTCGCTAGAAGACGAAGACCAAAACAAAAATTAAAAACCAAAATTAAAAATTAAAACCACCAAAAAAATATAAACATAAATCCTTTTGAGTGCCACCAACACTTAAAGGGATTTTTTTTATTGATTGATTACAATATATTTTAATATGTTTTTCGGGATATGTCATTAGTAAAATCAGGTTGTTGTTAAAAACAAGTTAAAAAGTTATCGGGTTGTTGTTAGGTTGTTGTTAAAAACTACCTTAGTTGTTGTTTAGTGGTTGTTTTCGTGTTATAATATATTGTATAATAAAGATTTATTGATTTATTGGGAGGGCTGTATATATGGATTTTGAGAAGATATTTGAACGTATTCAATCGGGTGAGAAAGTGAAAGATATTGCTAAGGATTTAGGTGTTAGTGATAGTAAAGTAAGTAGAGGTCTTAAGAAATCTGGGTTTGAATGGGTTTCTAATAAGTGGAGAAGGAAAGAGGAACAACCTTTGGACAACCAAACAACAACACAAGAGCAAGTTAACAACAACCCAACGACTAGTGAGAAACAAGTTAACAACAACCATACAACGAGTAATAAACGAGTTAACAACAACTCAACAACTAGTAAACAATTTTCAAATGAAGAAGTGGTGATTCTGAAGAAAATGATTGCTGATTTTGAAAAGGTTGGTTTGCAGGTTGATGGAAATTTATATGATCGTGTTAGAGAAAGAGAAACAGGAAAAGAAAGAAATAATATCTTTTTAAATACTGATACTCAAATTAAATTAGATGATTTCTTGAAAACTAAGAAACTAGAAAGAAATAAATCGTTAATTGTAGAACTTGCTCTTGAGGATTTTATGAAAAAATATAGTAAGTGAGGTTATTGAATGTTTAGTGCTATTTATGGAGTTATTGCTATTGTTGCAGGTGCTTTTGCTTGGGTAGCAACTGGTAAATACCTTGATTCTTTTGAAACTCCAAAAGAAAAAGAACTAATTAATGGTTCTGGTAGAAATACTTCTGGAAAGAAAAATTTCGTTAAAAAAAGTATTGGTGTTAAGAAATTTACTAAAAGTAAATTTTAAAATACTATATATCGTTTGCTATACTGATGAAAAATAAAAAAGAAAAATAAAAAGAAAGAGGATGATAATAAAAGGATAAAGAGGATTTAGAGATTGCCGAGACCTAGAAAGCCATTAGAAGATAAGATTGACACGATATTTGTAAAAGTCCCGAAAAAAGTAATTTGGGCATTGGAAGAACAAGGGAATAAAAATGAAATAGCAAGTAAAATCATCATGGACTACTACAACACGCATTTAGTTAAAAAAGACTAATCATTTCCTTTCTTTTTTTTACAATTTATACGAACAGGTTTATCGGTGCGCGAATACGTGTTTGTGTAAATTTCGAGAACAAAAATTACAGGAGGAATCAATTTGGCATATCTAACAAGCAAAACAGCGGGAGGGAAAAGGTATTTTTACCTTGCTCAATATACTGGTAAGGAAGAATATACAACATGTAGATATAAGTATTTATATAGTTTTGGGAATGAAAGAGTTGCTTTAGAAAGATTGTCTTTGTGGGCATTAGATAGAACTTTTATTCCGGAGGAATTAAAGGAATTGGGGATTTCGCTTGAAGATGTTAAAAAGTATAAAGAAAAGGTTGTTCAATTACTTAAGAAAGTCTCTTAATAAGGTCATTATTCATTTATTGTTATGTTTAATTTATAAAATATTGATTGGTTGAAACAAGAGTTTCAACCAATTTTTTTGTGTTCAATCTGGTATGTGAAATTATTAAAAATGGTGGGACTTTTTAATGATATAAAATATCTATGAAATGAATATGCGAGTCGGATTTTTTTGGGTTCAGTGAGTCATGGGGGTACGGGGTGAGTGTTGTAATTTTATGATCCAGAGAAAAAAGAAAACGGGAAACAAGAATTTTAAAAATCGAGAAAATCGGATTTTTAAAAAATGACGGTAAATTATTTACCGTCATCCATTTTGTAGAAAATTGCAGGAAATTTATTTATGATATGTCATATATTCCAACCCAAATTCCAAAACAAAATAAAAATAGTTGCAGTCCCACTCGGTGCGTCAACACCGAGCAGGGGCAACGAAGTTGGCAGACTTCGCAACCGAGCGTTTAAGCTCACTACAACTATCTACGTGCTATTATACACAGTTTGTATGTGTATGTATATGCATGTTTTTAGATGTATACGTATAACAGGACAAGTATGCCTTCTTTTTGTATTAAGAAGCCGTACTTGTCCTTTTTTATTTTGTTAAATGAGGTGAGACAGTTGAATGAAACAATGGTAAATACGGATGCTGGAAACATTGTGGTAAGCCATACGATGACACTTGGAGATGTGATTATATCGACTCTACTTGTCCTTATACTATTCGTTATGGTTTTCACTAATATCAAGGGGAGATTTTAAATGTATCAAGTTCTATTAGGAACACCAAAAGACATAGCAATCTTATATTTCTCAGCCTTTCTGGTATGTTTTCTACTCTACCCAATCGCAATTATAGGTATGAACATTATTAAAAGGGGAGCGGAAAAATGGAAATAGGAGGACTTGTTTTACAAGCATTTAAAGTTTTCGCAGGTAATCCAGACGTTATTTTTATCATAATTAGTTTTGCTGTTCTTTACTCTGTTGTTTTCACTTTGATAGGGATATATGAAAAAAGTAAAGGAGTAGGGGAGTTGGAATAGTTGTTAAGCAATGTTTATGATTGGGATTTTTTTTGGAACACTTTTGGAATGCTTTTTAAAATGAATTCGTCTTTCGTTATGATCGTTATTGCCATTTCGGCAGTTTGTCTTTTAATCGGTGGAGTAATAGCAGCCGTTATGCAGAAGAAGAAATAATTTATGAAACTACCAGAGTATGAAACATTTCTAGCAGGGGATACCCTATCAGATTTTTGGAATCTGGTTAAGTATTTTGTGTTTTATGGCGCTTCATTAAACGTGGTGTATTTCGCTTGTGGGGCTGTTGCTCTTTTAATAGTTGGAATTGTTGGCGCTATAACTAAAAGACGAAGAATTGAAGACGAAGACGAAGATGAAGATGACGATGAATATGAATACTATCATTACAAATGACATTCTCTAGCATTTTGCTAGTGAAATATATATTAAAAAATGGAGGTTTTTCAAAATGGTTGATTTTTCAAAAGTAGCGGTAGGTTTTTCGGCAACAGATTTAATCGGGTCAGCAATGTCAATTGTGACACAATATAAAGAATTTATTCTAGTAGGTCTTGCGGTTGCATTCGCACCAAAACTATTTGGATTAGCTCGTGCGGCATTAGCAGCACGTAGCGGTAAGAAATAAAAATAAAAAGGGGGCGTGTGTGCGCCTTTTTTTTAGATAGAAAGGTGCAACTTTTTAAATGATACGTAAAACCACATGGAATAAATTATTGATGTGTTTTGCAATGGTTTTATCTTTGTTCGTGCGAGTGGGTTCAGTGTTTGCTGATGGCCCGTCATTTCAAGTTGTGGGTAGCAAAAACATTTCTATTGAGGATAAAGGTCTTGTTAATGGGAAGTATAGCCTTACATTGAGGGTTAACGATATGACAAATGTATACAAGTTTCAATTGTCAGAGTTAATGCTTGTAAATGATTGCTCGTTCCATGTTGGGAAAGCGAAATGGACTCGTCCAGAACAAGAGAAAAATGAATTTGATATTAATTGGAATATGAATGGTACGTATGCTTTTTATATCTTTCATAACGGTAAAGTTTTAGCTTATGTACGCTTTAAACTTAAAGGTTTTAAGGAAAATGGGGGCGGTAGTGAGACTGTCTATTGGGGTAAAGGTGCTAAATACTACGACTTGCCAGAAATCGAAAAACCAGACCCAAAAGAATATGAAGATTTAGATGGTAAAAATGATGGTGTTTGTACAAACCATGCTATACCAGACGATAAACCGCAAGGTTCGGGTGATATAGACCAATCTAAAGATGATAAAGGGAATAATAACGGGGGTGGAAACAATAACGGTAGCAATAAAGATTTACAAGATATAAAAGATAAGTTGAATGAGATTAGCAACAAAATACCACCTGTTCCAGATTGGGACAAAGTTGCTGAAACGTTTGCGGACAAGATTAGTCCAAAACTAACTAAAGATATAAAAGATATGTTAGGAGAAGCGCCAGACCCACCAAAACCACCACCACAAATCCCGAAAACAGATAATAAGGGATTGGATAATAGGCAACCAGAATTTAAAGATAATCCGGATCTAGAGAAAGCGAAATTTACAAAGGATGATATAAAGGACGGTGCGCCAGAAATAAAGTTCGAGGAAGATAAGTCTGGGGGATTCGATATAAAAGACCCGATGGACAATTTGCCCGATTTACCCGATGAAATGCCAAAGCCTGGTGAAACAACGCCGAGTGAATGGGGGAAAAATAAACCAAAAGAACCAGAACCACAAGAAAAACCAGTACCAAAAGATAAAGAGAAACCAAAAGACCCACCAAAACCAAAACCAGATGAAATAAAACCACCAAAACCAAATGAAGGCGATAGCGGTTTTCCGAAGCCGAAGGAGGACGGAGGGAAGCCACCGAAACCAAAAGAGGATGTAGGGAAACCACCGAAGCCGAATGAAGAAGGTTTAAAACCACCAAAACCAAACGATTCGGGAGATAAACCACCGAAACCAAATACAAATTTAGACCCACCAACACCAAATAATCCGTCTGGTTCGTTTGGGAAGTACAAGAGACACCCAGAAGACCCAGATGGCTCAGGTTAAAAGGAGATTGAGAGATATGAAGACAGTAGCAAAACGAGAAATGAAGAAACAATATAAAGCATTGCAAATACTAAATAGCGAGTTTTCGGGATTCATAGGGAAGCTTGGGGAAAATCATAGTTTGAGTGAATCGGAAAATAAGACGATAGAGAGTATGAAGCAATATTTTGAGCATACAAACAATCTATTCATTCAATTGGAGAAATTAGTGTCTTAAAACCTTGCTGACAGCTTTTAAACGGGGGAGGGATACATAATGTACCTGTCAACGGTAAGCGGAACGTAGTGAGCATTAAGGAGTTGACAGGGCATCTTTCCAAAGACCCTCTTGCAGTCCTCAAAACGCAGTACGTTTTGGGCTGGCTACCGCCGAGGGAAGCCCCTTGGATAAGGGGTTTGGGGATGGATGTTTTACAAAAGGAGTGAATCTATTGTTTTTTAAAAAATGCATATTGATGGTATTGCTTACTATTACAACGGTCTTTTTTATACCGAATTTTGCAAGTGCCGAATCAAATACAGATGTATCAAAAGGGAAGGTCAATGGCGCGGAATTTTCAAGCAGTACGGCTCGTTATGATTTAGGCGGTTCTTATAGTATCGACTCACTTTATATTTTCGTAAAAAACACATCAGCATCGGGTGGTTCTTTAAATGTAAGACTGTATAACTCAAAAAATCAACAGGTATGGTCAGCACTTGGTTATGACATTAGATATTTAGGTTCGAGTCATAAAGGGGATGAATACAAACCTAGTGTAAAAAAAGATGATGTTCGTTATATAGAGTTTTCTACAAATGGTAGTGGAAGAATTGTTACTTTTAGGGCGTTAGGGACAGAGTACATACCCGAAATCTCTAATTTTAAAGCGATAGCGGATTATAAAAAAGTTACATTAAATTGGGAGAACCCAGTAAATAGTAATAACACTAAATTGACTAAGTTATATCAAGATGGAAAAGAGATAAAAACTTTTAATCTTAATGAAAATATCACTTCTTATGTTGTTGAGAATTTAACGGAAGGAAAGAATTATTCTTTTAAAATGACAGTGGTTGATGATAAAGGGAGAGAAACAGGTGGAATCACTAAAAGTGTAAAAACTTTAATTCCCCTAATTGACCCACCAGAGAATGTATTTATAACACCGCAAAATAAAAAGCTTGTTATCGCTTGGAATGGTGTTAATTCTCCGTATTTAAAGGGATATAACATATATATTGATGGGAAGAAAGTTAATAGTAGTACGTTAAATTCTAATAAATTGATTGTTGATAATTTGGAGAATGATAAATCTTATAAGATTCAAATTAGTGCTGTAAATATTGGTGATGCCGAAGGCAAAAAGAGTGGGGAATTTACTGAATCCCCTTCAAAAGATGCAACAACGATTGAATATGATTTGAAATCTCCTTTAACAGCAATGGAATTGCTTGAAACAGCAGGAACTATTGTATTGTGGCTGTCGCCATTTATTTTAGTAGGGATTGTGATTATATGGTTCAAGCCATTGAAAGAGCTAATTGTAAAAGCAGTTCTGGATCATAAGAAAAAAAGTGATAAGAAGTAGTTTTTACTTTTGGTGAAAGGAGTGAACCTATTGTTTTTTAAAAAATACATTTTGATGCTGTCGCTTGTTGTTGTGACGGTTTTATTTATCCCGAATTTAGCAAGTGCGAAAACAACTGATTTATTAGCAGGAAAGCAATTTTATAAGAACAATTACGGAAAAGGTAGTATTTATAAAGGGAATGAAGATTCTTATGGTTATTTATATTCAAGGGAAGTAATCGCTGATTTAGGAAAAGAATCTTATATAAAAAACTTTACATATTCAGCGCAGGGCGGAATTCATTTTGCCTATTTATCTTTTTATGATTCTAATTTCCGAATGGTAAGGACTGTGAAAACAGATGGACCTCGTGGGAATTTTGGTGTCTCGGAGAAAGCGAGATATGTAGTTGTAGGGAATAGTGGTAGAGATAGCACACAATTCTCTTGGATATCTGTGTATGGTGATGATGGATTTGTTTCTGATGTATCTAATCTAAAAGCAAATCCCGAAGTGAATAAAGTAATTTTGAATTGGAAAAACCCCGAAGGGGAAGAGAACTTTAAAGGGTTACGAATTTATCAAGGTAATAAATTTATAGCGGAACTTGATAATACAGCGGTGACTTATGTTGTTGAGGGTTTGAAAGCAAATGAAAGTCATGTGTTTACAGTTAAGTCAATAGACCAAAATAAAGTGGAAACGAAGGGTGCTAGTGTAAAAGTAAATACTTTAATTCCTTTAATTGACCCTCCTAAAAATGTGTATGTGACACCTCAAAATGGGAGTTTAATAATTAATTGGGAATCTGTTAATTCTCCATATTTAAAGGGATATAACGTTTATATTGATGGGAAGAAGATAACTAATGAATTGTTAACTTCTAATAAATTGATATTAAACAATCTTGAAAATGACAAGAAATATAGTGTTCAAATAAGTGTTGTTAATTCAGAAAACAAAGAAGGAAATAAGAGTGCAGCGGTCACTGAATCTCCTTCAAAAGATGCAACGATGATTGAATATGATTTGAAACCTCCTTTAACAGCAATGGAATTGCTTGAAACGGCAGGAACTATTGTATTGTGGTTGTCACCATTTATTTTAGTGGGGATTGTGATTATATGGTTTAAGCCATTGAAAGAGTTAATTGTAAAAGCGGTTCTGGATCATAAGAAAAAGGGTGAAAAGAAATGACTTTATTGTTTGATGCAGTAATGACAACAATTTTTTTAAAAATGATGCCGTATTTAACACCTCTCGTATTTGTACTTAGTGTATTAATGTTTGCTGATAAACTTATCGTTCTGTTTTATTCGGCAACGGGTTTCCGTAAGTAATGGGTGTAATTGGCGGTGCGTTTAAAAAGCTGTTTGGGCTTTTATGGGACTGTATAAAGTGGATTGGAGAGTTTATTTATAATCTCTTCAAACCCTTTATAGATGCGATTTTAAACGTTATACAAGTGTTTTTAGATATTTTGGATGCTATCTTGTATTTCTTCTATATGGTCGGTGTCGTAATCGTTAAAGTGTTTACACTCATTTTTCAGACAGCGAAATTATTGTGGTCGTTGGTTGTTGGATTCGGTAAAACTTTGGCGAGTTTACAGTTTACCCCTGGTTCTTCTGGTCATGGATATTCGGCAATGATAGGGAAAGTATTCGGTATCGCTGAATCAATGCAATTGAATTCTGTTGCTTATATCATGCTGTTTATCTTGTGGTTTTTTACCGCGATTTCAGCAATGAAGTTGATTTCCTCTATACGAGTGGGGGGAGATTGATATGGGAGTAAAAGAAAAATTAAGGTCGTTTATTGATTCGATTTTTGACCCGATTGTTAGCTTTTTGGATTTATGTATTGAGAAGTTACAAGGAATAAACATGGTAACAGCACAGGGAATCAACGTAGGTAAGTATTTATCAGTTTTTGGAGATATGCCAGCGGTTTGGCAAACTCTCATTGTATCTATTTTGGGTTCTGTCACTCTTTTAGGGGGATTAATCATTTTTAGGTCATTAATGAGAGTCTATTACAGTGCTAAGGAAGGTGTTAAGTGGTGGTAGAAGCATTTATATACATGTTTGTACTTAGTTCAGGCGCTTCATTTGGCGTTATGATGGTGTTTTTTATAGCAATGAAGATTTACAACAGAAAAAGAAAAACAAAGCATACAAGCGTTATAGGGTAGGTGTAAAGAGATGTTGAATTTCAGTAAGTTTAGTAGGCAAAAGTTGAAAGAAGAAGATTTCTTCCCAGAAACAAATGATGTAGCGATTATTTTTGATAATGATAATAAGACAAGTGATATTAAACGTATTAGTGAGATTTCGGACGGAAAGATATTTGTTAATGGTGAATACATGATCCCTTTGGAAGATTGCGAAGTAACAAACAGTGTAATGGGGCGGAACTTCTTTTATAGAGCGCCTTCTAAGTCTATTCAAGAGACAAGAAGATTAGCGGAATTGGAGAAAAGTATAGTTCTTACTAAGATTACGCAATACAAACCGAAGCCAGTAGAAAGTGCGATGGATTATACGAAAATGGCGTTGTTTGGAATTATTGTGTTGTGCATCATCGTATTTGGTGCAACGAGTTGTTCGAATAAAGCAGAACCACAGCAAGTACCGACTCAAACATATCAGCAGAGTAAATAAGGGGTGAATCTTAATGAGTAACAACGCTGAAACGTTACAAAGTGTTATTACAGATAATTTGTTTCCGGAAGTCCAACATATTAGCGATGTAAAGCAAGTTCTGGAGGAAATGCAAGGGAATGCCCAAGAAATGCAAGAAGCGCAAATTCGAGGGATTATCTTGTTAAGAAAGTTAGGAGAAAATTCATATCTTCACGGTGAAGAAAACCCATATGAACCAATCATTGAATTCATTATGAAAAGTAAAGTTCATGTTGCTGACCCAGATTACTTTATTAAGACGATTGAAGCATTAATACCAAAGCCACCAAAACCAATTGTAATGGCTGAAAAGGTAGGTAAGAAGTAAATGCATCATATGTTTATACAAGGGCCATTAGGACAAGGGAAAACGTTTATTATGTCTGTTTTAGCTCACTATTGGAAACAGAAGTCGGCGGAAAAGGGCGCGGATATAAAGCTATTTTCAAATTATGGTTTAAAAGATTCGTACCCAATGACTCACTACACTGATTGGTATGAGGTTGCTGAAGCACAGGGAAGTATTTGTTGTTGGGATGAATGTCAAATGGCTTTCAGTAACCGAAAATGGGCGCAACATGGCTCTATCGTTGCAACTGAAGTAATGATGTACACAAGGAAAATGAAGAGTATACAAATGTATTGTTCGCCTTCTATCAATAATGTAGATAGTCGAATTAGGCAAATTGTAGAGGTGTTAGTGGATGTTCGTAAGATTGGTAAGAAAGGTTTTTCATTAAGATTTACTGATTATCAAACAGGTGAATTTTTAAATAAAACATTCCTTCCAATGCGTACAGCCAAAAAATACTTTTCGCAGAATTTATATGACACTTATGCAATGGTTCAATCTTTCCCATTACCACCAAATGAAAGAGAATCTAAGGCATTCTTTGAAACATTAGAAGAGATACATGACAGGTCAAGAAAAAAGAAAGTTCGTTTAGATAAGAAGGGAGCATAAAAATGATTGCCGAGTATTCAGTTTTACCAAATACATTTAAAGATAAAGACCCAAGAAACCTTTTATATTTCACGCCAAGCCTTCCAGTGGTGCGTTTTGCGAAATTGTACCAAGAGTTTGCACACTATAAACAGTTACAGTTGGCTGAATCAATGGCGAGGAAATTTAATTGTATCTTAGTTCCTTTAGAGTGTATGAATTGGCGTAGGGCTAAAAAATTCGGTCATGATAAAAAGGTTAAAGTTGGACGTAATTCATATTTCATGATGCATCCAAGTGAATTAACTAGAAATGAAAAAAGAAAACTCGAAGAATACATTGAGGAAATGAATTATAGTTCGTAAGTAAATCAAAAAATGTAATGGCAGCCGTGCAAAAAACTTATGATCCTAAAATTAAAATCCGAACAATAAGGGGTAGATAATATGTATGAATTATCGTTGTTTGTAGGTGGGGTTCTATTAGGTGCGTTTGTTATGAGTATGTTTTTCATAGATAAAACGGAAAAGGAGGGAGTAGCTTGAAAGAAATAACAAAGTCAGAAGCCTTTAAAACGTCTGTATTGAATGGTTTGTTTGCTTTGGTACTTTTGTTCATTGTTTTTATTTTTGTCCAATACAGCGGATAAGGGGGCTTCAAAATGATATTTGCATGTTTGGGAGTTGGGTTGGTATTGATATTTGAAGTCTATGATTTAATAAATTTAGTTTGGAAGAAGGTGAGAAAATGATAACAGTAAAGGGATATATTATCATGGCAATTGCTCTTATGTGTTTATGGGCTTGTGAGTGTATTTATAAAGCGGTAAAGGATGCTAGAAAGGTAGGAGGGAATGAAAAGTGAGTTATATATATATTCTGTATGCAATTATGATTATTTTAGTTGTGTATGGTGTAATAACGGTACTTCACAGTATATTCATTACTAAGAAAGATATAGGAAAGGAAAAACCATAGTTTAAAAAAGTATACTTTATGATATAAAAAAGCGTCCCTATTAAACTAGGGGTTTTTTGCTATCATAAAGTATATTTTAGTTTGTATCAAAAGGTAGGGAAGATTGTTTTTCTTTGCTAGAATATAGGGAAGAAAGTTTTGAGAATCTGGGTTTCGTCAAGGTTCTCTTATTTTTTTAGAAATATATTTACAAAACGTTACACGAAATGATAGTATGGTTTTAAAGGATTTTTGAGAGGTGATTGTTAATGAAAGCAAATTATGTGAAGGTTGGAAGGAAACCGAAAGATGGTAAGAGTCCAAAGGTTCATGAAGCCTTTAGGTTGCCAAAAGAAACGTCTGAAAGAATAAATAAATTAGTTGAAAGTGGTCGTTTTTCAACTAAAGCAGAAATTGCAGAAAAAGCATTTGAATTCTATTTATCACATTTAGAAAAACAAGAGTAGTATTTTAAGAGATTGCGAAGCAAAGAGGGAGAGAACCTATTAAAAACCCCCCTATGTAATACGGGTTGTGTGACCTCAAAAAAAGTAGGTTTTAAAACTATTAAAAATACAGGTACATCAAGGGTTTTAAGGTTTTTCTTGTTTGTAAAAAAGTGTTTTTAAAAAAATAGAAAATAAGATAGCGAAGTAGGGTGGAAAAATGGTTGAATATTCTTCTAGTATCGACTGGTTAAGGATAACTTTCACTGATCCTAAAATGAGTGTTGT
>NZ_JAALFZ010000036.1:0-14775 GCF_011800505.1 Bacillus sp. EKM501B | reverse complement strand
TAAAGTTAGTTTGTCTAGCATCTAAAATAAAAATTGACGTTTCACGTTGTTTGTTTCGTTTAGTTTTCAAAGTTCAATATCGCGTTTCAGCGACTTTTATAATTTAACACTTCTCGTTAAATCTGTCAACAGCTTTTTTCTTTCGTTGCTGACGACGCTTATTAATTTACCATATTAATCATTTAATAGTCAACACTTTTTAAAAAAATGCCAAAATAATTTTATCTTGGCATGATATAAAGCTTAATAATCACTAATGCTGCCACACCCGGTAAGCCTAACAAACTCGTTATTGCTGCTGTCCCCATGTTAATCGGGATATGAAAATCAAAATATGTCCCTACAACATTTACGATAAAAAGCAATGCTATTCCTAAAGTAACATGAAAAATCACCTTACCTATAAAACGTAATGGCTTAGAGGCAACACCAAAAACAAGAAAAATAAATACTAAAGTAAGAATGCCAACAATAATAATTGTAGAATTCATTTTTTCCTCCTTATGAATGACCTATACATCTATTTGTATGGGACAAGACAATAAAAAAGAACAGTTATCATATGCAGCATCTCTTTTATATAAACTAAATAAAACGATACCTCAGCATTTAACAAATAAAATAAAAAGGCCTGCTTAGAAAGCAGAACCTTTTACCATTGTTCCATTTTTACAGGACGACGCTTTGCTTCTTTCAACAAAAAGAAATATTTCGCCTCTGCTATTTTCAAAGAACAAATGACATCTTGAGACGGTTCTACACTTTGTTCGACCATTCTCTTCTGACGTAACCACTCATTCTTCACTTTTTCCAAAAGTACAATTAACTTATCGTCATACTCTTTACGCAATTTACCCTTTTTTTGAAAGAACATTTTCGTTTCTCCTCTTATACTTCTCTGCGACCTTCTAACGCTTTGGATAATGTCACTTCATCTGCATATTCTAAATCTCCACCAACTGGCAGACCATGTGCAATACGAGTTACTTTAATGCCTGTAGGTTTTAAGAGGCGGGAGATATACATCGCTGTAGCTTCCCCTTCAATATTAGGGTTTGTTGCTAATATCACTTCTTGTACCGTTTCATCATGTAGTCGCTTTAAGAGTTGCGGGATATTAATGTCTTCCGGTCCAATTCCCTCCATAGGAGAAATCGCACCACGTAACACATGATATACACCTTGATACTCTTTCATTTTTTCCATCGCGATTACATCTTTCGGTTCTTGTACGACACAAACAACTGATTGATCTCGATGTGAATCATTACAAATATAACAAGGATCACGATCAGTAATATGTCCGCATACAGAACAGTACGCTAAATCTCGCTTCGCATTTACAAGTGCTTTCGCGAAACCTAACACATCATCTTCTTTCATATCTAATACGAAAAATGCCAATCGAACCGCTGTTTTCGGTCCGATACCTGGCAACTTCATAAAACTATCGATTAGTTTTGATATTGGTTCTGGATAATGCATGTATCAATATCCTCCTAGAACATTCCACCTGGTAAGTTTAAGCCTTTTGTAAATTTACCCATTGTAGAGTTTGAAAGCTCATCAGCCTTTTTAAGTGCATCATTTGTTGCAGCTAATACTAAGTCTTGTAGCATTTCGATATCTTCTGGATCTACAACTTCTTCTTTAATCTTCACTTCAAGAATTTGCTTGTGACCATTTGCGATAACTGTAATCATTCCGCCGCCAGCTGTACCTTCAACTGTTTTTTCACCAAGCTCTTCTTGTGCTTTCGCCATGTCCTTTTGCATCTTTTGCATTTGTTTCATCATGTTATTCATATTTCCCATTCCGCCACGCATCATAATTAATTCCTCCTAATTATTATTACTCTTTTATTTCAATGAGTTCTTGCCCTACTAATTTCACTGCCTCTTCTATAAGAGGATCTTCCTTTTTCTCTGGGCTTTCTTCAGACTCTCCACCTTCACGTTGTAAAAAGTCTTCACGGATTTTACCCCATTCACTTTTTGGAATGGCAATCATATTTAACCTTTTACTTAGCAATTCAAATAAAGCTTGTTCTACTGTATCCATAGCTTCTCGATTTTCGCTCGCCATCTTACAGTGAATCTCATATTGAAATGCTAAAACGTAAGTGTCATCTGAAGCTGCCACTGGTTCGCTATTTTCTAGTAAAACAGCAAACGCTACTTTGTTATATGATTTGAGTCTTCCTAACAACTCACCCCATACAGCTTTTAATTGTTCTAAATCTTGACGCTTCGCTTGTTTTAATACTTCATTTACACGTCCGACAGGAATCTTCATACTTCCTGTTCTTACCGGCTTTGGTGTTGCACGTGTCTCTCTTACTTCCTGTTGTACACCAGCTGGCACACCGTTCTTTTTAACTTGCTCTAACTCTTTCTCCAGTTGCTGCATCCTGTTCATAATTGCTTGCAAACGATCTGTACCATTTGCTTGCATCATAAACTGTTGACACAATTGCACCATAACAACTTCTAAGAAAATACGCGGATGATTTGTCCACTTCATTTCCTGTTGTCCCTTACTAAGGGTATGAATAATCTCATAGATCACTTCCGGTTGCATTTCTTCACTCAACTTACGGAATTGATCATCTACAATTACTCGTTCCAACATATGTTCTAGTTGCGGTGAAGTTTGATATAAAAGCATATCACGATAATAGTAAATGAAATCCTCCATAAAACGAACTGGATCCTTCCCTTTACTCATCATTTCATCTATGATTTGCAATGCTCTTGATACATCATTTTCACGTATGCATTCTACTAAATTGCCTAAGTATTGCTGAGAAACAGATCCTGTTACGGCCAATACATCTTCTGTCGTAACGGTCTCATCACTATAAGATATAGCCTGATCAATAAGACTAAGTGCGTCACGCATACCACCTTCAGCAGCACGCGCAACAATTTGTAATGCCTCATCTTCCACTTGCGTACCTTCATTTGTCACGACCGTTGATAATCTCTCAACAATATCATTCACTGATATTTTTCGGAATTCAAAACGCTGACAACGTGAAATAATTGTAGGCGGGATCTTATGAGGTTCTGTTGTCGCCAAAATAAAGATAACATGTCCTGGCGGCTCTTCTAAGGTTTTTAAAAGCGCATTGAATGCACCCATAGAAAGCATGTGAACTTCATCAATAATGTATACTTTATATTCTACAGCACTTGGAGCATATTTTACTTTATCTCTAATATCTCGAATTTCATCTACACCGTTATTTGAAGCCGCATCAATTTCTAATACATCTGAAATGGATCCTTGTGTAATT
The DNA here is from genome assembly GCF_011800505.1 of Bacillus sp. EKM501B. Taxonomy (NCBI): domain Bacteria; kingdom Bacillati; phylum Bacillota; class Bacilli; order Caryophanales; family Bacillaceae; genus Bacillus; species Bacillus sp. EKM501B. The sequence goes on along the minus strand of NZ_JAALFZ010000036.1, from coordinate 11,477 downwards.
CCTAAACAAGAAGGACATTCATTACAAGGTTCAGCTACCGGAGCATGTTCACAGTTAATTGCTTTTGCAAATACTTTTGCAATTGTCGTTTTTCCTGTTCCCCTCGGGCCAGAAAATAAATAAGCATGTGAAACTTTCTCTTGAAGAAGGGCATTTTGCAACGTTTTTGTCACGTGCTTTTGACCGACTACATCTTCGAACTTTTGCGGTCTCCATGTTCGGTATAACGCTTGGTATGACACGAAAATACGGCCTCCCTCAAAGGTTATTATCTCATTTATTATAACCCATTCTGTTTATAGATTCCAAAAGTTATTTTCTATACAAAAAACTCACCTTTGTATTAAGGTGAGTTTTGTATACATATATAACTGCCGTGCACCCTCCGTCGATTACGTACCATAAGCGTTACTCAAGCAGTTAGCTCGGTTCAGGCACTCCTGCGGCACACGAGAAGACCCGCTTATTGCTGCTTCCTTCCGGACCTGACAAGGTTCACGGGGTCCCGTTGCGCAGGACCCAAACGTCAACACCACTTACTTAAGGCAGACCTTACAGCAACATAACCTCGAGAGGGGATTCGGCCTCGCTAGAGCGGATTGCGAGTATAGGGCACCGCTACCTCCCCGCTTAGCACGGCAAAGTTAAAACCAATATTCGGTTGCCTTCATTAAAGGCATTATCAGTATAACTTGTTTCTTTATAAAATGCAAATACGTTAGTTCCCAGTATTCTTCTCTAATTTTTTTATTGCTTTTCTTTTTTTACGAAGCTCTCTAAAAAAGCTTGTTAACAACGTACCGCATTCTTCCTCTAGTACACCAGATACTACTTCACATTGATGATTGAAGCGTTCATCCGTTAAAAGATTCATCAATGTCCCTGCACATCCGCCCTTCGGATCACTTGCACCATATACAACTCGCTTCACTCGTGATAAAACAATTCCACCTGCACACATTGGACAAGGTTCTAATGTTACATACAATGTTGCATCTTCTAAACGCCATGTCCCTAATTTTTTACACGCCTCATCTATCGCTAGCAACTCAGCATGAGCTATTGATCTCTGCTCAGTTTCCCTTAAATTATGGGCAACACTAATTACCTCACCATCTAACACTATAACTGCTCCAATTGGTACTTCCTGTATTTCCTCTGCCTTTTTAGCTTCTTCTATCGCTAATTGCATAAAATAAATATCTTGATCTTGTTCCATAACATAGTCCTTTCATTACAAATAAAGTACACTTATTTCCATTTACTACACAGGGGATAACTTTTACAAATTCAATCCACCCTAAAAGAAAAAAGAGAGGGGATTACATATGAAAAATACCGCCTTGCTCATTATCGATATGATTAATGACTTTCAATTTTCCCACGGACCCATTCTAGCTAAAAAATGTGAAATTATAACAAACCCTATTTTACAATTAAAGAAAAAAATGAAATCCTTCGGCTGTCCTATAATTTACGTTAATGACCATTATCAACTGTGGAGATCTGATATCGACCAACTTATTACTCATTGTACAAATGAATATAGCGAAAACATAATCCATAAGATTGCTCCAAGTTCTGATGATTACATTTTTATTAAACCACATTATTCCGCTTTTTATGAAACACCTTTAAATTCATTACTAGGTTATTTAAAAATAGAAAATCTAATATTAACAGGGGTTGCCGGAAATATATGTATCCTATTTACAGCTAATGATGCTCATATGAGAAATTATACATTGTATGTACCAGAGGATTGTATCGCCTCTAACAACGACCAAGATAATATACATGCTTTAAAAATAATGGAAACTACATTGAAAGCAACTATAACATCATCAACCAAAATAAAATTTAATTAATACATATATCTATTTTCTAACTTTTTATATCAAATTAACCCGCTCGCTTCCCTCTTGTGCTACAATAATTCTGTTTTGTGTTTTTAGTAGTCACGGTAAATCACTGATTGAAAGGAGGAAACAGCGTGACCGGAGTACCATTTATCACGGTTGAAGGACCAATTGGTGTTGGAAAAACTTCACTTGCGAAGGAAATTTCAACTCACATGCAACTCCACTTACTAAAAGAGATTGTTGATGAAAATCCCTTTTTAGGAAAGTTCTATGAAGACATCGACGAATGGAGTTTTCAAACAGAGATGTTCTTTCTTTGTAATAGATACAAACAATTAGAAGACATTAACATAAAGTATTTGAATCAAAGGAAACCAGTAGTAGCGGATTACCATATCTTTAAAAATTTAATTTTTGCATCCCGCACATTAAAAGACTCCCAATATGACAAATACATGCAAATTTATCGTATCCTTACACAAGATATGCCTGTGCCAAATGTCATTGTTTATTTAACAGCTAGCCTAGAAACATTGCAAAAACGAATTGCCATGCGCGGAAGAGAATTTGAAAAAAACATGGATCCAAATTACTTACTACAGCTCACAAAAGATTATGAAACAGCAATGGATGCTTTTAAAAAAGATCATCCGGAAATACCAGTATTGAAATTTAATGGAGACGATATGGATTTTGTAAAAAATCCTGATGATTTAAACGTCATCCTATCTGCCCTTCAAAATACTCTCTTAAAGGAGTCGAAATAATAATGAATTTAAGGCAAAAATATGATATACCCAATGACGCAGTAATCACTATCGCCGGAACGGTAGGTGTGGGTAAATCAACTATGACAACTGCATTAGCTAATGCTTTAGGTTATCGCACATCATTTGAAAAAGTAGATTCCAATCCATATTTGGACAAGTTCTATGCGGACTTCACTCGTTGGAGCTTCCACCTACAAGTGTACTTTTTAGCAGAACGATTTAAGGAACAAAAAAGAATTTTTGAATATGGTGGCGGTTTTGTTCAAGATCGTTCCATTTACGAAGACACTGGAATTTTCGCAAAGATGCATCATGAAAAAGGAACAATGACGGAAACTGATTATGAAACATACAAAGGTTTATTTGACGCTATGGTCATGACTCCTTACTTCCCTCATCCAGACTTATTAATTTACTTAGAAGGTTCTTTCGATGATATTGTCGATCGTATTCAAGAACGCGGGCGCCCAATGGAACAGCAAACACCAATTGAGTACTGGAAAGAAATGCATGGACGTTATGAAAACTGGATTAACAACTTTAATTCATGCCCTGTATTACGCTTAAATATTAATGAGTACGATATTTTAAAAGATGGTGATTCAATCGAACCAATCATTAAAAAAATTGGCCATTTTTTAAAACAAACACGTAAACTTGTAAAATAAAAAACCCGTGCATATGCACGGGTTTTCCTATTAAATTACTTCTTCTTTGTTGGAGCAATAATTTCACTCTCAGGTTTTCCTGCGTTAATGCGCTGACGAACAGTACTTGTACTAATATCGTATGCTTCAGCAATCTCTTTAACAGTCATTTCTTTCCCGTTAATTACTGCCGTTAATACTTTACCTGTACGTTTTGGAGCCGCCGCTTTCTTTACAGCTGCTTTTTTAACTTGTTTTGGCGCCTCTACTTTACTCGTAGCTTGTTTTACATCACAAGTACAACCACAAAGTTTACGGAATGTATCATCACTAATAATGCGTGATACGTTTGCACCACTGTTTAAAATTCTATTGTTCTTACAGACAGGACATTGTACATAATATAAAGTTTTTCCATCTAAAGGAAACGTTTGTATAATAAGATCCATGTTGACTCCTTTCATATCTATGAAGATAATCATCGGAATATGAGTGTGTAATAAGGACAAAATTACCTTACACCATACTTTATGATTGGTTTTAAAATAAAAACTCGTTACGTGTTGGTAACGAGTTCTCCAATCTCCACTTATATGCGCTGTTGTCAATTATATCTGGAGGAGGTAGAGGGATTCGAACCCCCGCGCGACTCTCGCCGCCTGTCGGTTTTCAAGACCAATCCCTTCAGCCAGACTTGGGTATACCTCCATATTGACATCAAATATAATATCAAAAGAAAAACAGTTAGTCAACCCTACTAAAATAAATTATGAGGAAAGGAAAATTTTACTTTTCCCTTCCTACATTACAGTACTGACAACGCTCATAATTACCAATCACTCATACCGATGAATGTTTAAATTTACTTAATAACTGTTTTTCCTCCCATATAAGGGCGAAGAACTTCTGGAATTATAATTGTACCATCTTCTTGTTGGTAGTTCTCTAAAATAGCTGCAACCGTACGTCCGATTGCAAGACCAGATCCATTTAATGTATGAACATGTTCTGGTTTTCCATTTGGCTCACGGCGGAAACGGATATTTGCACGTCTCGCTTGGAAAGCTTCAAAATTACTACAAGAAGAAATTTCACGATATGTGCCATAGCTTGGAATCCATACTTCAATATCGTATTTCTTCGCTGCTGTAAATCCTAAATCGCCTGTGCACATGCTCATAACGCGATATGGCAACTCTAATAATTGTAACACGCGTTCTGCATCATTTGTTAATTTTTCTAATTCTTCATAAGAATCTTCTGGTTTTACGAACTTCACAAGCTCTACTTTATTGAACTGATGCTGGCGAATTAAACCACGTGTATCACGACCAGCTGAACCTGCTTCAGAACGGAAGCAAGAGCTAAATGCAGCATATCTTATAGGCAATTGCTCTTTATTTAAAATCTCATCACGATGCATATTCGTTACAGGTACTTCAGCTGTTGGAATTAAGAAGTAATCTTCACTTTCAATACGGAATGCATCTTCTTCAAACTTTGGAAGTTGTCCTGTTCCCGTCATACTTGCACGGTTTACCATATATGGAGGTAATACTTCTTCATATCCATGCTCATCAGTATGAAGATCAAGCATAAAGCTAATTAAAGCACGCTCTAATCTTGCACCAGCACCTTTGTAAAATACGAAGCGGCTTCCTGTTACTTTCCCAGCGCGTTCAAAATCTAAAATTCCTAAATCAGTAGCAAGATCCCAATGTGGTTTTGGCTCAAAAGTAAATTCTTTCACTTCTCCCCAAGTACGTGCTACTACATTATCATCCTCTGTTTCACCAACTGGAGCAGATTCATGAGGGATATTTGGAATAGATAACATTAATCTTTCTAAGTCTTCTTCAACTGTACGAAGTTCGTTATCAAGATCCTTTACTTTTTCTCCAACCTCACGCATTTCTAAAATTAGAGCCTCTGCATCTTTCTTTTCGCGCTTTAATACAGAAATTTGTTGAGATACTTCGTTACGTTTACTTTTTAATTCTTCTGTCTGAACAAGTAGTTCTCTTCTTCTCGTATCAAGTTCTTCAAAACGGCCGAAATCAGTTAAATCTTCGCCTCTATGCTGTAATTTCGCTTTTACTTCTTCAAAGTTTGTACGTAAAAATTTAATATCAAGCATTATATACTCCTCCTTTTATTTTATAAAACACAAAAAACTCCCGTCCCTATATAAAGGGACGGGAGTTAACCCGCGTTGCCACCCTAGTTGAAAGCATTACCGCTTTCCTCTCAAGTAGAAATAACGGCTCTTCACCGGGAATGCTTACTAATCCAAAAGATATTCCACATTCCATTCCAGGATGGATTCACAAACTGTTTCTATCGATTTCCACCAACCATCGACTCTCTATAAGAAACGACATTTGTTACTATTTCCTATCAACACGCTTATTTTATAAAATTGTTACCATCAATTTACTATAATCTTATACAAGTTGCAAGTTACTTATACAACTTTTTTCATTTTCGCTTCTTTTACCATTTCAACAAAGTATGCTGTCACACGATGATCATCTGTTAATTCCGGATGGAATGAAGCAGCTAAAAACTGATCTTGTCTTACCGCTACCATTCGGTCACCATGCTTAGAAAGCACTTCAACATTATCAGCTACTTCTACAACATACGGCGCACGGATAAATACACCAATGAAGTCTTCACCCACGCCTTCAATTGAAAGCGCAGCTTCAAAACTATCCTTTTGGCGTCCGAACGCATTGCGCTCAACTGTAATATCCATAGCACCAATATGTGCTTCTTCATAGCCAATAAGTGTTTTCGCAAGAAGAATCATCCCTGCACATGTACCAAACATTGGTTTACCAGACTTTGCAAATGTACGAAGTGGTTCCATGAAAGCATACTTATCAATAAGACGGCGCATTGTTGTACTTTCACCGCCTGGTAAAATAAGACCATCAATCTCTTCAAGTTGCTCTATACGCTTTACAACAACAGCTTCTGCACCACTTGCTTCAACTGATTTTACATGCTCACGAACTGCACCTTGAAGACCTAGTACACCGATTTTCACCATTTTAAAGTTCTCCTTTAATTACCATCCACGCTCTTGCATGCGTTGTTCTGGTAATAACGTTGAAATTTCGACACCCTTCATTGCATTACCTAATCCTTTAGAAAGGTTTGCAATTAGTTCGTAATCTTCATAATGAGTCGTTGCTTCAACGATTGCACGTGCAAATTTCTCTGGGTTTTCTGATTTGAAGATACCAGATCCAACAAATACCCCATCAGCACCAAGTTGCATCATTAATGCTGCATCTGCTGGTGTTGCTACACCACCTGCCGCAAAGTTTACAACTGGTAAGCGACCAAGGCGTTTAATTTCAAGTAATACTTCGTAAGGAGCGCCAGTATTTTTTGCATATGTCATTAACTCATCTTCACGTAGACTCGCAACTTGACGGATTTCTGCATTGACTTGGCGCATATGACGCACTGCCTCTACAATGTTTCCTGTTCCTGGTTCACCTTTTGTACGAAGCATAGATGCACCTTCTGCAATACGACGTGCAGCTTCTCCGATATCACGGCAACCACATACAAATGGAACTGTGTAATCACGTTTATTTAAATGGTATACTTCATCAGCAGGAGTTAATACTTCACTCTCATCGATATAGTCTACCCCTAATGATTCTAATACACGTGCTTCTACAAGGTGACCGATACGGCATTTTGCCATAACCGGAATTGACACCGCACCCATAACTTCTTCAACAATTGTTGGGTCTGCCATACGAGAAACGCCACCTGCTGCACGAATATCTGCTGGTACACGCTCTAATGCCATAACGGCAACTGCGCCTGCCTCTTCTGCAATTTTTGCTTGTTCAGCGTTAACTACGTCCATAATAACGCCGCCTTTTTGCATTTCTGCCATTCCACGTTTTACACGTTCTGTCCCTGTTACATTTGTCATGTACAAAAACCCCCCTAGGTGAATTGCTTTCCCCCGTTAAAGGCGAAAATTAAGAATACTCTTACATTCTACCACTAACTATCAGATGCTTGTCTACTACTTTTTCATAAAGTCGGTATGAAAAATAGGAATAAAAAAAAGCTCCTATCATGAGGAGCTTTTAAAACCAACCTTTTACTGTATCAACAGCACTATTCCACATGCCACTAAAGAATGAACCAATTCCGCGCATAGCACGAGTAAACCAGTTTGCTTCTTCTACTTCAGATGTTGTTACAAGATCCACTTGCAGTGACTTACCAGTTAAAAATCCAGGGTCGTTTGTATCTTTTGGCGTAATTACCATTTGACCAAGCGCAGCTCCCTTTTTAATAGGTGCTTCTTGTCCCTTGCTTGATTCTTTTAATTCCGTTTTATAAACATCTTTACTTCCTTTTGGCACCGGAAGTGAAATAGCTTGTTTCGTTTGAACTGCTACATCTTTATCTTTCGCATTTTCTACTCGTACTGTTTCTTGTCCTTTTACTGAAGAACCTTTTTTATACATTTGTTTTACTTCAAAGTTAGCAAATCCATAATCATATAGCTTCTTTGTTTCATCAAAACGTGCTGTATGAGAACTTGTTTTAATAACTACAGAAATAAAACGCATTCCGTTTCTTTCAACCGTACCAGTGAAGCAATCTCCTGCCTCTGGAGTTGAGCCTGTTTTTAGGCCGTCTACGCCATCATATTCTTTAACTAAGCCCTTTAACATCCAGTTCCAGTTCGACATTGCAAACTTCTCTTTTTCTGGACGGAATTCTTTTTTAGGGATTTTTGCTGTATCTAACACTTTTGGATAATCTTTAATTAAATGTTGTGCTAAAGTTGCAACATCCTTTGCAGACATTTTATTTTCTTCATCCGCTGTTGTTCCTTCAGGATGCATTCCCTTTAAATCTTTATTCGTTAAACCTGTAGAATTGACAAATTTATAATTTTTCAACCCTAGTTCTTTCGATTTATCATTCATCATTTTTACGAAGTCTACTTCTTTACCTGCAATTGCTTCTGCTAATGCAATTGTTGCACCATTTGCAGAAAAGATTGCCATTGCCTCGTATAACTCTTTTACTGTATAAGAGCCACCATTTTCTAATGCAACATTTGATAATGAAGCATCTTGTGAAACCTTATATGCATATTCAGAAACCTTAATTTTCTGGTCCCACTTAAGTTTTCCTTTATCCACTGCTTCGTGAACTAAATATTCACTCATCATCTTTGTCATACTAGCAATGGATAATAATTCATCTGCATTCTTTTGATATAAAATTTTCCCAGAATTCGCTTCTACTAAAATTGCCGCACCTGCTTCAATGTTTAAAGCGGCTCCTGTTTCAGCTGATGCATTGCTATATGGCATAAAAATGCTACAAGCTAGTGTAAGCACTGTTACCAAAGCAATGAATCTTTTGCAAAACATACCTTTCACTTTTGCTACCCCCAATATCTATGTACTCACATAACCGTTATTCTAACATAATCAAAAAAAAATAGACAGAGATATCAAATCTCTGTCTATTTGTATATAAGACATTATAATGAGTAGTTTGGAGCCTCTTTTGTAATTTGTACGTGATGAGGATGACTTTCACGTAAGCCAGCACCTGACATACGAATGAATTGTGCATTTTCGCGTAAGAATTCTAAATCCTGTGCTCCGCAATATCCCATACCTGCACGTAAGCCACCAACTAATTGGTGAACTGTATCTGCTAAAGGTCCTTTATATGGTACTCGTCCTTCAATACCTTCTGGGACAAGTTTTTTATTGCCTTCTTGGAAGTAACGATCTTTACTTCCTTTTTCCATCGCACCGACAGAACCCATACCACGATACACTTTAAATTGACGACCTTGGTAAATTTCAGTTTCTCCAGGGCTTTCTGCAACACCTGCAAACATGCTACCTAGCATAACAACATGTGCTCCTGCCGCTAAAGCTTTCACCATATCACCAGAGTACTTAATACCGCCATCAGCAATAACTGGAATGCCGTGTTTACGAGCTTCTGTTGCACAATCATAAACCGCAGTTAATTGTGGTACACCAACACCGGCTACAACGCGTGTTGTACAAATAGAACCTGGTCCAATACCAACTTTAACTACGTTTGCACCAGCTTCAATTAGTGCTTTCGTTGCTTCAGCAGTAGCAACATTTCCAGCGATAATATTTAGTGATGGATATTTAGCACGAACTTCTTTTACCTTATCAATAACACCTTTAGAATGCCCATGTGCTGTATCAAGTACAATTGCATCTACACTAGCTTTTACTAATGCATCGATGCGAAGCATAGCATCCGCTGTTACACCAACTGCTGCTCCAACTAATAAGCGTCCTTGCTTATCTTTAGCAGAGTTTGGGAATTCAATTACTTTTTCAATATCTTTTATTGTAATAAGCCCTTGTAATACACCGTTATTATCAACAAGAGGGAGTTTTTCAATTTTATACTTTTGTAGGATCTTTTCAGCTTCTTCCAGTGTAGTACCAACTGGAGCTGTAATTAATTGTTCTTTTGTCATTACGTCAGAAATTTTGATTGAGTAGTCTTGGATGAAGCGCATATCACGGTTTGTAATAATACCAACTAATTTTCGCTCATCTAAATTATTTACAACCGGTACACCTGAGATACGATATTTTCCCATAAGATGTTCTGCATCATATACTTGATGTTCTGGAGTTAAGAAGAAAGGATCTGAAATAACGCCGCTTTCAGAGCGCTTTACTTTATCAACTTGCTCTGCTTGTTGCTCAATAGACATATTCTTATGAATAATTCCTAAACCACCCTGGCGAGCCATTGCAATAGCCATGTCAGCTTCTGTTACTGTATCCATTCCTGCACTAATTAACGGGATGTTTAGCTGTAAGCTTTCAGATAAAACTGTTTTAACACTTACTTCTCTTGGTAATATATCTGACCTAGCTGGTACAAGTAATACATCATCAAAAGTCAAACCTTCTTTAACAAATTTAGATTCCCACATAATTGTTCCCCCTATGATACCAGAAATTATTATTAGTAGCTTATCAATTGGTTAAAATACTGTCAAGGACGTATATATATGTTAGAATTTTTAGACAATAAAAGGAGCGTAATATATGCATCAAACATCTTGTACTTGGCAGCAGTTAAGTTTCTTTTTTTCATCTCAAAACGTACAACGTTATCTTGCCCGTTGTTACGAAAAATCCTCTATTCAGGATGCCGAAAAAAAAAGTTTTGAAAATTGTTATCCCTTTATTTATTACTTAGAACACGGGAAAAATTATTATGAATTATATAAGACAGCTCCATTTTCCATTCAACCAATGTTGTTATTTTATGGAATTAGTCAACTTTTTAAAGCATGCCTACTAACTATTGACCCTAACTATCCTGAATCCACTACTGTTTTAGCTCATGGCGTTACAACTCGCAAACGAAAAAAACAAGGGTATCAATTTTTAGAAGATGAGGTGAAGGTACAAAAAAACGGATTATTTACTCATGTTGCAGAACAACTGTTTCACATGAAACACTTAGAAGCAGAAAAATTTAACATGTTAGAACTAATGGGAAATATTCCAGAATTACAAAATTTATTTCGTTATAGTCAGAAAGGATCAACTTTATATAAAATCGATTCAACAATTAAAAATGAGCTCTCCTTTTCAGTCAACCTACTAGATCGATTACATATGACTAAAGAGAGATTTTCTCGTTACATTGAAACATCTTGTAAGCATTTATCAATACAGCACGTACCTGAGAAGACTAATGAATCGAATTTACTTTTTACGGCGCCCATTCAATCATGGAATCCTATGTACAGTACTCCTTTATACTATGAACATCTTACTAATACTTATTATTTGCCACTTACGACTGATCCTAGAAATCCTAAGCCAATATTACCTGAACTCCTCATTCATTATTTATTGCTCTATAATTTAAGCATGATTTCTAGGTATGAAACAGATTGGTGGTATGACTTACTTGGCAGTTATGGTTCTGAAGATTATCCATTTATTTATCAATTTCTAAGTATTTCTGCTCAAAAAATCCCTTACTATATTTCAAATTTTTTATTAATGGAACCAAATCTATTTCATGGGAAATAAAAAAACACAAGTCAAATGACTTGTGTTTTTAGTTGCTTGGCGACGTCCTACTCTCACAGGGACAAGGTCCCAACT
>NZ_JAALFZ010000035.1:0-15827 GCF_011800505.1 Bacillus sp. EKM501B | reverse complement strand
CCGAACACGGAAGTTAAGCTCTCTAGCGCCGATGGTAGTTGGGACCTTGTCCCTGTGAGAGTAGGACGTCGCCAAGCTATTTATATTGTCGCGGGGTGGAGCAGCACGGTAGCTCGTCGGGCTCATAACCCGAAGGTCGCAGGTTCAAATCCTGTCCCCGCAACCAAATGGTCCCGTGGTGTAGTGGTTAACATGCCTGCCTGTCACGCAGGAGATCGCCGGTTCGACCCCGGTCGGGACCGCCATTTCATATAAAGAAAAGAACGAAACAAGTTGTTTCGTATTTTTTTATTTGTTTTAACAAAAAACTAATAAAGACAGTCAAACTATCCTTAGGACAACTCCTAAGGACTTTTTTATATATTCAAAACCTGTATAATAAAGAGCAGAGAACATTGTGAGTAAAGTAGGTGAAGTCTGTGAGTAAATATGAAGTAACAACAAAATCTTCTGAGGAAACACAAAGGTTATCAGAAAAACTAGGTAAGCTCGTAGAGGCACAAGACGTAATTATTTTAGAAGGAGATCTTGGAGCTGGTAAGACGACTTTTACAAAGGGACTAGCAAAAGGTCTTGGAGTGAAAAGAGTTGTAAATAGTCCTACCTTTAATATCATCAAAGAATATAAAGGAAGATTACCGCTATATCATATGGACGTGTATCGCTTAGCAGAAAGTGAAGAGGACTTAGGCTTTGATGAATATTTCTACGGTGAAGGAATTACGGTAGTAGAATGGGCTCATTTAATAGAAGCATATTTACCGAATGAAAAGTTACAAATTAGTTTATTCCATGCTGGAGATGACACAAGAAAAATTATACTCGAGCCAATTGGAGATCGCTATATTAGATTATGTGAGGAGCTATTACAAGATGAAAGTACTAGCAATTGATACTTCAAATTACGTAATGGGTGTATCCCTTATTGAGGAAGGAAACGTAATTGGGGAAATCATTACAAATTTAACAAAAAACCATTCTGTACGTCTTATGCCAGCTGTAGAGAAACTGTTAAAAGAGTGTGGCGTAAAACCGAAGGAATTAACTAAAATCGTTGTAGCTGCTGGACCTGGATCCTATACAGGTGTTCGCATAGGCGTGACAGCGGCGAAAACATTAGCTTGGTCACTTCAAATACCAATTGTAGGTGTATCAAGTTTAGAGGTAGTAGCTGCAAACGGTGCTAACTTTAACGGGTTAATTTGTCCTTTATTTGATGGAAGACGTGGGCAAATTTATACTGGGTTATATACATATGAAGGAGAGCAGTTAACTTCAATAGAAGAAGACCGAATTATTCTTATTGTGGACTGGTTGCAAATGTTAAAAGATAAAGGACAGCCTGTTTTATTTATCGGTAACGATGTTAAATTGCATAAAGAAACAATTATAGAACATTTAGGTGATCAAGCTGTATTCGCTCCATTTACTAAAAATAACCCAAGACCAAGTGAGCTAGCATTCTTAGGATTACAAAAAGAAGAACAAGATGTGCATACGTTTGTTCCAAGCTATCTTCGTTTAGCTGAAGCTGAAACAAAGTGGTTAGAAAGTCAAAACAAGTAGGAGCTTGCAGAAGATGGATATGATATTTAGAAAGATGGAGCTTGATGATATTGCTCAAATTGTAGCTATTGAAGAAGCGTCTTTTTCAACTCCTTGGACTGCAGATGCCTTTCACCGTGAATTAACGATGAATGAACATGCACATTATATTGTGTTAGAAAAAGATGGTCGTGTAGTCGGGTATTGTGGATTGTGGATAATTATTGATGAATCACATATAACAAATATAGCTATTTTGCCAGAATACCGAGGTCAAAAGTTAGGAGATGCCCTATTGAAAGCAGTTATTTCTGAAGCGAAAGAACTAGGGGTAAAAACAATGACACTTGAAGTACGTGTATCAAATGAAGTAGCAAAGCAGTTATACAGAAAATACGGATTTCAAAATGGTGGGATTCGTAAACGATACTATGCAGACAATCAGGAAGATGGTCTCGTAATGTGGGTGAATATATAATGGAAAAAAATACGATTATACTTGGTATTGAAACAAGTTGTGATGAAACAGCAGTAGCAGTTGTTAAAAATGGAACGGAAATTATTGCGAATGTCGTTGCATCACAAATTGAAAGTCATAAACGTTTTGGCGGCGTTGTACCAGAGATTGCATCCCGTCATCATGTAGAAGAAATTACAGTTGTGTTAGAAGAAGCTTTAAAGGAAGCAAACATCACATTTGATGATATTGATGCAATTGCTGTAACAGAAGGTCCTGGTTTAGTAGGAGCACTTCTAATTGGAGTAAATGCAGCGAAGGCAGTAGCGTTTGCACATGATATTCCGTTAGTCGGTGTTCATCATATTGCTGGTCATATTTATGCGAACCGTTTAGTAAAAGAAGTTCAATTCCCGTTATTATCACTTGTTGTATCTGGTGGGCATACGGAACTTGTTTATATGAAAGAACATGGTTCATTCGAAGTAATTGGTGAAACACGAGACGATGCAGCTGGAGAAGCATATGATAAAGTAGCTCGTACGTTATCTATGCCATATCCAGGTGGTCCTCATATTGATCGCCTTGCACATGAAGGAGAACCGACAATTGATTTGCCTCGTGCATGGCTAGAACCGGATTCATATGATTTTAGCTTTAGTGGATTGAAATCAGCAGTTATCAACACTGTGCATAACGCAAAACAACGCGGTATAGAAATTGCGCCAGAAGATTTAGCGGCAAGTTTCCAAGAAAGTGTAATAGATGTACTTGTAACGAAAGCAGCTCGTGCAGCAGAAGCTTATAATGTAAAGCAATTACTTCTTGCTGGTGGAGTAGCTGCTAATAAAGGACTTCGTGCGCGATTAGAAGAGGAATTTGCACAAAAAGAAAACATTGAATTAATTATTCCGCCGCTATCTTTATGCACAGATAATGCAGCGATGATTGCAGCGGCAGGGACAATTGCTTATGAACAAGGTAAGCGTGCAACATTAGCCTTAAATGCAAATCCAGGATTAGATATTGAAGCATAGTTATACACATAATTAACCACAGGTTGTGGATAAAACCCATATTGTCTGTTGATAATGTGGGTTTTATTGTGTATATAAAATGTTGATAACTTTTTTATTGATTGTGGATAATGTGGAAAAGTTATTTTAAGGTTTATTTTATAAAGGTGGATATGTGTATAAACTTGTGGATAAATAGGATGATGTCAGACCTTTGAGTTTGTTCTTTTTCGGGAAATAAAAAGTAAGAAGATATCCCCGAAAAACATTTTGAAGCACCCCCCTATTATAGAAGATGCTAATATTGTCAATCTTTGTCGTTAAATCGATATTTCGTGTCGAATTGTTAATATATATAGGGTTACAATAGATATATTTGAAAAATCGTTGGTATATTCTAAGTTACGATTGATATACTCAAAAAATTGTTTCTGTATTAAAAGAAAAAAAGATGTCGCATAGTCAAAAATCCTGACTTATGAGACATCTTCCTTATTTAAATATGCTTATACATGCAACTCTTCCCATTCTGCCATACAAGTTTCAAGTTGTTCTTGTAGCGTTTGCTTTTTAGTTGTAATTTCACTAGCTTTTTCATAATCTGCATATATTTCTGGTAAGCAAAGTTGATCTTCTAACGTAGCAATTTCTTCTTCTAATTCTAATATACTTTGTTCTAGCTCTTCAATTTTTCTAGTGCGTTGACGCTCTAGTTTTTTACGCTCTTTTTCTTCTAAATAATTTAATTTCTCTTGTGCAACCACCTTTTGAACAGGAATGTCACTTTCTTGCTGTTCAAGTTCTGCACGTTCAATCATTTCATTTTTCTTTTCAACGTAGTAATCGTAATCCCCTAAATATTCCTGTGCACCTTCTGTTGATAACTCAACCACAGTCGTTGTTACACGGTTAATAAAGTAGCGGTCATGTGAGACGAATAGAAGAGTCCCTGGATAATCAATTAAAGCATTCTCCAAAATTTCTTTACTGTTTAAATCAAGGTGGTTCGTAGGTTCATCTAGAATTAATAAATTTGATTTTTGCATCATAAGTTTTGCAAGAGCTAATCGAGCTTTTTGTCCACCACTAAGGGAAGATACTGGTTTCAGTACATCATCTCCTGTGAATAAAAAATTCCCGAGTATAGTACGGATTTCTTTTTCAGGTTGCAGTGGATATTCATCCCATAGTTCATTTAAAACCCGTTTAGAAGATGTTAAGTTTGCTTGTTCTTGATCATAATAACCAACAGATACATTTGATCCGAAAGAAACATCACCATTTAATAGTGGTAACTTATTCACAATAGACTTTAACAATGTGGATTTCCCAATTCCGTTTGGACCAACTAAAGCAACACTATCTCCGCGAGTTAAGCGCATAGTTACATGTTCAATTATAGGGTTCTCATCATAGCCGATGGTTGCATCATTTACTTGTAAAACATCATTTCCACTTTGCTTTTCAATATCGAAGTGGAATGATGCTGACTTAGAATCCCCTAATGGTCTCGTTAATAATTCCATTCTGTCTAGTTGTTTACGACGACTTTGAGCACGTTTCGTTGTAGAAGCGCGAGCTATATTCTTTTGAACGAAGTCCTCAAGTTTTGCGATTTCATCTTGTTGTTTTTCGTAACGTTTCATTTCTTGCTCATATAATGCTGATTTTAAGTCTAAATATTTACTGTAGTTACCAACAAATCGTCTGCTTTCTTTATTCGAAATTTCATATACTTGTGTAACGAGTTTGTCTAAGAAATAACGGTCATGTGAAACGATTAATATTGCGCCAGGATAACCTTGTAAATATTGCTCAAGCCACGTTAATGTTTCGATGTCTAAATGGTTTGTAGGCTCATCCAAAATAAGTAAGTCTGGTTTTGTTAATAATAATTTCCCGAGAGCTAATCTTGTTTTTTGCCCGCCGCTTAAAGTAGAGATCGTCGTCTGGTGCGTTTCAACTGGGAAGCCAAGGCCGCTTAAAATGGAGCGAATATCCGCTTCATATTGATATCCACCTTGATCTTTATAATTGAGTTGCAATTGGTCATAATCAGCTAACAATCTTTCATATGTAGCTTCGTTTGAAAAGTTTTCTTCTTTTCCCATTTCTTGCTCAAGCCTTCGAAGTTTTGTCTCCATTTGCTGTAAGTGGGTAAAGACGGTTAGCATTTCATCCCAAATTGTTAAAGACGTTTCTAGTCCAGTATTTTGAGCTAAATATCCGATTGAGACATCTTTCGGTTTTATAATTTCGCCACCATCATGAGATAATTCACCAGCGATAATTTTTAATAATGTAGATTTGCCTGCTCCATTCCTTCCAACTAATGCGATACGATCTTTTGTTTGTACTTCCAATTTTATGTTTGCAAGAATCGTTTCTGCACCGTATAATTTCGAAAGCGCGTTTACTTGTAATAAAATCAATGTTTTCACCTCAAATAATTTCTTAACTTTGCCATGTTTATATTTCTCAATCATACTAAAAATAGTGTATAGTTTAAAATAAAGAGAGAATACTTCTTCTCTTTATTATACAAGGAATTTAATGAGTGCTAAACTTCTGTATTTGATTAAAGTATATGAATAAAGATAGGAAGAGAGGAGAGGTCATATGGATCAGCAAAAGATTCCACAAGCCACTGCTAAAAGATTGCCTCTATACTATCGATTTATCCAAAACTTATCTCTTTCTGGTAAGCAGCGTGTTTCATCGGCCGAATTGAGTGAGGCAGTAAAAGTAGATTCCGCAACAATACGAAGAGATTTTTCGTATTTTGGAGCGTTAGGGAAAAAGGGATATGGATATAACGTAAATTATTTATTATCATTTTTCCGCGAAACACTTGATCAAGATGATATAACACGTGTAGCACTTATTGGAGTAGGTAATTTAGGGACCGCTTTCTTACATTATAATTTCACGAAAAACAATAATACAAAAATTGAAATGGCATTTGATGTTAGTGAAGAGAAAGTTGGAACAGAAATCGGGGGCATTCCTGTATATCATTTAGATGAATTAGAAGAGAGATTATCAAATGATATACAAGTGGCAATATTAACAGTACCGGCTACAGTAGCACAAGCTGTAGCAGATAGATTAGCTGAAACGAGCGTGCATGGTATTTTGAATTTCACACCAGCGCGATTAAACGTATCAGAGAATATTAGAATTCATCATATTGACTTAGCTGTAGAGTTACAAACATTAGTTTACTTTTTGAAAAACTATCCACAATAAAACGCAGAGGAAGCGACCTCTGCGTTTTATTATTGTTTCTTCTTTGTGAATTTAATTAATATAAGGCGAAGTGCCAAATTAAAATCAATTGTTGCCATAACTGCAAATAGTATTGTCCACATATTCCAGATTGTATCTGTCACGTTCGTAATGGCGAAGCGTGTAAAGATACATCCAAGAAGGAAGTATAGTGCAGCCATGAACAATGGTGAGTTTCTCATACAAAAAATCCTCCGATAAAGCCTTGCATTTTTTCAGCTTCTTTAATCATTTCTTGAATTTGTTCATTGCTCATAAAAATTTGCCCAATAGCGACTAATGTATTCATCGCAACATGAGCTGCAATCGGAACGATAATCCGTTTCGTCTTCACATATAAGAAGGCGAATACGAGCCCCATAGCAGTGTATACCAATAAATGAGTAAAATCAAAATGAATTGCTGCGAATACAAGCGAACTAATGATAGCTGCGATAAAGAAGTTAAACTTCTTATAAAGTGCACCAAATAAAATTTTTCTAAATACGATTTCTTCTAAGATAGGTCCAATTATAGATACAACAATAAGGAACCAAGGGGTCGTTCTTGCAATCTCCATCAGTTTCAT
Source organism: Bacillus sp. EKM501B (assembly GCF_011800505.1). Lineage (NCBI taxonomy): Bacteria > Bacillati > Bacillota > Bacilli > Caryophanales > Bacillaceae > Bacillus > Bacillus sp. EKM501B. Next base: position 8,953 of record NZ_JAALFZ010000035.1, on the reverse strand, counting down.
TGTATTTTCTGAACCTTGTTTAATTCCTAGCAGCTGCATCTCGATCATACCGGCAACTATTTGTGAAAAGAAAGCTAAGAAGAACCCGATGAAAATCCATCCAATAGTAGCTGGAGCAGAAGAGCGCTTTGGATCTAAATGCCTGTCACGAATATCTGTTCTAAGTAACCAAAGTACGATACATAATGCAACAAAGAAGCTAATAATTGCCCAGTGTCCCGTTATGATTTGTCCTTTTTCCTCAATGGTAAATCCTCTATTATCATAGAGTCCTGTTTTTAGGAGAAGTGGCAATCCAACAACGCCAGATAACTGCATTAAAATGTATGTAACGATAATCCACCAGTATTGTTTCTTCAAATGGTTTAACCATCCTTTCTAACTATAGTGTATGAGATAAGTTAGGATAACATGTAAATATGCTACCTACGATATAAACCTCACTTGAATTATGTTTTTTTCGTAAATCCTTATTTGAAATTATAATAGAAGACAGGAGAAAGTTGTGTGTGTAGCGAAAACAACTTAGGGTGTCCTTTCATATTGTAACATACGAGCAGTGGAAACAACGATTCATATAGTAAAGGCAGTATTCTATATAGAAAGTTTATATAGTGATTTGCGAAAAAATTATGATTTTTTTACTTGCAAAAGAAATTGAGATTATTTATTATTATAAGTGTGTTAGCACTCGGATGACTTGAGTGCTAATAAAAGAAATTTACATAACAAAATGAGGAGGTTATTGTTCATGCTAAAGCCATTAGGTGATCGCGTTGTAATTGAGCTTGTTCAAGCAGAAGAAAAAACAGCAAGTGGTATCGTATTACCAGATACTGCAAAAGAAAAACCACAAGAGGGTAAAGTTGTTGCAGTAGGTACTGGTCGAGTGCTTGAGAATGGTGAGCGTGTTGCTTTAGAGGTAGCAGCAGGTGATCTTATCATCTTCTCAAAATATGCAGGTACTGAAGTGAAATATGAAGGTACAGACTACTTGATTTTACGTGAAAGTGACATTTTAGCAGTTATCGGTTAATTATATAAATCTTAAAAAATCCAAGGGGGTCAATTATTATGGCAAAAGATATTAAATTTAGTGAAGAAGCACGTCGTTCGATGCTTCGCGGTGTCGACACTCTTGCAAATGCAGTAAAAGTAACGCTTGGACCAAAAGGTCGTAACGTTGTTCTTGAGAAAAAATTCGGTTCACCACTTATTACAAATGACGGTGTAACAATCGCAAAAGAAATCGAATTAGAAGATGCATTCGAAAACATGGGTGCGAAACTAGTAGCAGAAGTTGCTAGCAAAACAAATGACGTAGCTGGTGACGGAACAACAACTGCAACTGTATTAGCGCAAGCTATGATTCGTGAAGGTCTTAAAAACGTAACAGCTGGTGCGAACCCAATGGGTCTTCGTAAAGGTATCGAAAAAGCTGTTACTGCTGCAATTGAAGAATTAAAAACGATTTCTAAACCAATCGAAGGTAAATCTTCTATCGCACAAGTAGCTGCTATTTCTGCTGCTGACGAAGAAGTAGGTCAATTAATCGCTGAAGCAATGGAGCGCGTTGGTAACGACGGCGTTATTACTTTAGAAGAATCTAAAGGCTTCACAACAGAATTAGACGTAGTAGAAGGTATGCAATTTGATCGTGGATATGCATCTCCTTACATGATTACTGATTCTGACAAAATGGAAGCAGTTCTTGATAACCCATACATCTTAATCACTGACAAAAAGATTTCTAACATTCAAGAAATCTTACCAGTATTAGAGCAAGTGGTACAACAAGGTAAACCACTTCTTATCATTGCTGAAGATGTAGAAGGCGAAGCGTTAGCTACATTAGTAGTGAACAAACTTCGTGGTACATTCAATGTAGTAGCTGTTAAAGCTCCTGGATTTGGTGACCGTCGTAAAGCAATGCTAGAAGATATCGCGATCTTAACAGGTGGCGAAGTAATCACTGAAGAATTAGGTCGTGACTTAAAATCTGCTACAGTTGAATCTTTAGGACGCGCTGGTAAAGTTGTTGTTACAAAAGAAAACACAACTGTAGTTGAAGGTGTAGGAAGCACAGAACAAATCGAAGCTCGCATCGGTCAAATCCGTGCGCAATTAGAAGAAACAACTTCTGAATTCGATCGTGAAAAATTACAAGAGCGTCTTGCAAAACTTGCAGGTGGCGTAGCGGTAATTAAAGTAGGTGCAGCAACTGAAACTGAGTTGAAAGAACGCAAACTTCGTATTGAAGATGCACTTAACTCAACTCGTGCAGCAGTAGAAGAAGGTATCGTTGCAGGTGGTGGTACTTCACTTATGAACGTATACACAAAAGTAGCTTCTATCGTAGCTGAAGGCGACGAAGCAACAGGTATCAACATCGTACTTCGCGCACTAGAAGAGCCAGTTCGTCAAATCGCAATCAACGCTGGTCTAGAAGGATCTGTAGTTGTAGAGCGTCTAAAAGGCGAAAAAGTAGGCGTTGGTTTCAACGCAGCTACTGGCGAATGGGTTAACATGCTTGAGTCTGGTATCGTAGATCCAGCTAAAGTAACTCGTTCTGCACTTCAAAACGCAGCATCTGTTGCAGCTATGTTCTTAACAACTGAAGCTGTAGTTGCTGACAAGCCAGAACCAAATGCACCAGCAATGCCTGACATGGGCGGCATGGGCATGGGCGGTATGGGCGGAATGATGTAATTCCGTTTGCCCTAAAAAACATCCATTTCTATATAGAAATGGATGTTTTTTTATGTTTTTTAGAAAAGGAAATGAATTTCTGTAGAATTTTGTCGCTTTCTCTCTTGACCATATTGATATTTCATTGTTAGAATCTAGGAAGATAATATAAAACGATCCTTCATATATCCTCAATGATATGGTTTGAGAGTCTCTACCGGGTTACCGCAAACAACCTGACTATGAAGGCAGTGTGTCTTATATTTATAAAGAGCGGAGACTATCTTTCTTTATAAAGCCAGACCCCTGCCTTTTCTTTGTTATGAGACTAGAGGCGGAGGACTGGCTTTTTTTATTATATTGGTAATGCTTTTCGCCAAATTGGTGAAAATATTTATATACGAGAACTAACGTTGGGGTGATTATTTTGAAGAAACAACACGATACAATTATCGTTTTAGATTTTGGAAGTCAATACAATCAGTTAATAGCACGTCGAATTCGTGAGTTCGGTGTATACAGTGAACTTCATCCACATACAATTACTGCAGAAGAAATTAAAGCAATGAATCCAAAAGGGATTATTTTCTCTGGTGGACCAAATAGCGTATACGGTGAAGGTGCATTACATTGTGATGAAAAAATCTTTGAACTAGGTTTACCAATCTTCGGTATTTGTTACGGTATGCAGCTTATGACGCAACACTTCGGTGGTAAAGTAGAGCGTGCAAATCACCGTGAGTACGGAAAGGCTGTTCTTAAAGTAGAGAACGAATCAAAATTATATGCGAACATTCCAGAAGAGCAAGTTGTATGGATGAGCCATGGTGACTTAGTAACTGGTTTACCTGAAGGATTCGTAGTAGACGCAACAAGTGAGTCTTGCCCAATTGCTGGTATGAGCAATGAAGCGAAAAACTTATACGGTGTACAATTCCACCCAGAAGTACGTCACTCTGAGCACGGTAACGATTTAATTAAAAACTTCGTATTCGGCGTATGTGGTTGTTCTGAAGGATGGAACATGGAGAACTTTATCGAAGTAGAATTAGAAAAAATTCGTGAAACTGTTGGAGACAAAAAAGTACTATGCGCACTTAGTGGCGGTGTAGACTCTTCTGTTGTAGCAGTATTAATTCATAAAGCAATCGGCGATCAATTAACTTGTATTTTCGTTGACCACGGCTTACTGCGTAAAGGCGAAGCAGAAGGCGTTATGAAAACATTTAGCGAAGGCTTCCACATGAACGTTATTAAAGTGGATGCAAAAGAACGCTTCATGAACAAGTTAAAAGGTGTAGAAGATCCAGAACAAAAACGTAAAATCATCGGTAACGAATTCATTTACGTATTTGATGATGAAGCGTCTAAATTACAAGGTATGGACTTTTTAGCACAAGGTACACTTTACACAGACATCGTTGAAAGTGGTACAGCAACTGCACAAACAATTAAATCTCACCACAACGTTGGTGGACTTCCAGAAGACATGCAGTTCAAATTAATTGAGCCTTTAAACACGTTATTTAAAGACGAAGTACGTGTATTAGGATCTGAACTAGGAATTCCTGATGAAATCGTATGGCGTCAACCATTCCCAGGACCGGGTCTTGGTATTCGTGTATTAGGTGAAATTACAGAAGAGAAATTAGAAATCGTTCGTGAATCTGATGCGATTTTACGTGAAGAAATTATTAAAGCGGGCTTAGACCGTGAAATCTGGCAATACTTCACTGCACTTCCTGGTATGCGTAGCGTAGGTGTTATGGGTGACGAGCGTACTTACGATTACACAGTAGGTATCCGTGCAGTAACATCTATCGACGGTATGACAGCTGACTGGGCACGTATCCCTTGGGACGTATTAGAGAAAATCTCTGTACGTATCGTAAACGAAGTAAAACACGTTAACCGTATCGTGTATGATGTAACGAGTAAGCCACCAGCAACTATTGAGTGGGAATAGTATTTATAAAAAGGTCCATCTATTGCTTATGCATAGATGGATCTTTTTTATTTTGGCATCAATACGAACGAAACTATAAAAGTTTATGGAAATGTTCGTTTTTAAATTGACAAAACTACTTCGTCGAGTTAATATGATTATGTAATTCAAACGAAAAGTGAATATTATAGCCGTCGTATAATATCGGGGATATGGCCCGAAAGTTTCTACCTAGCTACCGTAAATGGCTTGACTACGAGGCGTTTGTATAAAGATGAGGGGAAACTTGTCTTTGTTTATAGAACGCTTCCATGTATATATGCAATGGGAGCCTTTTTTATTTCTCGGGATAAAAGAGGGCTAGGGTGAAATACGGCGAGTAATCATATAACGGGGGAAACATAGGATGAAACGCTATTTTCAGTTTGATGAGCTCGGTACGAATTATAAGACTGAGTTCATAGCAGGGTTAACGACATTTCTATCTATGGCTTACGTACTATTTGTCAATCCTGCTACGCTGTCGCTTGGAAATGTTAAAGGGTTACCAGCAGGTACAGGGATGGATCCAGGTGCAGTATTCGTTGCTACGGCATTAGCGGCAGCGATCGGTTCGTTAATTATGGGTATTTTCGCGAAGTATCCAATTGCTTTAGCGCCAGGTATGGGAATTAACGCGTTCTTTGCTTATACAGCAGTGTTAACGATGGGTATTCCGTGGCAAACGGCCATTGCCGGAACATTAATGTCAGGTATTATCTTTATTATTCTTACTGCTTCAGGTATTCGTGAAAAAATCATTAATGCAATTCCATCGGAGTTAAAGTTTGCAGTAGCAGCAGGTATTGGATTATTCATTGCTTTCCTTGGATTCCAAAATGCCGGAATTATCGTGAAAAACGATGCGGTTCTTGTTGGGTTGGGGGACTTAACAAAGGGCACAACGTTACTAGCAATCTTCGGGGTTGTTACTACGATCATCTTCATGATTAAGAAAGTTAATGGTGCAGTATTCTACGGTATGATTCTTACAGCGATCTTAGGAGTTGCAACAGGATTAATTGATACTCCGAAAGCTGTGGTGGGAGCAATACCGAGTCTAGAACCAACGTTCGGCGTGGCGTTAACGCACTTCGGAGATATTTTCACAGTTCAAATGGGGATTGTTATTATAACGTTCTTCTTTATCGATTTCTTTGATACAGCAGGTACGCTTGTAGCGGTTGCAAATCAAGCAGGATTAATGAAGAACAATAAATTACCACGTGCAGGAAAAGCGTTATTTGCAGATGCGATTGCAACTGTAATTGGTGCGATCTTGGGTACATCAACAACAACGTCTTACATTGAATCGTCTGCAGGGGTAGCAGCGGGAGGACGTTCTGGATTTACAGCAGTTGTAACAGCAGGATTCTTCTTACTGGCACTATTCTTCTCGCCATTATTAAGTGTTGTAACGCCAGCTGTAACGGCACCGGCTTTAATTATTGTAGGAATCTTGATGGTTTCTTCCTTAGGGGAAATTGATTGGAAGAAATTCGAGATTGCAGTACCAGCATTCTTTACAATTATCTCTATGCCACTTACGTATAGTATCGCAACTGGGATTGCCATTGGATTTATCTTCTATCCAATTACAATGGTTATGAGTGGTCGTCGTAAAGAGGTTCATCCGATTATGTATGTTATGGGAGTTTTATTCGTACTATATTTCATCTACGTTCGTAAATAAAAGGGGTTTTTTAAAGGTCTAGACTTAAGGGGAGTCTAGACCTTTTTGCGTCTTCAGAAAATCTTAAGGATTTCCGAGCGTTTTTCTTCAGAAGTTTTCCTATAATAGAAGTTAGGGATTAAAAAAGTGATGGGGGAGATATTGTGGCACACGAAACAATACTTGTCGTAGATGATGAAAAAGAAATTCGGAATTTAATTACAATCTATTTAAAGAATGAAGGATATAAAGTATTACAAGCAGGAGACGGAGAAGAAGGATTACGTCTATTGGAAGAAAATGAAGTACATCTAGTCGTATTAGATATTATGATGCCGAAAGTGGATGGTATTCATATGTGTATGAAGGTAAGGGAAGCGAAAGAAATGCCTATTATTATGCTTTCTGCCAAAACGCAAGATATGGATAAGATTTTAGGATTAACAACAGGGGCAGATGATTACGTAACGAAGCCCTTTAATCCATTAGAGTTAATTGCACGAATTAAATCTCAGTTACGCCGTTATATGAAAATGAATGGTTTCGCTGTCCAAAATGAGGACGAGTTAGAAATTGGGGAGATGAAAATCAACATCTCGACCCATAAAGTTGTTGTAGAGGGAGAAGAAGTGAAACTAACTCCGAGGGAATTTTCAATTTTAGAATTGCTAGCTAGAAATCCAGGTATGGTGTTTAGTGCGGAGCAAATTTATGAAAAGGTGTGGAACGAACGATCTTTCCAGTCTGATAATACTGTAATGGTGCACATTCGGAAAGTGCGTGAAAAGATTGAGGAGAATCCAAGGAAACCTAGATATATAAAAACAGTATGGGGAGTGGGGTATAAGATTGAAAAAGATATTTAATCCGTTTACTTATATAAGGAAAATAAGAGAATTAATTGAGAAATTAGTAAAGAGCGTACGAAAGAGTATAAGGATTCAAATGATTACTACTTTTGCTGCTTGTGCGTTATTAGGAGTTTTGTCAGCGAAGGGAGCTGCGCCATTTTTTGAGAATGCGAATCGTCAAGCAACTATCGATTATCGGGCTGGTATGGAACAAATTAATCACCAAGCTCAAGGAGCGGCAAATAGTTCGGTTCATGAAAATAAATTAGAAGCTATATCAAATATGATCGAAATGGAGAACCAAAATTTAGAGCAAGGGTCTAGAGCTTTAAAGATATTGGTTACTGATGAAAGTGGTAAAGTTTTATATAAAACAAAGCAAGCGCAAGAAGAGCAAATCGATTTGCATAATACGATTCGTAATGCAGCATCATTTGCGATTAATTATACAGATGGTAGAAATGTATTTGAAAGTACAAGAAAAGAGTTTATATCTTTTTCACCTATTACTATTGAAGGAAAGAATTTGTACATGTTTGTTAGCGGAATTCCAGAGGGAGAGGTAATGTATGATACGAAAGAAGGGCCATTCCCGTTTTTAATTGGTGTTCTTGTATTCATTTTCTCTTTCTTCTATATAACAAAGAGAAAGATGAAGCAGATTGAAGCAATGGCACAAGGTGTAAAGGAAATAGAAAGAGGCAACTTAGCGTACCGCATTGAGAAAAAAGGTGAAGATGAGATTGCAGCTTTAACTGAGAATATTAATAATATGGCAGAAGAGCTTATGAATAATATAGAAAAGGAACGTAAATTAGAGAAGCAAAAGAATGAGCTTATTACGAATGTATCTCACGATTTACGCACACCGCTGACTTCTATTATGGGCTACTTACGATTACTTCGAGATTCTAAATATGAAAATAAAGAACAACACGATGAGTATACGAGAATTGCTTTTGCAAAGTCGGAGCAGTTAAAAAATTTAATAGAAGATTTATTTGAGTATACGAAGTTAACAAATGAACAAGTTGTATTAGAAAAACAGGAAGTTTGTATGAATGAGCTACTCGAGCAATTAATAGAAGAGTTAGTACCGCAGGCGGAAGAACATGGACTTACGTTTGTTAAGAAGTTTCCTGAGGAACGTGCTTATGCATCGATTGATTCGGAAAAGATGGTTCGTGTATTTGATAATTTACTAATGAATGCGATTAAGTATAGTAAAGATGATGCAGATATAAAAGTTTCTCTTCAAAGGCAGCGTAGGGATATACAAATTGTAATTGCGAATCATAGTGAAGAGTTTACGAGAGAAGAGTTAGCGAATTTGTTTGAACGTTTCTATAAGAAGGATCAATCTCGAAGTAGAGTAACGGAAGGGTCGGGACTCGGTTTAGCGATTGCGAAAAGTATTGTTGAGTTACAAGGTGGTAGTATTCGAGCGGAATATAGGGATGGTATTATTCAATTTATCGTTTCGTTACCAATTATAGAAAAATAATAAATGAATAGAATGATATGTGATAAAAAAGCTTATTTTAAAAGAAATAAGCCTTTTTATATTTTTTATAAAAACATATTGACGATTAGAGCTTAGAGGTGTAATATAGAACAAGTCGCCGATGACAATAACGTCGCAAGCGACAAATGAAATAAAAAAACTTAGTTGACATTAACTAACGAAGATGTTAACATAAGGAAGTCGCAAATGAGCGACCAAGTAGTTCTTTGAAAACTGAACGAAACAAACAACGT
>NZ_JAALFZ010000034.1:0-18972 GCF_011800505.1 Bacillus sp. EKM501B | reverse complement strand
CTCCAGATAAAACAGTATTGAGTCCATCATATCAGATGGACTCTTTTTTTACTGTCTACCTATAGGGGATAATACCATACCATTTCTCTTTTTTTTGCGTATATTCCGAAAAGCTTGTACATATCCATGTATAAAGAAGGTGATGCAGTGAAAAAGTATGCAACTCGAATACATGGGAAGAAACTGATTTCGTTACTCCTTTTATATGCGCTAATAGTAATTATGATAGCGTCGATTTTGACGTCATTTTTACATACAATGAAATCAAATTATGCAAATCAATGGTTTGGAAAAGTATCGATGCAAGGTTTTGTTCAAATGATAGAAAGTGAGAATCGCTATTACGGATTTGATTATTTTAAGAAGAATAAAAGAGAGTCAGTTGGAAATTTAATGTTCTCTATTGCGACAGATTTGAAAATTAAAGATTTAAGAACATTCGTCGGTAAAGAAGTACCTGGTATGTCAAAGTATTATTCTAATATTATCGTAGCTGGGGAAGGGACAAACTTGACGAATATCCCAAATGAATCTAGTGTACCGATTGAAGAAGTAACGAAAGAACGGGAAATAGCAAAAGATAAAGTTACAGAAGCGGAAAAGAATAATCCGGTTCAGAAAAAGAACGGAGCGAAAAAAGGTGAAAGTGCAGTATATATTTATCATACACATAGCTGGGAATCCTTCTTTCCATTATTACCAGGGGCAACTGATCCATCTAGCCCAGATGTAAATGTGTCTTTACTAGGGAAACGTATGAAAGAGCAACTTGAAGGACAAGGAATTCCGGTAGTTCATGATAAAACGAATATGGGTGATTTATTAGCGAGTAAAAAGTGGGTATGGTATCAGTCATATAAAGCGTCTCATGAATATGTAAAAGAAGCATTAGCACAAAATAATAAAATTGCGTTTCCGATTGATATACACCGTGACGATCAGCGTAAGAAAGTAACAACAAAAGTAATTAACGGAAAATCGTATGCAAGATTATATTTTATAATTGGGATGGAAAATGAAGGCCGTGCTGAAAATGAAAAAATTGCAAGAGCCATCAATAGTTATTTAGATGAAAACTACTACGGATTAAGTAGAGGGATTTTTCCAAAGTATAAAAAAGATGGAAATGGCGTTTATAATCAAGATTTATCGAAAAATGCGATGTTAATTGAAGTTGGTGGTGTTGATAATACGTTAGATGAATTATATAACACAATTGATGTGTTAACAGAAGCGTTTAGTAAATATTATTGGAATGATGCGGAAAAAGTGAATGGATGAGGGACGGGAGACCGTTCCTTTTTTATTTTCGAATCTTAAAAAGTGATATAATGGAATTTTATGAATGTTAAATAAAGGGAGAGAGAAACATGCAAATACTACTAATACGCCACGGAGAATCAGAAGCTGATATTTTACATGTGCATGAAGGTCGAGCTGATTTTGAGTTAACTGACAAAGGGAGACAACAAGTACAAAGACTTGTACAGAAAGTGAAAAAAGATTTTGCGCCAGATTTCATTTGGGCAAGCACATTAAAACGCGCTCGCGAAACGGGTGAAACATTAGCAGAAGCAATTGGTTGTCCAATTCAATTAGAAGAGGAATTAATGGAGTTTAATAATGGAGTGCAAGCAGGCTTATCATTTGAAGAAGCAAAGAAATATCCAGAGCCAAAGTTTCTTCATGACCGTTTTGAAAACGGAGAATCATTTATTGAGTTTCGAATGAGAATAGAAGGAATCTTTTCTAAAATTATGATAGAGAATACATATGATCGAATTGCAATTGTTGCCCATGGAGGCGTAATTAATAGTCTATTACGTGCATTTTTCAAAATGCCAATTTCAATGGACTACTATTTCAAAATGGGAGATACGGGAATAAGTTTAATTGAAATTGAGGGTGAACAAAAAACGGTGCATTTCATTAATGATACGAATCATTTGGACGGGATGTAAAGACTTATGTACAAAGTTGTATTTTTCGATGTTGACGGTACGTTATTAAGTGAGATTGATAGAAGCATGCACGAAAGTACAAAAGAAGCGATACGAAGGTTAATAGATAAAGGAATTCACGTAGTTGTTACAACTGGAAGACCGTATAGTTTATGCTCACAATTTAAGGAACTAGGTATAAATACGTTTATTTCAGCAAATGGTGCACATATAAAATGTGGGAAAGAAGTTATACATAAATCAGTACTTTCAAGCGAAATCGTTCATGATATTTCAAATTTTGCTGAATTACATGGTCACAGTGTTTCTTACTTTACAGAAGAATTTGCAATGAATAATATTGCTTCCAAAGATGAACGTGTCATGCGAGCGTTAAATGAAACTTTAAATTTAGAGCGGTATCCTGACAAAGTTAGAAACTTATCAGATGAGATGTATTGCATATGTCTGTATGCTGATGATACAGAAGCTCAAAAATTCATTGAAAGATATCCAGCACTTACGTTTGAGCGTTTTCATGGTTACGTTATAAATGTATTGGAAGATAGTAAAGTATCGAAGCTAACTGCAATTCAAAAAGTATTGGAACATTTAAACATTAGTAAATTAGAAGCCATTGCTTTTGGCGATGGTGGAAATGATATTGAGATGTTGCAGTATGTAGGATTAGGAGTTGCGATGGGAAATGGTGGAGAGGAGTTGAAGAGAAGGGCTGATTTCGTTACAACGAAGGCGAGTGAAGGCGGAATTTCTTATGCCTTAAAGAAGTTGCGAATTATTTAAAACTAATAGTTAGTCAGTGTGAAAAATCCTGTTTTAATAATGGCTTTTGTTAATATGTATACTGTTTTAGGGAATTATTTGAGCTCTCCTACTTACAATTTAACTGCAGAACAAATCCTTTATTTTCGCTTAGCAGGGCTGTTTGGTATGTTGCTGTCACCACTTGCAGGTCTTTTAACAAAGAGGTTTGAAGTAAGGAAAGTTCTTCAAGGAGGATTGTTGATTGTTATTTTTAGTCTAAGTTCAATGGGCTTTGTTTCGGATCTATCTCTACTTGTAATGATGAGTGTCTGTTTTGTAATAGGTATTGCTATATCCGTTCCGTCTTTAGTTTCTCTTGGAGGTCAATTAGGAGGGAAAGCAAGGGGAATATACTTTTATTTTATTTTTAGGTACTAGTATAGGACCTATCATTTCTATTTATCTTATGAAAATAGGAGGTTATGCTCAAACATTTATTTTATTAGGAATGATACTTTTTATTGGTTTTGTAGCTAATTAATGAATGAGTGGAAAATCACTCAAATAAAGGAATGCGAGGATCTTTCATATGCTCGCATAATAAAATATGAATTTGTCCACGATGATGATAAAAGTGTGCAACGATTTCAAGTAACCATTCAAAGCGCGAATAAGAAATCCCCCAATAGGCAGTCATAACTTCTGCTAATTCTATTTGGGAGTAGGAAAGAAATGTTTTAGAGAGAAGGTTGTATCCTTCAATCATCGTTTGTTGCATGTGAGCAACTGTTACGGGTGTATGTTCTATATAAAAGGTATGTAATTCTTTTTCTGAAATACCATTTAAAATGAGTAAATCAGCATGACAAATAAGAGAAAGATGTGCACACATTTCAAATAATGATCGTTTTGAGTGAATCGGTTGTATTTTTAAATCGTTTTCACTATATTGGTTAAGCATATAAATAGAAGTATCAATAGCAACTTTTAGTTGATGCAATGCAGATTGAACAAACATTGTAATTCTCCTCGTCTCCGTATATAATAGTTTCTTGAGGATATTATATCATACTCAAAATTCCGAAAATTCTAGTAGTTTGACTAGCATAATGAAAAGTATTATATTGTAAAAGGTCATATGAAACGTGAAATAGAATGGAATGCAATTATTGAGTTAGGAGTTAGACCAATGAGTTTGAAATATGGAAGAGATACAATTGTAGAAATTGACTTAAATGCTGTAAAACATAATGTAAAAGAATTTAAAAAACATGTAAATGATGAAGAAATTAAGATGATGGCTGCTGTAAAAGCGAATGGGTATGGCCATGGGGCAGTTGAAGTTGCCAAAGCTGCAATTGAAGCGGGAATACATCAACTTGCAGTTGCATTTGTAGATGAAGCAATAGAATTAAGAGAAGCAGGAATTACTGTACCAATTTTAATTTTAGGATACACACCAGTAGCGGCTGTAGAAGATGTAATTCAATATGACGTTATGATGACTGTTTATAGAGTAGAAGATTTACATGGTATAAATGAAATTGCAAACCGTCTTCAAAAGAAAGTACAAATTCAAGTGAAAATTGATACAGGAATGAGTCGTATCGGTTTACAAGAAGAAGAAGTTAAACCATTTTTAGAAGAATTAAACCGTATGGAGTATGTAGAGGTAGTAGGGATATTTACGCATTACTCTACGGCAGATGAAATCGATAAATCATATACGAATATGCAAACAAGTTTATTTGAAAAGGCTGTTAATACAGCGAAAGAATTAGGAATTCAAATACCATATATTCATAGTTCAAATAGTGCGGGATCAATGGAATTAAGTAACACATTTCAAAATATGGTACGCGTTGGAATAGGAGTGTACGGTATGTATCCATCAAAAGAAGTGGATCATTCAGTCGTTTCTTTACAGCCTGCGTTGTCGTTAAAATCAAAAGTAGCTCATATTAAACATGCGAAGAAGAATCGTGGTGTAAGTTATGGGAATACGTATGTAACAACTGGTGAAGAATGGATTGCGACTGTACCAATTGGTTATGCTGATGGTTATAATCGTCAATTATCTAATAAAGGCTATGCGTTAATTAACGGGGTTCGAGTACCTGTTATTGGCCGTGTTTGTATGGATCAGTTAATGTTGGATGTTTCAAAAGCGATGCCAGTACAAGTAGGAGACGAAGTAGTATTCTACGGTAAACAAGGTGAAGAAAATATCGCAGTAGAAGAAATAGCGGATATGTTAGGTACAATAAACTATGAAGTTACATGTATGCTAGATAGAAGAATTCCGCGTGTCTATAAAGAAAATGACGAAACAACTGCAGTTGTAAATATATTAAGAAAAAACTGAATCATTTCGATTCAGTTTTTTTATTTTTTTATTCATATCAAATGCGAATATACCCTCGTTATGTAATACGGAGTAAACTTTGTGAAACACACTTTTTAGTTCAACTAAATTAAACTATCACCGGCAGAGATGACCAGTCCCGCAACAAAGATCTAATATACGAGAGTAGGGAAGAGCATCTTGTAAAACGAGGCTGGATGGGAGTATTCAACAAAATGTCCCCAATGTTTATTATAGATGTCTGCTAAAATATCATAATTAGAATAAATTGTTTTGTTAACATATGTATTCACCTAAAAATTCATTAAATTATAATAGTCATGCCTCGTTTTAATTTCAAAACCACATTGTGTATATAGTTTTAAAGCGTGGATATTTTTCGTTTCGACGTCTAATTCAATTGTTGAAACTCCTTCTGTAATAAGGGTATGTACTATATTACAAAGAATATCTTTTCCGTATCCTTTACCTTGATAAGAAGGATGAACGGCGAATCCTGATAGTGTAGTAGATTGCTCTTGTTTAGAAACTGTAATTGTTCCTATCACTTTTCCAGCAATAAGGGCACTGTAAACTTGATGGGAAGATGAATTCATCATTTTTTGTAACCATGTAGTCGTATTTTCTACTGAATCACCAAAAGCTTTACTAGAAATTTTAATAAGATCAAGAAGTGATTCTGAAGGTGCAAGAGTAAGCTGTATATTATTATCTGTTGTTTTTTGAATTTCGTTTGTTTTGCACTCCATACTATATTCACTATATAAATATGGTAACTTCATATGTTTTACAAATTCATTCCCAGAAATAGAATCCCCATTAATAATAAGAAGAGCTTCATCTGTCTCTCTATTTTGTATTTCTTTCATTGCAGTTTGTAAAAGGATAGTTCCGAAACGTTGTTTTCTAAAATGAGGATGTACAAAGCCTATTAGTTCAAGCTTTGTTGGTCTTTCGAAATCATACATATTTAAAGCGCCAATTAATTGAGTACCGTTATAAAGAAGAAAATCGTTTATATAATCTTCATTTCGATTTTTTAAAAAGTTGATATGTAAATCTGAAGAGTAATCAAGATTGTCTTGTTGCCCACAAATATAAGCCAAATCCTTCATTTGCTGTATTTCACTTTCTGTTACAGAACGCTTTTTCTGAATATCCATTGTATATTCCCTCTCATTCGTATTTAAAAATAGGATGGGTGACTTAACCATTTTTTTAATTCCACATTACCTTGCACAGATAACAGTCGGTATAAATAACGATAAGGCTGTCTATATTCTTCTAAGTGAGGAATAGACATAATTGTTTCGTAACCACTTTTAAAGGCATGTGCTTCTTTTTCGGTAAGTACATATTCTAGTCCGATAAAATCAAGTTCTCGCGGAGCAACAGCGTAAGCTTCACTATCTACTAAACCCGTAATAGTTGTACCGTCAGATAAAAATTGAGTAGGATCCATATCAATTAAGACGAGTGTAGATTCCTTTGGTACGGACAGGGAAGAAAGTTGTGATTCAAAGGTAGGGAATGCATTTTTTATGCTTTCATCATCGGAATAAAACATATTCACAAGCTCTTTACTCACGTTTAAAATATGTGATTGGAATTCATCTAGTGGAACTTGGAACGTGCCTGACGGATTTCCTATGAAATCGGCTTTAAATTTATGTATTTCTGCAAGTCCTTTTCCTAGGCTGAATAAAATAGAATCTGGTTGCTCGATAAAAGATTGAACTGTGTTACCTACTAACTTTTCGACCACCACAAATTCACGGCTATTTAAAACATGTTTTTCTAATATTGTTGGGATAGGAAGATTCGTATGTTCTTGCAGCAATGTATGTACAGTTTCTAAATGATGGACGTTCCTTGGATCAATTCCAAATAGATTTTTACATCCCCACCAAAAATCATTATTTGGTTCTTCATTCATTTTAGAAGCACGAACGATAACTTCTGTATCTTCTGTTTGAACGAGAAAAACATCACTTGCATGATCTTCATAACCTGGGTGCAAGGCTTGAACGGATAGAATAGGTGAATTGAATAGTTGTTGTAACATGAAAAGACTCCTTTTTCTGTAAATTCCATAAATTCATTATATAACAGATGATGTGTTATGAGGATAAAGATAAAAAGATAGACAGCATACTTACATTTATAGTGAAAACTCATTAAAAATATTATATTTCTCTATTTTTGTATGAATTGTCTAAAAATAATGGTGGTAATACTTGAATGTAAGACTCGTATCTTTAAATCTATGAAGAGTAAAAGTAAAATTAAGCATTGATTTATAAGATTGTGAATCACAATAATGTAGACTATAGAAAATATTTCTCAATAATAAAATGAAGAGAAAAGCATGAAGAAGTAGAATGCATTCATTTATAATAGACTTAAATTAATTAATATAATTAATTGTTAATTTTATTATATTAATTGGATAGGAGAGAATGTTATGGCAAATGTACTCGTAATAAATTTTCCTGGGGAAGGTCATATTAATCCGACTTTAGCTATTGTAAGTGAGTTAATTCAGCGAGGGGAAACAGTTGTTTCTTATTGTATTGAAGATTATAGAAAGAAGGTTGAAGCAACAGGTGCGGAATTCCGAGTGTTTGAGAATTTTCTCTCTCAAATTAATATTATGGAACGAGTAAATGAAGGTGGGAGCCCTTTGACGATGCTATCTCATATGATTGAAGCATCAGAGCGTATTGTTACTCAAATTGTAGAAGAAACAAAAGAGGAAAAATACGATTATTTAATATATGATAATCATTTTCCAGTAGGACGTATTATAGCGAATATTTTACAATTACCAAGCGTTTCATCCTGTACAACGTTTGCTGTTAATCAGTACATTAATTTTCATGATGGGCAAGAATCGAGACAAGTAGATGAAATGGATCCATTATATCAATCTTGTTTAGCGGGAATGGAAAGATGGAATAAGCAGTATGGAATGAAATGTAATAGTATGTATGATATTATGAACCATCCTGGTGATATTACGATTGTATATACTTCAAAAGAATATCAGCCACGTTCAGAGGTATTTGATGAATCGTATAAATTTGTAGGTCCATCAATTGCTACTCGAAAAGAAGTGGGGAGTTTTCCTACCGAAGATTTAAAAAATGAAAAAGTGATTTTCATTTCTATGGGAACAGTTTTTAATGAACAACCTGCTTTGTATGAAAAATGTTTTGAAGCGTTTAAAGATGTTGATGCGACAGTCGTATTAGTCGTTGGTAAGAAGATAAATATAAGTCAATTTGAAAATATCCCGAAAAACTTTAAGTTGTATAATTATGTCCCGCAATTAGAAGTTTTACAGCATGCTGATGTATTCGTGACACATGGTGGTATGAATAGTTCGAGTGAAGCGTTATATTACGGTGTTCCATTAGTTGTAATTCCGGTAACAGGAGATCAGCCATTCGTTGCAAAACGATTGACTGAAGTAGGGGCAGGAATAAGACTTAATCGCAACGAGTTAACTTCTGAATTGTTACGTGAGACTGTAAAGAAAGTAATGGATGATGTGACGTTTAAGGAGAATAGTCGTAAAGTGGGAGAGTCGCTTAGAAATGCCGGTGGATATCAAAGGGCAGTTGAGGAAATATTCAAATTAAAAATGAAGCCGTACGTAAAGATTAAATAGATGTTAAAAACACACTTACTTTTAATTTGTAAGTGTGTTTTTAGTATTACGCGTTACATGTGTTACATAAAAATAGCGATAAAGGAGAAACTTTTGTGTATATAAATCGATACCTTTGAATTAGTAGTCAAATTACGTTAAAATAATACTAAGAAAATATATAAGTTTTGGGGGTAATGAATGAAGAAAGTATTTGAATACGTATTATTAACAATTGGCTCAATTATAGTAGCAGGTTCATTAGAGCTTATTTTAGCACCTAATGGATTAGTAGATGGCGGGGTAACGGCTATTGCTATTATGGCAAATAAAGTCGCAGGATTGCCGCTTTATGGTGTGTTCTTAGGAATTAATATCCCAATTTTATTATTTACTGCAAAAGTAATGGGAAAGAAATTTTTTATCCGTACATCTTATGCGAATGTAGTTACAACACTCGGATTAATTTATTTAAAACCATTTCCAGCAATTACGACTTCTGAGTTATTAATTGTACTTTATGGTGGAGTACTGTTTGGAATTGGTGTTGGGATTGTTGTTAAAATGGGTGGAGCAATTGACGGTTCGGAAATGTTAGCAGTTTGGATGAATAAACACTTTAATGTACCGATTAGTACATTTTTACTTGCAGTAAATGCAGTTATTTTCATCTTTGTTGCCATTTTATTTTCAATCGAACAAGCGATGTTCTCATTAGCAATTTTCTATATTGTTACGAAGATGATTGATTTTATATTAGATGGTATTAATCAAGGTAAGAGCGTTATGATTATTTCTGGTAAGAATAAAGAAATAGGCGATTTACTTATGAAAGAATTGCAACTATCTGTTACGTATCTACATGGAGAAGGTGGTTTTTTAGGGGAGCATAAGAGAATCATTTATTGCATTACAAACCGATTCATTTATCCGAAAATGAAAGATCTCGTTCTCTCTGTAGATCCAGCCGCTATAATCGAAGCTTCCTATTCAACAGAAACGACTGGTGTGAAACGTCCGGGAAGGAAAGCTAGGTCAGGTGAATAACTAGAAGAAGGCTGTCCAAAAAGTTATTTTGGAACAGCCTTCTTTTTTATTTTGTTGAATTGTTAACATGTTACAAGTTAAATCCACTGTTAAAAAGTTTCCTTGCAACTAGGAAACCAAGCGTCTTTTAATAATGTAGCCAACGTTTCAATTTTATTTTCTGGAATACTACCAAAGCCGAGTAATACGTATGATTCCTTACGTAAATCATTCACGAAATCATATGGAGAAAGTGGGTATAATTTAACGCTTTGTTTTTTAGCGGATTCAATCAGTTCATTTTCATTCATACTGTTATGGACACATAAAACAATATGAAGTCCGGACTGTTCACCAAGAATTTGAACATTAGCCCCCATTTCTTTCATAATGGATTTTACTAACGCATGATGTTTTCTTTTATATAGTGTACGACTCCGATTAAGGTGACGTTCCCAATTCCCGCTTTGTATAAAGTTAGCAAAAGCAAGTTGTTGTATTGTAGCGACTGTTTGTTTGAAAATTCCATGCAGTTCTTGATATGTTTTTAAAAGGTGTGGTGGTAAAACAACATATCCCATTCGTAAAGAAGGTAAAAAAGATTTTGAGAAAGTCCCCATATAAATAACGCGTTCATTTGAATCAAGACTTTGTAAAGAAGGAATCGGCTTACCAGCGTAGCGAAACTCTCCGTCATAGTCATCTTCAATAATGTATCCGCTGCAATCATTAGCCCACTTTAACAATTCTAATCTTCTAGATAAAGGCATAATAATCCCGAGTGGAAATTGGTGTGATGGTGTAACGTATGCGACATTGGAATTTGTATTGTATAAACTAGAAATATCAATCCCTTTTTCATCCAATGGTATGGGATGAATTTGTCTATCACAGCTTTTAATGATTGCGTGTATACGGTGAAATCCAGGGTTTTCAATGCCGTATTCTTTTGTAGGGCCAAGCAGTTGAAGTAGTAGCCAGAGAAGTGGCTGCGTTCCGGCGCCAATCACAATTTGATCAGGTGAAGAATGGACACCGCGAGAATGATATAAATATGTTGATATATGCTCTCGAAGAGCGAATTCACCTTGAGGGTCTTCTTTGGCAAATAGTGCATTTTCGTATGTAAGTATGGATTCTTGTAATGCTCGTTTCCAATTTGTAATCGGAAATGTATTTTGATCAATAAGTCCTTGGCTACAATCATATTCAAATTTTTCGTCTATCAAATTGCTCGTCTTCTTTGCTGCATTTGGCTTTTTATTTGGGATAACGTCAATATCGAAATTTGCTACAAAAATACCACGTTTCGGTTTACTTTCTGCATAACCTTCAGCTAATAATTGTTGATAAGCTGATTCAACAGTAATGCGGCTAATATTAAGTTGTGATGCTAAATTTCTGTGTGAGGGTAGACGTGTGCCGACAGAAATAGTCCCTTGTATAATTTCAGCTTTAATATATTCGTAAATTTGCAAGTAAATAGGTGTGTTACTTTGTAATTGCAATGGGATAGTAAAATCCATATAAAACTCTCCTTTAAAACTGGCCTTATAAAAAACACTTAAACTGTCACTTAAGTGAAGGGCAGTTACTTTCTATAATAATGATATAATATTTAGAAAATTAAATAAATAGTTAGAGGAGAGTTAAAAATGAATGTTAAAGAAGTAGTAACAGAAGAGCAATTACATGAAGTATTACCTGTTTTACAGCAATTAAGAACGAAACTTTCAAAAGAGGAAACAAGCTCTTTATTTCGAAAAATGAAAGAAGAAGATTATAAACTATTTTCGCTGTGTAATGAGAATGATGAAGTTGTTAGTCTTGCAGGTGTAGCAATTTGTACGAACTTTTATAATAAGAAACACGTTTTCGTATATGACCTTGTAACAGCAGAAGCACATCGTTCAAAAAGACATGGGAAAGTATTACTTTCGTATATAGAGAACTGGGGAAAGGAAAACGAATGTGAGTCTATCGTCCTCACGTCAGCATTTTCAAGAATTGATGCTCATCGTTTTTATGAAAGAGAAGGGTATGATAAGGTGAGTTATTCTTTTCATAAAGAATTATAAATAATAATAAGAAGAAGTTGTCCCGCAAAAGTTGGGAACAACTTCTTCTTATTTATTAAGTTATTATTGAACCGTAAATAGGTTGTAAGTTATGGTATATGTATTTGAAAAGGTTATATAGTGTATTTTGTCGAATTGTTTTAATTTAATAAAGAGAATGATTGGAGCGCTTATACTTGAAAAAAATAAAGAAACTATCAATCCCTAATGATGCTAGAGTTATTGTCATATCTGATATTCATGGAGAATTAAATCTTTTAAAAGAAGCACTACATAAAGTTAACTTTAAAGATGAAGATTATTTAATTATTAATGGAGATCTTTGCGAGAAAGGACGAGATAGCGTAGGCGTAGTAAACTACGTTATGAATCTTGTAAAGAACAATTCAAAGGTTCACGTTGTTGAAGGGAATTGTGAAGTTTTAGTTGATGCTCTTCTAAATGAAAATCCTGGTCTTATTAATTATTTATGTACGAGGAAGCATTCAATTTTTAATGAATGGCTAGAGCAATTGGGTTTTTCAGTTCATGAGGGCACTTCAATTCGTGAAGTGAAAGAAGCATTGTTAAGTGAATTTTCACAAGAACTATATTGGCTAACAGAGTTGCCAACAGCGATTGAAACAGAAGATTATATTTTTGTGCATGCCGGTCTAGAAGATAGAGTAGATTGGAAAGAAACTGAGCGCAAAAATGCGATAGCAATGCCGGAGTTTTTCAATCAATCACATAAAGCAAATAAGTATGTAATAGTCGGTCATTGGCCTGTCGTGAACTATTCTGAAGAAGCACCGTCTAATAATCCAGTTATTGATAAGGAGAAAAAAATTATTGCAATTGATGGAGGAAATGCAATTAAAGAAGCAGGGCAATTAAACGTACTTATTATTCAGAGGAAACAAACGGACGATACGTTTTCTTATACATATGTAGACTATTTTCCAGCGTACGAAGTAATAGCGGATTTTAATGCGAATTCAGAAATGCAGGGCGGAGTGACATATCCGTATTATTACATAGAGCCTATCGAGAAGATGCAAGATTACACCGTATGTAAACAAAAGGAAACGAATAATGTGCTCACTGTAAAAAATGAATATATGAAACAACTTAAGTCAGGTGAATATACAGTGAAAACTGATATTTCTTGTGCGCAAATAAGCGTTAGGAAGGGAGATATCGTTTCTCTCATTGATGATAGCTGTTCAGGATATGATTTAATTAAAAAAGATGGCGTAGAGGGTTGGATAGAGAAAGGGATTTTAGTTGAGATAGAAAAAGTGAAAAATAAAACATTAAGCTGAAATAGGAGGGATATAACCTCCTATTTTTTTAAAGGAGTAGATTGCTTGCTGTCTTTAATAAGTAAATAAATCGTACTCGGCAGAATGATAAGCGTCATTCCTAAAAGAATTGCTAGTATAGCATAACCTCTATAGGGAGCAGAAACGATAAAAGGAAGTATCGCTAAAAAAATACCTGCTATCATCATTGAAATACTACTAATATTTGAAGCTCTTTTTTCAAGGTGCTTATCATTCCATTCTAATGAAACGGTTGATTTAGTCGTATCAATTTTGGAACTGAAATAACCTATTAATATAAATAAAAGCCCTAATGCTAAAAATATGAAATGATCAAGAGGAAGTGAAAAGCCAAGAGCGATGAGGGCGATGACAATATCGACAAAAAATAAGAATAGTAACATTGTGTTGCCGATCCAATGGAGAAATTTCTGGTTACTCGCTGCTTTAGATAAAGCTAAAAATACAAAGAATAAGAAGGAACATATAATTATATTTACGATTACAAAAGTGCTTTTATCCATTGTTGATGTAGGCGTTCCATTAAAGTTCCATTTCGTAACAATATTTGATGGTAAGAAGAAATATAGAATAATATTTGTCGTAACAATAGTGAGAAATAAAGCAATACTAAATCGATTCTTCACTGAATCACCAGCTTTCTAAATCAATAATTGGTATCTAATAACAAAATTATACAATATAATAAACGATATTAGTTTTGATTTTTCTGAAAAAATATTATAATTATATATGAAATAAAGAGGAATGCAGGAGGGAATTATGCAAAACGTTGTATTAATGGGGAAGAAAGTTACAATTCGTACAATAGAAGAATCAGATATAAAAACATTATGGAATCTCGTGTTTAAAGAAGAAAATCCAGAATGGAAAAAATGGGATGCACCGTATTTTCCGTTTTCAATGCAAGAATACTCTTCCTATAAAGAGAAGATGCAAACTCGTTTGCAAGAAGAACCACTGTCAAATTTAATTATAGAAAATAACGGTCAAATTATAGGGACGGTCGGATTTTATTGGGAGCATAAACCGACGCGTTGGTTGGAGATGGGAATTGTTATTTATAATCCAACTTACTGGAATGGTGGCTACGGTACAGAAGCGTTAACGTTATATCGAGATTTATTATTTGAAAAGATGGAAATTGGTAGAGTAGGGCTCACGACTTGGTCTGGTAATGAACGAATGATGAAAGTAGCGGAGAAAATAGGAATGAGCTTAGAAGGTAGAATGCGAAAGTGTCGTTATTATAACGGAACATACTATGATTCTATTCGAATGGGCATGATTCGTGAAGAATGGGAAGCGCTATGTGTAACGAAGGGGTGAGAAAGATTGTACGCTATTATTGCTACATTTGATCGTGTGTTTACTAATAAAATTACAGAACTGCAAAATGAATTAACAAATGTAATTGGAACAAATCAACTAGCTGGAGTAGAACCTCATATTACGTTAGCTGATTATAATGAGTTAGATGTTCATTTGTATACTGAGAAACTAGGGGAGTTTGTAGCTATTCAAGAAAATATGGATGCAGTAACTTTTCCTTCTGTTGGAATTTTTCCTACTAATGGAACGGTCTTTCTAGCGCCGACTGTTACCAATGAATTGTTAAAACTTCATCATTCTTATCATGATTATTTTAAAACTTTTCATGACAACCCAAATTCATATTACGTACCGGGAAAATGGGTTCCGCATTGTACAATTGCAAATAGATTACATACAAAGCAGTTTTTAAGTGTAATGGAATATATTTATGGAAAGTTTGATTTTGTAACAGCTTCAATTGAGAAATTAAAATTAATTAAGGTGAATTATGAAAATGGTTCTGCCATTTCTTCTAGTATATTAGCAGAATATAATTTAAAGAGAATGGAGACATCGAGATGACATATATAATTAGAGAAATGAAGCAAGAAGATATTCATGCTGTACAATCAGTAGCAAAAATAGCTTGGCATGATACATATGAAGGCATTATTCCAAGAGAAATTCAAGACAGTTTTTTAGACGAGGCATATTCTGATGAAAAAATGAAATATCGTCTTAAAAATACGCATTTATTCGTTGCGGAAGAAGAAGGAGAAGTGATAGGGTTTGCGAACTTTTCACCTGTTAGACTACAAAATGAAGCGGAATTAGGTGCGATTTATTTGTTACCAGATCAGCAAGGAAAAGGGATCGGAAGTGCTTTATTACAAAAAGGAATTAAAGCATTAAATGGGATACGGAAGTTGTACATACATGTAGAAGCTGCAAATGAAAAAGGAAAACGCTTTTATGAAGCGAAAGGTTTTGCTGAATTAGAGCAATTTGAAGAAGACTTTGAAGGACATATGATGCAGACAGTAAGGATGGTTTTATACGTATAAGGAGGACTAGTAATGAAAATTTTTGATTTTAGTGAAAAAGTAGGAAAGCACCTATCAGTATTTCAATCTAATTTCATCATGTCGAAAATATTAAACCATCGAGGGAATATACATATCGGTGCTATGCATTTACACGAGAATGGAATCATCGGTAATCAAGAAGCAGTTGTATCTCAACTGCTTCTTATTGTGAAAGGAGCAGGATATGTATGTGGGGTAAATAAAGAAAAGATAAATATAGAGGCGGGACAAGCTGTGTTTTGGGAAAAGGGAGAGCTCCATGAAACAAGTACAGAACACGGATTAACAGCAATTGTTATGGAAGCGGAGAATCTTGAACAAGCGATAGCAATGCCTATTATTCAAGGGGAGTTGTAAAAATGATAATTAAGGCGAATCAAGAAGATACCAATGAAATATTAAAATGTGCGGCTCAATCGCTTTTTGAAGGGACGAGAGGCAATTGTCAATTAAGTACCGAGAAAGCGATTGAAATTACAAAGCCGATTGTAGAAAAAGGAGCATACTATTTAATCGTTAAAGAAAAAAATAAAGTAATGGGATGGATATTAATAGGGGAAAATACAGACTATTTTTCTCGTGAAAAACTTGGATTTATATATGAATTGTACGTTTTCCCAGAATATCGCGGGAGAGGATTATCGCGAGAACTGATGGAAGCTGGTATTAAGGAATTAAAGGAGAAGTATTTAGAAATTCGGTTGAATGTATTTGCTGGGAATTTTGCAAAAGAGATGTACGAAGAGTTTGGGTTTGTTGAAAGGCAGGTAATTATGACTTTGAAGTGAGTAGAATAGTCTGAATGAGAGAAGAGAAAATAATGATTTAGTGGCTACTTTATCGCTGGAATTTAAAGCGAATAAGTATAAAATAGATGGCTTGCCTTTATTTTATAGTAGATTTATAGAGTGTGCTTAAAAAACAAATAAATTAGTATTATACAATATATCGTTATTATAGTAAAAGAGAAATTTTGGAAAAATATCATTTTTTTGTTTAGAAATTTTTAAATTATTGATATAATCAATTTGTAGAATTGATTATTGGTTAATTTTACTATTTTTTAATTTTAAGGGGGATTTAATAATGGCAGGACAAATTCGTATGTCACCAGAGGAGCTTAAATCGAAAGCGACTCGATATGGACAAGGTGCAAATCAAATTGAGGACATTTTACGTCAACTACAAAACTTACAAAATGAATTAAGAGGAGAATGGGAAGGTCGTGCTTTCGAAGGTTTTGACCAACAGTTCAATCAATTAAAGCCAAAAGTACAAAACTTCGCACAGCTATTACAAGAAATTAATATGCAGCTTAATAAAACTGCAGAAGCTGTTGCTAGACATGACGAAGATCTTTCTCGTAATTTCGGTCTACAATAAGACAGATAAAAAGAAATATATAATTTAGCCATGCAACCATACGTTGTATGGCTAAATTACTTTAAAACTAGAGTAAGATACGAAGTCTTTCATCAGATAGACTCGCAGTCGCAGGAGTGATAAGTAGTGAAAAAGTTCAAATGGAGCATCTTGTTGTTTATTATTTTAGCTCTTGTACTATCGACAGGGGTCTCCTATTTAGCATTAAATCAAAATGTTAAGAAAGCTAATGAGAATACTACACCAAAAATGACAGTTGCGTTGGTAAATGAAGATCAGGGCACTGTATTTGAGGGCAATAAAATAGCATTTGGAGATCAATTTGTTAAAAATGTAAATAAAAATACGAAACAAGAATGGTACGTAGTTAGTCGCGGGGTAGCAGAAAATGGATTGAAAAATAATAATTACAATATGATGATTGTTATTCCAAATGATTTTTCTAGGAAAGCAGTTGCGATTGATTCAGAGATTCCGGAGAAATTAACGTTAAACTACAAAGTAAATGCAACTGGGAATAAGGATTTGAAAGCTGAGGCAGAAAATACAGCTTCTGTTATTTTAGAAGATTTCAATAAGCAAATAATCGACGTTTATTTTGCGAGTATTATCGGTAAGCTACAAGGTGCACAAGATAATATAGGTAAAATAATTGAAAAAGGAAACGTTCAAACAACTATGTATAAAAAAGATATACATAGTCCGTTAGCAAATTACACAAATCAATTTAAAACAGTACAAGATTATACAGGTGTTTCTGTTAATAGTTTCAAAGGATTTCAGGATGTTTTAAAAGGTTTCGGTCAAGCGTTAGATGAAGGGAATAAATCTAACAGTACGTACTTAGATGGTTTTAATAACTTTCAAAAAATGCAAACTGATAACAATTTGTTAGCGAATAATTTCACAAATCAATTCAATCAATATATGAATGATATGAATACAGGCGATGCTTTAAAGCAATTAAGTGCATTGGAATCAGCTAATAAAAGTATTTCAAATCAATTTACGTTTTCAGAGAAAGAACCAAATATTTTAACTGATGCTGCAGCGATTCAAAAATATTTAGCAGATGTAAAAAAACAAGTATCTGAATATGATACAGAACTTGCAGGAAAGTTAGAAAGTGATATTCAAGAGACGGTAATTAAGAAGTTAAAGCAATCTATGTCGAATGATGGAAAGCAAGAAATCTTCATAAATACATTAATGAAACAACCAGATGCTCGAATAAAGAAACAAATCGAGAATTTAATTGCGAAATTACCTAGTTTAAACATGGAAGAAATCGGTCAAAGTGATTTGCCAGATACAACGAAATTACAACTGCAAAATGTAATTCAATTTACAAAAAAATATAATAAAGAAAATAATTTTTATTATGATCCTGTAAATAAAATATCTTTAGGAAACGCTATTAAAGAAGTAAAGGATAGACTTTATACAGAGGGAATTACATTTAGTGATACTGCGAAAGTAATTAAAATGGAATCTCCGCAAATTTTGAAGATAAAGATTCCAGAAGAATTTAAACTAGATGGAAGTACAGGATTCTTACATATTGATGGTGAGGATCGTACAAGTGATTTTCTTCAAAGCGAAGCAGGAGAAATTACAATAGCTCCTCGTAATGAAGGGGATATAAAGATTGATCTGCATGTGAAGTTAAAAGATCCAAACATCAATATAGATGTTTTCTCTCCTGTAATGTGGCAGTGGGAATTGAGTGGGACTCATAAAAAAGAAACTAGTCCTGAAAAAGAAAAACCTAACAAAGAAGATAAAGGAACACAAACGGAAAATAGCAAGGTGGAAAATGTGGTTCATAAATCACAGTATGGCATAATGCCGTTAGTACACAGTGCTAAAAACCCTATTATTAAAAAAATGGAAAACACAACAGGGAAAGATAACGGAACTGGAGGAAACCCAGGAGGCGGAACGGGGAAAGATAACGGAACCGGAGGAAACCCAGGAGGCGGAACGGGAACAGACAACGGAACCGGAGGAAACCCAGGAGAAGAAGAGGCCATTTTTAA
>NZ_JAALFZ010000033.1:0-20571 GCF_011800505.1 Bacillus sp. EKM501B | reverse complement strand
CTCCGCAGGTAGGACTCGAACCTACGACCGATCGGTTAACAGCCGATAGCTCTACCACTGAGCTACTGCGGAATAATGAAGACAATTTGTATCTTATAAAAATTCTCTCTGTAAGTCAAGAAGTTTTTAACAACATCTTGTTCAAACGTGACATGTTTATAATATACTGGATTGCGTTTTTACTGTCAAGATGTTTTCGATATCGGTTTGAGTTTCCCTTTACACTTTCCACAGACATATCTTTTTGTATTTATTTGACGCCTTCTTACATATTGAAGTGAACACTCCATACATTCATACTTATAAATCTTTTTTTCCTTCTCTTCATTAATCATTTGTTTACAAAAACGTGGTGCATCAACTTTCTTTAACAACTCACGGAAATCCCTGTCCCTGTGCTTATACCCTCTTCCTGCAATATGTAAGTGATAATGACAAAGCTCATGTTTAATAATCCCGACTAACTCTTCTTCACCATACACTTCGTAATATCGATAATTCAGTTCGATATTATGACTCTTCAATAAATAACGCCCACCAGTTGTACGTAATCTATTATTAAACACTGCTTTATGTAAGAACGGCCTCTCAAAGTATTGTAGTGACACTTCTTCCACTAGTCGCTGAATTTCTTGCTCATCCACTCTCATTCCTCCTAAACAAAAAAATATTTTTACACTTTTCTCCCTTCTTATACATATATTAAATAGTACATATACCCATCCTCATGTAAGAAACGTGGTTTCTAAAAACAAAACATGAATAGAAATCCACTCACCAACCTCTCATCAATAGCATTTTAGATTTTTGAGAGCAGGATTAAACAAGGAGGGATTCCTATGCCTACGTGGCTAAAAAAACAAATGCAACGTGCATATTTCGAAAAAAACCGGTATCAAATTAAATTATTAAATGAATGCTGGTTTTATTATAGCAAAATACATCAAAGCTCATAATCCATTACACTTTTTATTCCATAAAAAAAGAGCAGTTTCGTCTGCTCTCTTCTCTTACTATTCAATCGGCAACATAGATAGTGCAACGCGTCCTTTTTTTGTATCAATATCATCTACCCATACTTTTACAATTTGCCCTACTGATACAACATCTAACGGATGCTTTACAAACTGTTTGCTAAGTTTAGAAATATGTACTAAACCATCTTGCTTTACGCCAACATCAACAAAAGCACCAAAATCAACAACGTTACGAACTGTTCCTTCTAGTTCCATACCACGTTTTAAATCTTCTAATTTCAAAATCCCTTTTTTCAGAAGTGGTTTAGGCAACTCATCCCTCATATCTCTTTCTGGACTAATAAGCGCATCTATAATATCAACTAACGTCGGCTCCCCAACTCCTGTTTCTTGAGATAACTTAGAAATCTCTACTTCTTCCAATCTCTTTTGTAATTGCGGTTGTCCTACGTCATCTATCGATAACCCTAGACTCTTCAATAACAATTCAACATTTTTATATTGCTCTGGATGAATACCTGTTCGATCTAATGGATTCGCTCCTTCTAGTATACGTAAGAAACCTATACATTGTTCATACGTCTTTGCACCTAAACGCGGGATTTTCTTTAATTCCGTGCGCTTCGTGAATTTCCCATCTTCTTCTCTCTTTGCCACAATATTTTTCGCAACAGTTTTCGATAAACCTGAAACATATTGTAACAATGCAACCGAAGCCGTATTTACATTAACCCCAACTTGGTTAACAGCTGTTTCTACTACAAATGTTAATGACTCATTCAGTCTCTTTTGAGATACATCATGTTGGTATTGTCCAACCCCAACTGATTTAGGATCAATTTTCACAAGTTCAGCAAGTGGATCTTGCAGACGTCTTCCAATAGAAACGGCACTTCTCTCTTCAACTTGTAAATTCGGGAATTCCTCACGAGCTAAATCAGAGGCTGAATATACACTAGCACCCGCTTCATTTACAATAATATAAAAGACATCTCGGTTCACACTTTGTAATACATCTACTATAAACTCTTCTGTTTCTCTAGATGCTGTCCCATTACCAATTGCAATCATTTCAACTTGATATTTATCTATAATAGAAAGAACTTTCGTTTTTGCATCATCATATTTACGAACAGGTGGATGCGGATAAATAACATCGATATGTAGTACTTTCCCCGTATCATCTACTACAGACAATTTACAACCAGTTCTATATGCCGGATCTACCGCTAGCACGACTTTCCCTTTCATCGGAGGTTGTAATAATAAGTTACGTAAGTTCTCAGAGAAAATATGTATCGCTTGTTCTTCAGCTGTTTCTGTTAATTCTTTACGAATTTCTCTTTCGATTGAAGATTGAATTAATCGTTTATAACCATCTTCAATCGCTAATTGTACATAATGTGCACTTTTCGAATCGTTATCACGAATTACTTTCTTATTTAAGAAAGTTACTATCTCATCTACTGGCGGAACAACAGCAACTCTCAATATATCTTCTTTCTCGCCACGATTCATTGCTAATACACGATGTGGTACTACTTTTTGCAATGGTTCTTCATAACTGTAATACATTTCATATATATTCTTTTCATCTTTTTCTTCATCTTTCACGGACGAAGACATAACACCTTTTCTAAAAGTAACATTTCGAATCCAACTACGATACGCAGCTTCATCTGAAACCATTTCTGCAATAATGTCTTGTGCACCTTGTAAAGCTTCTTCTGCAGATTGCACTTCTTTCTCTACATTAATAAATTCCACTGCCTTTTTAGCCGGATCTTCTTTCTTATATAACAATAACCATTCAGCTAATGGTTCTAATCCTTTTTCTTTAGCAATTGTCGCTTTCGTTCTTCTTTTCTCTTTATATGGACGATATAGATCTTCTACTTCTTGCAACTTTGTAGCTTTAACAATTTGCTGTCGTAGCTCTTCTGTCAGTTTCCCCTTCTCATCAATAAGACGAAGAACTTCTTCCTTCCTATCTTCAAGTTGCATCATATATTGCCATCTCTCTAAAATCGTACGAATTTGCACCTCATCTAAAGAGCCTGTCCATTCTTTTCGGTAACGAGCAATAAATGGAACTGTGTTACCTTCTTCTGTTAATTGAATAACATGACGAACTTGCTTTTCGGTAAAGCCTAATTCTTTCACTAACATTTTCATTAACGCTTGTCGATTATCTACCATTTCCATATACAACCGTAACCTCCTCTATAATAAAAAAAGTTGCCCTTCAAAGAGAGCAACTTAAACTGCCGATTTAAAAATCTATTAGTCCTAAACTAATTTGTAACGCTTCATCTACACGACTCATCATCACTTCATCCAAATGAGTGATTTTGTCCGTTAAGCGTTGCTTATCGATTGTTCGAATCTGCTCAAGTAAAATAACAGAATCTCTCTCAAAACCATACTTTTTCGCATCAATTTCCACATGAGTGGGTAATTTCGCTTTTTGAATCTGTGCAGTAATAGCCGCTACAATCACCGTTGGACTAAAACGATTTCCGATGTCATTTTGAATGACAAGAACCGGACGAACGCCTCCTTGCTCAGAACCAACAACTGGGGAAAGGTCTGCAAAATACACGTCGCCGCGTTTTACAATCAAAATATTACCCCCCGCTAACTAAGCGTTCTACTGTATGAGCTGCTTCATACTCTGCTAAGAAAGCTTCAGATGCAATACCAAGATTAATTTTTCCCATTTCAATGTACCCACGTCGCATTGATTCATGTTGGTAGCGTTTCTTCGTCTTATGTTGACGCAATAACAATTGTGTTGCCTGGCAAATTAGTTCATGGCGATTCTTATTCTCTTGTTTTCCAATTCCGTCCAATTCCGTTACCATTTGCTTTGGCAACCGAACCACGATTTCAGTAGTTACACTTGATTCGGACACAAAAATACACCTCCACCGTCAACTACACACCCAAATATATATATGACACCTATTGTAATAATACCATTGTATGGAGCCTGTTGCAAAGACTTCCTTATTCCTTGCTTATGTTTTCCAATTCACAAACAAAACATTCATCTTCTTAAATTTTTTATCTCATAACTAACTAAAAACAATAGAACTCCTCTTCAAAACTTACGTGCAACTTATATAAAAAATGATTATAAGTAAAAAGCTTCTCATCAAAAAGAGCTTATTATCCAGCAATGAACAGTCACTCCAATGACAAGAAGCAATCATACTACCTTCTATATATTGTTCAAGTAATTAATTATCTCTACAACCTTACCATTCCGTATAAATATTCTTGGCACACGGAAACTGATCGTTGCAATAATTTCATAATTAATAGTCCCTGAGTATTCCGCAACCTCTGTAGCGCTAATATACTCATCTCCTTGCCTTCCAATAAGCGTAACTTTCGTACCAAGTGGCACTTCACAAGGAAGATGAATCATGAACTGATCCATTGTTACTCGCCCTACAATCGGTACCCTTTTACCATTTATAAGCACTTCAAATCCTTGTAACCTTCTAAGCCACCCATCTGCATAGCCAATCGCTACAGTCGCAATCCATTCTTCAGTTTTCGTTCGATAGGTGACGTTATAACTAATTCCATCACCTTTAATTACCTGTTTAATATGAGCAACTTTCGTATGAAGTGATAGCGCCGGTTCTAATTCAAATGGTAAAAAAGGACGTATTTCTACAGAAGGAGATAATCCATACATTGCAATCCCAATTCGCACTGCATTAAATGTAATCCCTTGAAAACGTAACGTCGCAGCACTATTAGCTGTATGAACAAACTTAGGATCCACTCCGAATTCTTTCAACCAACTTAACTGCTCCAAGAACGTGTTATATTGCTTATCAAAATACGAAGTCTCAACCTCATCTGCCGTTGCAAAATGCGTGTATACTCCTTCTAACTCTAAAAACGGTGCACCCTCTAAACTCTTTAAAAATTCTTTTAGCTCTTTTCTTTCACGTATTCCAATTCTCCCCATACCACTATCAAAGTTAATATGGAATTTCATTACAGATGAACCATCCCAAAGTTTAATTGCTTCTTCCACCCATTCTTTTTGAAAAACAGTTAGCGCTACATCATTTTCAGCAGCTACATTTACATCACGCGGCGGCGAGGGACCTAACACTAAAATCGGTTCAGTAATACCAGCCCTCCGAAGCACTAAAGCTTCATCTAAAAAAGCAACAGCTAACCTTGTTGCACCTGCTTCTAATGCCGTTTTAGCCACCGGTACATAATCGTGCCCATATGCGTTTGCTTTAACTACAGCAAAAATCTCTACATTACTTGGGATGAACTCTTTAATATGTGTAACGTTGTTATAAATGGCATCTAAATCCACTTCCACCCAAGTGTCACGGTAAAATGGTGCTTCTTCCATAAATACACTTCCTTATACACGATATGCGAAGCTTATTCTTTTATATGCTTCTTTTATGAAATCCACCTTCAAACTAAGAAAAGACGTGGTGCACATATATCACCACGTCTAAGAAGTTTACTTCACCTGCTTCGCTGTAACTGAACGAGCAACCATTAACAGCTCCTTCGGCTCTAAACCTTTAGACACGAGCATATATTCTACTCCGTTATGCGACCACGTTACAGAGTCTTTCGTCAATGCACCAATCGTAAACCCAAGATCAACTGGTTCTCCACTTACACTTACCGCTGATGATGCCTCTGCAACTTTTGCCTTTTCTTGTATTAAAGTAAAGGATTTCTTATTTCCAGTGTATGTGAGTATCGCACGCTTGCCACTGTCTGTCTTCAACTCTTTTTCATCTTTCAGAGTCATACCTTGTGGTGTATCAAGTGGATACAAAATAGCAAACGGTTTGTCTTCTTTCGCTGTTGTTTGAACATCTACCTGTGCTCTAGACATATTTTGTTTCGTATCAAATGCACCTTTATCAAATTTCGCATCGAATTTCACTTTAGAGAAATCTACTTTCACAAGAACATTTTGATCATTATCCATTAACTTCACTGAAACTGGAGTCAAGTCGCTCTTATTCAATGTAATCTCTTGTCTCGGCAACATATTTTGATGTTGATAGTTTGTTTTTGTTTTAAAAATATAATACTTATCTGTTTTCTCAAAAGTAAGGTTTTTCTTGTCCTGCAAAATATCTCTTACAAGTGATTCATATAAATAAGCCTGGCTACTATTTTGCGGCCAATCACTTTGAAAACGGAAGCTCTTATTAAGTGCTGGCGTTAATACAAATACACCTTCTTCATTTCTCAAAATAATTTGGCTCTGATCTTTTTTTGCATTTTTTAAATTCACACGATAAAAAGACGGTTCCTTATGCCAAATCTCTACGTTATATTCTTGAGGCTCATTGCCTGTTTTAATAGATAATTTTGCCTCAGCTTGATAACTTTTCATCCCTTTTACTTTTGATTCTAAATCTCTCACGACATCATCTTGCTTCTTTTCCATACAACCCGCCAACACAAAAACGGTCAACAAACCGACAAGAACTAAAAACAGACGCCTTTTCATCAATTCAGCCCCTTTGCCCCTATAAATGAATGGAAGATGTACCTTCCTTATCGCTACCTCAAATATATGAGACAAAGATATAAAATATGCAGACTAGCGTGACGAGCTTTCTAAAACAACTTGAGCAACAGCAAATTCCTTACTATGACTAATTGATAAATGAACAATATACTCTGTACTTGTAATCAGAATTGGCTTACCTCTTTCATCATTTTTCACTTCAATATCTAAAAAACTCACTTCTTTTCCGATACCAGTACCTACAGCTTTTGAATACGCCTCTTTCGCTGCAAACCTTCCAGCTACAAACTCTGTAAGACGACTTCCTTTCAGCTCCATAGCAACATTACGTTCATTTTCCGTTAAAATACGTTCCATAAATTTAAGCTTTCCATCTAGCATTTTTTCAATACGATTTAATTCAATAATATCGATACCAATCCCTATAATCATTTCGAAATCCCCTTCTTCTATTTAACTTTCTTCTTTCATATTGATAAGAATAACAGAGAATCTTTCTGATGCAAAAGGGGTGAAAGTAACCGTATGCTAATAAGATCCACTCATATTTCTTTACAACCGACTATTCTTACCTTACTTCTTATTCATTTAGTCATGATGATATTAGGCGACTTTTTTCTCTTACCACTGGCAGCCTCTAATGAATATATCGCTAAAGGAGAATGGTGGCGTGTCATAACTTCTCTTCTCGTACACGTAGACTTACAACATTTTCTTTCTAATAGTATTTTTTTGTTCGCTCTTGGTTCT
Source organism: Bacillus sp. EKM501B (assembly GCF_011800505.1). NCBI lineage: Bacteria > Bacillati > Bacillota > Bacilli > Caryophanales > Bacillaceae > Bacillus > Bacillus sp. EKM501B. The sequence goes on along the minus strand of NZ_JAALFZ010000033.1, from coordinate 13,299 downwards.
TCTATCGAAAAGCAACTCGGACACTTTTCTTTTTTTATTCTATTTTTTCTCTCTGGAATTTCTGGAAATATTTCTTCTTATATTATTATGCCGCTTGAATATATTCACGCAGGTGCATCAGGTGGTATTTTCGGACTATTAGGTGCACAGTTATTTTTATTGTACAATCGATACCGCTCTTCAAAACCAAAAGAAATTGCCATTTTCTCAATTATGATTCTTCTATTACTGCTATTTACTTTCTTTAACCCTTCTGCCAATCCGATCAGTCATTTAACAGGCTTAATAACCGGTGGCATTTTAACCCCTTTTTTAACCAAAAAAAACGATGGTGCAAAGCTTATTTAATATAAAAGCTTGCACCATCGATAATTTCTACATCTACTTGTTCACTTAAATCTCTCATTAATTGAAATAAAGACTCATCCTTCATCTTCGCCTCAATCATACAATCAATTTGCGGAACACTTCCCTTTATCCTTCTTAAAAAAGATAAAAATGCCTCTACATTAATATAATCTGCATGAGCTCTTGGATCTTTCCCCTCTCTAGGGCTAGAGATATGCATTTTAACCGGCAACAAAGACGTTTCCCACGTATGAACGACACGTGCCCAATCTTCATACCAATCTTCTTGCTCATTATTCATCATATGGTGATGTAAGTCAAATACGACGGGAATATCTAATTTTTCTCCTAAATATAATGTTTCCTCTAACGTAAAGGTTGTATCATCATTTTCTAATATAATCATTTCTTGAATACCCCTTGGGACATTCGACCAATTCTCTATAAAGCGCTCTAATGCAAGTTCTTTATCTTTATATCCTCCTCCGACATGCAGTACACATCGTTGCTTATGTTCAATCCCCATACCTTTTAATAATTTTTTGTGCATCTGCAATGTTTTTACAGATTGTTTAAAAACACTCTCCTCAGGTGAATTTAGTACAACAAAATGATCTGGATGGAAATCAATTCTCATATTCATATGAACTGCATATTCACCTAGTTTTTTTAAATTTTCTTTTAAAGGACGAATATAGTTCCACTCTAGCAATTCCTCATGATTCGCTAAAGGAATGAGCTTTGAACTGAGCCGAAAGAAAGATATGTCATGCCCTTTATTATGCTTTAATAAACGTAAACAATTTTCTAAATTGGAATTAGCAATTCTTTCAAGTTTACGAATTGCAGCAGCACGATCATCTAATTTCTGAAACTGTGCATACGTCATCGTTTGAGATGGAGATGCATTCTTCAAATGTACACTCATCGCAACGTAACCAAGCCTTACAAGCATATAACAGCCCCTTTTCTATCATAACTATTATGTAGTATGCACAATTATAGAAATAAAAAAAGAGAATGCCCGCAAAGGGCATTCTCTTTTTTTTATTAAGCTTGTGGACGGCTATGATGTTTTCTTTCGCCGCGTCCATTTGAAGAACCAGGGCGACCTTGGCCTTCACCTCTACGACCACGACTACCACCATCACGATTGCGATCACGGTTTCCGTCACGATTACGTCCATCACGGTTACGGTCACGATTACGTCCATCGCCACCGCCGCGTGCATCACGACTACGATTACGGTTACCATCACGGTATCCGCCTCCGTTACCGCCGCGTTTTTTAGAACCGCCGCCTCTTGAAACAACAGGTGGTTCTGATGTTAAAGCGATCGGAGTTGTATCCGGCTCTTTAGTCATCATTTTTAAAGCAGCAGCTACTACTGTTACAGAGTCATTTTCTTCTAACATTTCTTCTGCAATACGCTTGTAGTATGCTAAGTTTTCATTTTCAATTGTGCTTTGAAGCTTTTCAGCGATTAAACGTTGTTGACCTTCTAATGCCTCGTCAAGTGTCGGTGCATCCATGCGGTCCATTTTACGTTTTGTTGTACGCTCGATATTTTTTAATTGTCCTGATTCACGTGGTGTTACAAATAGCATTGCAATACCTTTTTTACCTGCACGACCAGTACGACCGATACGGTGAACGTATGATTCTGGATCTTGTGGAATATCGAAGTTATATACGTGCGTTACGCCTGAAATATCAAGACCACGTGCAGCAACGTCTGTTGCAACAAGAACTTCAATAGAACCTTCTTTAAATTTACGTAATACAGACATACGTTTCGCCTGAGTTAAATCACCGTGAATACCTTCTGCAGCATAACCACGTAAGTTTAATGCTTCTGATAATTCATCAACACGACGCTTTGTACGACCGAATACGATTGCAAGCTCTGGAGATTGAATATCTAATAAGCGTGTTAACACGTCAAACTTTTTCTTTTCTTGCACTTCTAAATAGAACTGCTGAATGTTTGGCATTGTTACTTCTTTTGCTTTTACTTTAATGTGTTGAGGCTCAGTCATGAAACGCTCAGCAATACGGCGGATTGGATCCGGCATTGTCGCTGAGAATAGTAATGTTTGATGTGTTTCTGGCACATCTGTTAAAATTGCTTCAATGTCTTCAATGAAGCCCATGTTTAACATTTCATCCGCTTCGTCAAGAACAACTGTCTCTACGTTTTGCAGACGAAGTGTTTTACGGTTAATATGATCTAAAATACGACCCGGCGTACCAACAATAATGTGTGGGTGTTTTTTTAGAGCACGAATTTGGCGGTTAATATCTTGACCACCATAAATTGGTAAAATGCGAACACGTTTATGCTTACCAATTTTGTATAATTCTTCTCCAACTTGAATTGCTAATTCACGCGTTGGCGCGATAACAATACCTTGAACCGATTCTTTATGTGTATCCACTTTATCTAATAGTGGTAATCCGAATGCTGCTGTTTTCCCTGTACCTGTTTGCGCTTGCCCAATAATATCTTTACCTTGCAATGCATGTGGAATTGTTTCAGCTTGAATTGGTGTAGCCTCTTCAAAGCCCATACTTTCAACAGATTGCAGTAAAGAATCACTTAATCCTAATTCTCGAAATGTTGTCAATGTTACTTCTCCTTTTCTATCCTATACTTATCATTTAAAAAAAGGCGTTTTCCGAATTTGCGGAAAAGCCCTTTTCCTGAATGCTCACGTATATAAACGGGCGTATATTCTTCACGAAAATACTTCTAAACGTTATTACACTTTATCAATTATAAGTTTTGTATGTGTAAAAAGCAAACCCAACTGTTACCTTATTTTCATATTCAGAGTTTTTTTCTTCACTTTTATTTTTTTATATTTACTGTAAGCGCTTATTATAAGTTTCTTCTATTTTCGTAACTATCATCCCTATTTATATACACCAATTATTTCAACATCGTAATTACTTCTTCTAATTTCATACCGCGAGATGCTTTTATTAATACAACATCTTTCACATCGACTACTGCTTGTAAATCTTTTACTAACTCTTCTTTATTATCATACGCCTTTACACGTTCATTAGGGAAATTAATTTTCGCTCCTTCAGCAATTTGAGCCCCTAATCTACCGTATGTGAATACATGCGAGATTTTTGCTGGATCGATTAATTTTCCTACCTCATAATGGAACTGTACTTCTTGATCTCCAAGTTCTAACATATCACCGAGCACAACGATTTTTTTAGCAAAACCATCTAAACCATTCATTAAATGGAATGCTGCTTCCATAGCCGTCGGACTTGCATTATAAGCATCGTTGATAATTGTTAAACCACTATTTGTTTTCACAATTTCCATACGCATGCCCGTCATTTGAAGTGTTACTAAACCTTCTTTCATCTCTTCCCACGTTACACCAAAATGTTTCGCAATTGCCATTGAAGCAAGTGTATTATACACATTATGTTTTCCTAACACCGGTAAGTAGAATGAAATATTTTCATCTCTATTCATTTTGAAATGTGTCCCAGTTGCTTGTAATGTTACAGTCGTTGGATAATAATCGTTTGCTCTTGCATCACCAAACGTAACCGTTTCTGTTGCTAAATTCATTTCAGGAACACGATTCGTTAATAAAGGCTCATCTCCGTTATATACGAACACGCCACCTTCTTGTAACCCTGTAACAATTTCTAATTTCGCTTCAGCAATTGCCTCACGAGATCCTAAATCCATTAAATGTGCCTCACCAATATTCGTAATGATAGCTGCATTAGGACGAGCTAACTTAGATAAGAATTCAATTTCGCCTCGGCTTGACATACCCATCTCTAATACTGCTACTTCTGTAGTTTCTTCTAAGTTTAAAATGGTAAGAGGTAATCCGATATGGTTATTGAAGTTCCCTTCTGTTTTTTGCACTTTGAATTTAGTCGCAAGAAGACTTGTTACAATATCTTTCGTAGATGTTTTACCGTTACTACCCGTTACACCTACAACTTTAACATCCAATTGATCACGATAGTTTTTCGCTAACATTTGCAATGCGGATAGCGTGTCTTCCACAAAAATAACCGGAAGATTCTCAGGTGGATTCGCTACATCTTTCATCCATAATGTAGCCACAGCTCCATTTTCAACAGCTTTATCTACAAAAGCATGTCCATCAAAGCGCTCCCCTTGAATCGGAACATACAAGTTTCCTTTTTCAATTTTTCTTGTATCAATAGACACGCCTTGAATAGTAATTCCCTCATATTGCTCTGCTAATCCAGTACCATTTACCATCTGTTCCACTTGCTTTAACATTCGCTTTATCATATAAAAACGCTCCTTACATAGAGGAAGCACTATTCCTACGAATAGTGCTTCCTCCTTTTTTGTTAGATTGTATATTTAATTTTTTGTTTTTCTTCGTGACGTTCAATCGCTAAACGAATTAGCTCTTCGATTAATTCTGGATACGGTAACCCAGTATGTTGCCATAATAGAGGGAACATACTGAACGGTGTAAATCCTGGCATTGTGTTTACTTCGTTAATATACACTTCTCCATCTTTCGTTAAGAAGAAATCAGCTCGCGTTAAACCTGCACCGTCTAATGATTGGAATGCAATAATTGCATCACGCTTAATTACATTAGATTCTTCTTCTGTCATTTCAGCTGGAATAATTAGCGCCGTATCACCATCGATATATTTCGACTTATAATCATAGAAGTCCTTTTTCGGAACGATTTCACCTACAACTGAACATTTCGGCTCATCATTACCTAGTACCCCAACTTCTACTTCACGACCTACAATATTTTCTTCTACAATAATTTTGCGATCAAATTGGAATGCCTCTACAAATGCATCCTCAAGTTCTTCACGATTTTTACACTTATTAATACCAACACTTGAACCAAGGTTCGCTGGTTTTACGAAGCAAGGATATCCTAACTTATCTTCTACTTTAGAATAAGCTTCCTCACGATTTTTTTCCCATGCACTACGAATGAAGGATGCATATTTTGCTTGTTTTAAACCAGCCTCTGCAAAGATGTTTTTCATAACAACTTTATCCATACCAGCAGATGATGCTAGAACACCATTTCCTACATAAGGGATATTCATTAATTCTAATAGTCCTTGAACCGTTCCATCTTCACCGTTTGGTCCATGTAGTAATGGGAAAATAACGTCAATAGCATTCTCCTCAGAAGCTGCAGATGGGATAATTTCTGTACTTAATGATAACGGAGAAATCGCATTTTCTGCACCGCTCATTTTTAAAGCTTCAACATCTGTTACTTCGCCTTCAATACGCTCACCGCGTACCCATTGACCTTGTTCTGTAATATAAATTGGATGAATCTCGAATTTATCTTGATTTAACGCTTTAATAGCAGCAAGAGCCGTCTGTAGCGAAACTTGATGCTCAGCTGATTTTCCACCATATAATAAACCTAATTTAATTTTCGTCAATGAAATCACCCTAACCAATTGTTTTCATTTTTCTATTTTAGCACTTTTTATAAAAATAGGTAGTTCCTATTTGAAATAAAATGTAACTTCCATAAATAATTAAATAACATCACTTATTGGTTTTTCATTTCATTTTCTATATAGCTACACAAAATAAAATGGCAATCTAATCTAGTTATGTACCTAAAATATGTAGAAATCCCCTTTTTTGTGTATATCACCTATTCACTAAGAAGATTGTTTGGTTAGTGTGTCTTTTTGCCTTTGCTCCACAAGGCGATCTAAAGAAACATATACAATACCTGCAACTACACATCCTACAGCTAAAATTGTAAATAGAAAGTGACCAAGTAATCGATCTAATAAAAAACCTCCCAAAAGTGGACCAAATGCGCTTCCTGTAATCCACTGCAAACTTGCAGCTCCCATATAAGTCCCTCTCAAATGCTCAGGGGCCAAATTTGCTACAAATGTCATCTGTACAGGCGACATAATCATCTCACCTAACGTATATATAGCATAAACGAACAGTAGTGTTATTAAAATAATTGTAGCATTTGTATTAAATTCTCCAAACCACTTCGGTAACCACCCTATAAAAAATAATCCAATCCCGAATAAACATGCACCATATAACATCGTCTTCCCGACTGGTTTGTCCGTAGCCCATTTTGAAATTTGAAACTGGAATAAAACAACTAATAGTCCGTTTAACGCCATTAAATATGGATATGGATTATTCGTTCCAAAAATACGCTTCATTTCATTATCAAAATGTAGTGGCAGCATGCCTTCCGTTTGAGAAAACCCCATCGAAATGATAATACCTGCTAATAAGTAAATCATTAATGCCTTATCTCGCATTAAAATTTTCCAAACTGCCCCAGATTCCTTTTCTTTATGTTCTTCCTTATCTATCCTCTTTGGCATCGTCTCTTGAATAAGAAGTAATACAAGTAACGCATAAAATAGCATTGTAGAAGAGGCAATAATAAATACAAGGTTCTTTGACAACACAACTACTGATGCTCCCATTATCGGACCAATCGCAGCACCTATATTGTGTCCCATTCGTAATAAACCATATGCCTCTGTTCTTTTTTCTGGTGCCGTTACATCCGCGACCATAGCTGATGCAGCTGGATGAAATAAAGAATTACTCAACCCTAAAAAAATAGATAAAATTGCATACGGAATAAATCCTTCTATAAATAGAAAACCGAGCATTAATAATGCATTACTTGCCATAGAAAATATCATAATAGGCTTTCTTCCATATATGTCAGCAATTCTCCCTCCTATAAGTGATCCAAAGCTTGCAGCAATTGGAGAAAGCGCCATAATAACCCCAACTTCCAACAACGAATCTACCTTATCTTTTAAATATAATGCAAAAAAAGGCATTAACATCATCATTGCAATTCCATTTAACGTCTCTCCAATAAATCGAATCCATACGTTACGGTCCATCTCCCTTAACTCACGCCACGTATTTTTCATCATTCCACCCCTTTAGTTAGCCAACAATTATCTTATAACAAGTTCAGAAAAATGTAAATTTTCAAATAAAAAAATCCATTCTAACAGAATTAGAATGGATTTTTTCGCTTATAAATTTGCAACATCATCTTCTTTTTTACTATTATTTAAAGCACTATGTTTTCGGCTATATAAGAAGTAAACCGCTATACCAATAACCATCCATATCCCAAAACTAATCCACGCTGTCCCTGATAATTGAAGCATTAAGTATAAACAGAAAATCACTGTTAATGCTGGTAAAAATGGTACAAGCGGAGCCTTAAATGCCCTTGGTAAGTCTGGATGAGTTCTTCTCATTACGATTACCGCAACAGCTACAAGTGCAAATGCTGACAATGTCCCCATATTTACAAGATGTGCTAAAACATTTAAATCTATTAATCCTGAAATCAGTGCCGCAATAATCCCCGTTGTCCATGTATTTAAAAATGGCGTTTTAAATTTCGGATGAACTTTAGCAAGACGCTTCGGCAGTAAACCATCTCGGCTCATCGCATAAGAAACACGAACTTGCCCATACATCATAACTAGCATTACTGTTGTAATTCCTGTAATTGCTCCTACTGAAATTACCCCCGCTAAACCATCTTGTCCAATAAATTGAAGTGCAAAAGCAACTGGATCTGATATATTTAGCTGGCCGTATGGAACAATTCCTGTCAAAATAAGCGAAACAACGATATAAAGAACTGTACAAATTAATAACGATGCAATAATACCAATTGGTAAATCACGTTGCGGACGTTTCACTTCTTCTGCCGCTGTTGAAACTGCATCAAATCCTATAAATGCGAAGAATACTGTAGCCGCTCCAGCCATTACACCATCTAAACCAAATGGCATAAAGGGCGTCCAGTTTTCAGGTTTCACATAATTAAAACCAGCAAAGATAAAAATAAGAACAACTGCTATTTTAATAAATACCATAATGTTATTTACTCGTGCACTTTCACGAACACCCCTAGATAAAAGAACTGTCATCACTAAAATAATTAGAACTGCAGGTAGATCAATTATTCCACCCTTTCCTGTACCAGGAGCCGAGGAGAGAATAGTCGGAATGTGAATTCCAAACCCCTTTAATAAAGATTGAAAATATGCAGACCAACCGTTTGCTACAGCAGATGTAGCAAGTAAATATTCAAGCATTAAGTCCCAGCCAATTAAAAATGCGAACACTTCCCCCATCGTCGCGTATGTATACGTATACACACTGCCCGAGACAGGAACTGAAGAAGCAAATTCAGCATAACAAAATGCAGCAAAGGCACAAGCTAACGCGGCAATCGCAAATGATAATATAATAGCTGGCCCAGAATGTTTCGCTGCCACAACACCCGTTAGAACAAAAATACCAGTTCCAACAATTGCTCCGATTCCAAGCATAGTTAAATCTAGCGCACCCAATGTTCTTGCTAACGTTTTTTGCTTACTTTCATGCATTAACTTTGCAATTGGCTTCTTTTGAAAAATTTGCTTCATCTTTCACTCCTCCAAGTTTTAAATTTTCTGAAAATTTTTAATTCGCTTTTTTATTTTACTCATTACGCTTTTCCTAGTCAATACTTTTGTCGAAACAAGTAGAAATTCTTCTGAATATGCACGATCCTTATTATTCTTTCTATATATCTTTCCATTATTTTTTTGGTATTATTATACATGTCGATTCCGTGAAAAAGGCATGCCCCCTTATTGAGAGCATGCCTTTTTTACTTATTTCACAGTATATGAACCTTGTTCAATCCAGCTATACATATACTTTTCATCTTCTGTTTCATGTGCTTGTTTTACAATACGAAGCGGACGGAATGTGTCTATCATAACAGCTAATTCAAGCGTCTCTTTCTTCCCTATACTTGCCTCTGTTTTCCCCGGATGCGGTCCATGGGGAATCCCGCTCGGATGAAGTGTAATAGAACCTTCTTCCACACCTTTGCGACTCATAAAGTTTCCTTCTACATAGTAAAGAACTTCATCACTATTAACATTACTATGATAATATGGTGCTGGAATTGACTCTGGATGATAATCGTATAAACGTGGTACGAAAGAGCAAATAACAAAATTATGTCCTTCAAATGTTTGATGTACTGGCGGTGGCTGATGAATGCGCCCTGTAATTGGTTCAAAATCCTCTACATTAAATACCCACGGATATAAATAGCCATCCCATCCAACAACATCTAACGGGTGGTGTCCTAAAACATGTTTATGCATATAGCCTCTTGATTTTGTCATTACGACAAACTCGCCTTTTTCATCATATGTCTCTAATTTTTCTGGACCACGAAGATCTCTTTCACAAAACGGACTATGCTCTAACAATTGTCCGTATTCATTTCGATAACGACGCGGCGTTGTAATTTGGCTATTTGCCTCTACAACAAGAAACTTAGTCTCTCCTTCATCTGGAATAACACGATAAATCGTTCCAATTGGAATCGTTACATAGTCGCCTTTTCTATAGTGAATCGTTCCAAACATCGTTTCAATTTTCCCTGTTCCATAATGAACAAATAACATTTCATCGCCATCACCATTACGATAGAAATAATCCATTTTTTCTGTTGGACTCACTACTCCAATTAACAAATCTTCATTTCCAAGTATGAAATTCCGTCCACTTATTGCATCACCACTTTTTTTACTTTCTTTCGTTCGAAAGTGGCGATGAGAAAGAGCAACATCCTCTTCATACTGCAACTGACAAGAATGCGATAATGCAGAATGACCTACTTCTGTTGGCATATAATGATGATACAAAATAGACTGCGTACCAGAAAAACCTTTTGTTCCCATTACCTGTTCACGATAAAGCGACCCATCTTTTTTACGAAATTGTACATGTCGTTTATGAGGTAGTTCTCCCATGTGACGATAAAACATGCCCATCACCCGCTTCCTTTTCTTTTTTGATCGTATTACGTAGTGTACCTAAACCAGTAATCGACAGTTCTACAACATCTCCATCTTGTAGCCACTCTTCTGTACCCAGTTCTAAAATACATCCTGTTCCTACTGTCCCAGAACCAATCACATCTCCTGGATATAACGTAACGTCCTCTGAAGCACGTTCAATCATTTCAGCAAATGTATAGTAAATATCTTGGAAGTTTCCTTTTGATAATAGTTTTCCATTTACATGAGCAGTCATTTCTAAATTATATCGATCACCATTACGATAAACGTCTAATTCCTCTTTCGTAACGAGATGTGCTCCTAATGAAGTTGCAAAGTCTTTTCCTTTCGCTGGACCGAGACCTACTTTCATTTCTGTTGCTTGTAAGTCTCTCGCACTCCAGTCGTTCATAATACAATAACCAAAAATATATTCCTCTGCTTGCTCTCGAGAAATATTTCGCCCTTCTCTTCCTATTACGCAAGCAATCTCCAACTCATAATCAAGCTGTTTAGACTTTTTCGGACCAATTACAAAATCACCGGAACCAATTACAGCACGATGATTAGTAAAATAAAAAACCGGAATATCATACCATTCAGGCACAACATCTAATCCTCTTCGTCCACGAGCTGTTTTTACATGTTGTTCAAATGCGTAAAAATCTCGAATACTACTCGGATTAGGAAGAGCAGCTGTCAATTGTACTTCTTCTAAAGCATATATACCCTTATTTGGATTCTTAATATTCCGCACTACTTCTACATACTCATCCGCTTTCTCTAAAAAATCCATCATAGAAGAAGGGATTTTCCCTTCACTAGCAAGATTCATATCTATTACTTTGTCACCTTCAAGCCATCCAGCCCGTAGTTCTTTTGAAGGAAGACAAAATGTAACAAATTTCATCCTGATTCCTCCTTATAAAAATGAAATTTCCACCAGCAAAGGGACTTTTGCTGGTGGATACAAATCTTATAAGTTTCCGCGACGCTCTTGTTCTCTTTCAATTGATTCGAATAACGCTTTAAAGTTTCCTTCACCAAATCCACGAGAACCTTTACGTTGAATGATTTCAATAAATAAAGTCGGACGATCTACAATTGGTTTCGTAAAGATTTGTAGTAAGTAACCTTCATCATCACGATCTACTAAGATCTTTAATTCTTTTAACTTATCAATTTCTTCATCGATTTTTCCAACTCGTGCAGTTAGCTCATCGTAATAAGTATCAGGTGTATCTAAAAACTCCACCCCATTTGCACGAAGCGCTTCAACTGTTTTAACAATATCACTTGTTAATAAAGCAAGATGTTGTACACCAGCTCCATTATAGAATTCTAGATACTCTTGAATTTGTGACTTTCTCTTTCCGTCTGCTGGTTCGTTAATAGGAAACTTAATACGACTTCCATTCGTCATAACTTTTGACATTAACGCCGAATACTCTGTACTAATATCGTCATCATCAAAATGAATCATTTGTTTAAAGCCCATAACATTCTCGTAATAACTAACCCACTCTTCCATTTTTTCAACATTACCAACTACATGATCAACAGCAATTAAACCAGACTCCTCAAATGGAATATTAAATTCTACCTTTTGGAATCCTGGCATAAATGCCCCTTTATAATTTTTACGCTCTACAAGCGTATGAATTGTATCACCATACGTACCAATAACTGCTTTTTTCAATGTACCGTCCTCATCTGTTAATTCCTGCGGTGGAGCAATTGCGACGGCACCACGTTTCACTGCTTCTGAGTATGCTTTATCAACATCATCAACAAGTAGTGCCACATCCTTCACGCCATCACCATGAGTCTTTACAAACTCTGCAATACGATTTTCACTACTTAAAGCTCCAGACACAACGAAACGCATATTTTTTTGCACAAGAACATAAGATACCTTTTCACGGTTTCCAGTTTCTAATCCAGAGTAAGCTACAATTTTGAATCCGAACGCTCTCGCAAGATAATAACTCGATTGCTTTGCATTCCCTACGTAAAATTCCAAATGATCTACATCACGTACTGGAAAAAAGTCCTCCATTTGTGCAGCTAGCGTATCCATAGATTTTTGTTTCATAATATCTTCATCCCCCTGTAAATAGATTAAATGGTCCATACTTAAAACCAACCGAAAACGCTTCCAACATTAATTAATAGAAATTAGTTAGCAAGCTAACAAATTCTGACCTTTAAAATTTTCTATCTTTTCTGTCAAATTCCTCTTTTTTTCTTACATATAAAATTCGACTTTTTTCTCTTTGAAATAAAGCGGGATTTTATTCAGTGGATTTTTGATTATTCGTTGAATCAAGTTTCAACCGCAGCGTTTAATTAGCCATGAATGCTGGATAATGAGGTAACTTTAATACTTGAGGGTATATAAGAAGAATATAAAAAAGACTCCAACATATTAACTACTTACTAATACGTTAGAGTCTTTATTTTTTTTGAATGATTGTATTTATATATCTCATACTAATACATTTGCAAGGAATAGAATAAATGATGTTAATATTACCGCTCCACCTAAGGATCCTAATAAATCTGTTTTTGTTACTTGAAACACTTGTTCACTGTTCATATCCCTCATTCTCCTTCCTTTTTTGTTTAATTTAAAACTTCTATTATACTAATACACTTGATAAAAATACGATTAATGCTGTTAATACTACCGCTCCACTTGCTGATCCTACGAAATCACCTTTTGTTACTTGTAATACTTGCTCTTTCATATCATTTATCCTCCTTTTTTTCTTTTGTTACAAAGCTTCTATTATACTAATACGCTTGATAGAAATACGATTAACGCTGTTAATACTACCGCTCCACTTGCTGATCCTACGAAGTCACCTTTTGTTACTTGTAATACTTGCTCTTTCATATCTTTCATTCTCCTCTCTTTTTCTTTTATTACAAAACTTCTATTATACTAATACGCTTGATAAAAATACGATTAATGCTGTTAATACTACCGCTCCACTTGCTGATCCTACGAAGTCACCTTTTGTTACTTGTAATACTTGCTCTTTCATATC
>NZ_JAALFZ010000032.1:0-46292 GCF_011800505.1 Bacillus sp. EKM501B | reverse complement strand
AGGATCAAACTCTCCAATAAAGTTAGTTTGTCTAGCATCTAAAATAAAAATTGACGTTTCACGTTGTTTGTTTCGTTTAGTTTTCAAAGTTCAACATCGCGTTTCAGCGACTTTTATAATATATCATAGTATATTATTTTCGTCAACAAGTTTTTTCGATAAGTTGTATCTCTCATTTGCTGACTCTGCCTATTATATAGGCTTTCTCTTCCCTATGCAAGTATTATTATAAAAAAATAAAGAGAGGGAAAATCCCTCTCTTATTCTTCTGAAGAAACCTCTTCACTCGTTTCTTCCTCTTCATCTTTTTGTGCTTTTGCTACCGTCGCTACCTCTTGGTCTTCCTCTAATCGAATTAGACGAACACCTTGTGTATTACGTCCCATTTGGGAGATTTGATCAACTGGCATACGAATAATAACGCCTGCCGCTGTAATTAACATAATATCTTCTTCACCTGTAACAGATTTAACAGCTACTAATTTACCGTTCTTATCTGTAATGTTACAAGTTTTCAGACCTTTACCACCGCGGCTTTGCAGACGGTATTCATCAATCGGTGTACGCTTTCCGTAACCATTTTTCGTTACAATTAGAACATTTACATCCTCTTCGACAATTTCCATACCTACAACTTGGTCTTCATCGCCCAACGTAATAGCTTTAACACCTGCAGCATTACGTCCCATAGAACGAACATCTTGTTCATTGAAACGAATTAGCATACCGTTACTTGTCCCGACAATAATATCCTTATCACCCGATGTTAAACGTACAGATATTACCTCATCCTCTTCACGAAGAGAAATTGCAATTAAACCATTTGTACGTATATTTGCAAATGATGAAAGTGGCGTTCTCTTAGAAACCCCTTGTTTTGTCGTAAAGAATAAGAACTGATCGTCACCAAATTCACGAATCGGAATAATAGCGTTAATCCACTCACCCTTATCTACCCCTAATAGGTTAATAATTGGTAGTCCTTTTGCAGTACGACTATACTCTGGAATTTCATATCCTTTCGTACGGTATACTTTACCCTTGTTTGTAAAGAATAAAATATGATCATGAGTAGACGTTGTTAATAAATGTTCAACAAAGTCATCATCATTCGTACCCATTCCTTGCACACCACGTCCCCCACGGTTCTGTGTTTTGTACGTAGAAGCTGGTAACCTCTTAATATAACCGTTATGAGTTAACGTAATCGCAATGTTTTGTTCAGGAATTAAATCTTCATCTTCAATAAATTCCATACCGCCAATTGTAATTTCTGTTCGTCTCTTATCATTGAAACGCTCTTTTACTTCTGTTAATTCTTCACGAATAATCTCAAGAACTTTTTCTTCATCTGCTAAAATCGCTTTTAATTCAGCAATTAACTTCATTAAGTCTTGATATTCTTGCTCAATTTTTTCACGTTCTAATCCAGTTAAGCGTTGCAGACGCATATCTAAAATCGCTTGCGCTTGTTTCTCACTTAAACCAAAACGTTCCATTAAACCTTGCTTGGCAATATCTGCCGTTTTTGAACTACGAATTAACGTAATAACTTCATCAAGATGATCTAAAGCAATTCGTAATCCTTCTAAAATATGAGCACGTGCTTCTGCTTTTTCTAATTCATAAGCAGTACGTCTACGAATTACTACCTTCTGATGCTCTAAATAATGATATAGATTTTGTTTTAAATTTAGTACTTGTGGCTCCCCATTTACAAGAGACAACATATTAATACCGAAACTTGTTTGAAGCGCTGTATGTTTATATAGATTGTTTAATAGTACGTTTGCATTAGCATCACGACGTACTTCCATGACAATACGCATACCATTACGATCTGATTCATCACGTAAATCTGTAATACCTTCAATTTTCTTATCGCGAACTAATTCTGCGATTTTTTCAATTAATCGTGCCTTATTAACTTGATAAGGTAGTTCAGTTACGATAATAGATTGTTTACCGTTTGACTTCTCTTCAATTTCAACCTTAGCACGAAGCATAATGGAACCGCGACCTGTTTCATAAGCTCTTCGAATTCCACTTCTTCCTAAAATTAAACCTGCCGTCGGAAAGTCTGGACCGGGAATGTATTCCATTAATTCCGCGATAGTAATATCAGGATTATGACTTAATGCCAGCACACCATCAATTACTTCGCCAAGCTGATGCGGCGGTATATTTGTTGCCATACCAACAGCAATACCTGTTGTACCGTTTACTAATAAATTAGGGAAACGCGCTGGTAGTACTATCGGTTCTCTTTCGGAACCATCATAGTTATCTTGATAATCAATTGTATTTTTTGAAATATCACGTATTAATTCCATAGAAATCTTAGACATTCTTGCCTCTGTATAACGCATTGCAGCTGCTGAATCTCCATCTACAGAACCGAAGTTACCATGCCCATCTACAAGCATATAACGTTGACTAAAATCTTGCGCCATACGTACCATTGTTTCATAAACGGCTGAATCACCATGAGGGTGATACTTACCGATTACTTCACCGACAATACGTGCTGATTTCTTATACGCTTTATCAGCTGTAATTCCTAAATCATTCATCGCATATAAAACCCTACGATGCACAGGTTTTAATCCATCACGAACATCTGGTAATGCACGAGATACGATAACACTCATTGCGTAATCTAAAAATGAGGTACGCATTTCATGACTAATATTAATTTCTCGAATTCGTGCTTGTTGTTGATTGTCTGACATCAACGAGCACCTCCTCTTACATTTCCGTTACACATACATTGATTTATATGTAGAAGACAGGAATACTTAGATTCCTGTCATTACTCATTTAAATATCAAGGTTCTTCACGTATTTTGCATTCTCTTGGATAAAGTTACGACGTGGCTCTACTTTATCTCCCATTAAAATTTCAAATGTTTCGTCTGCTTCAATTGCATCTTGAAGGGAAACTTGAAGTAATGAACGTACTTCTGGATCCATTGTCGTCTCCCATAGCTGAGTTGGATTCATTTCCCCTAGACCTTTATAACGCTGAATCCCTGGCTTAGGTTGGGCCGGTAATTCTGCTAAGATTTTTTCAAGTTCCTTATCGTTGTAAGCATATTGAATTTTTTTACCTTGTTGTATTTTAAACAACGGCGGCTGTGCAATATAGATATAACCACACTCAATTATTTGACGCATATAACGATAGAAGAACGTTAATAATAGGGTACGAATATGTGCACCATCAACATCGGCAT
This sequence comes from Bacillus sp. EKM501B, assembly GCF_011800505.1. NCBI lineage: Bacteria > Bacillati > Bacillota > Bacilli > Caryophanales > Bacillaceae > Bacillus > Bacillus sp. EKM501B. The sequence continues at coordinate 43,056 of NZ_JAALFZ010000032.1, read as the reverse complement.
CGGTCATAATAATAACCTTATGATAGCGTGCTTTTTCAATATCGAAGTCTCCACCAATATTTGTACCAATCGCCGTAATAATTGTACGAACTTCATCATTTGATAAAATCTTATCTAAGCGTGCCTTTTCCACATTAATAATTTTACCCTTCAGCGGTAAAATTGCTTGGAAATGACGATCGCGTCCTTGTTTTGCAGATCCACCCGCAGAGTCACCCTCTACGATGTAAATTTCACTAATTGCTGGATCTTTCGAAGAGCAATCAGCTAATTTACCAGGTAAACTTGAAACTTCTAACGCACTCTTTCGACGTGTCAATTCACGCGCTTTTTTCGCAGCTACACGTGCACGTGCAGCCATCGTACCTTTTTCTACAATTTTTCGCGCTACATTAGGATTTTCTAGTAAGAACTTTTCAAACGCCTCTGAGAATACAGACTCTGTAATTGTTCTCGCTTCACTATTCCCAAGTTTTGTCTTCGTTTGTCCTTCAAATTGTGGATTTGGATGCTTGATTGATACAATTGCTGTTAAACCTTCACGAACATCCTCACCAGTTAAATTACTGTCCGCATCTTTTAAAATGCTATTTTTACGACCATAGTCGTTGATTACACGAGTTAAAGCTGTTTTAAAACCTACCTCATGTGTACCACCTTCATACGTATGGATGTTATTCGTAAATGAGTAAATATTATTTGTGTATCCCTCGTTATATTGAAGAGAAACCTCAACCTGAATACCATCTTTTGAACCTTCTACGTACACAGGCTCTTCATGAATCGGTTGTTTTGAGCGATTTAAATGCTCAACGTATGATTTAATTCCACCTTCGTAATGGAATTCTTTCTTTTGCTTATGTTCACGTTTATCTTCAATTGTTAATTTAATATTACGATTTAAAAACGCTAATTCACGCATACGAGTTGCTAGCGTATCAAAATCGTATACTGTTGTTTCTTGGAAAATTTCCGGATCTGGTTTAAATCGAGTTATTGTTCCTGTTTGATCTGTGTCACCAATGACTTTTAAATCCGCAACCGGAATACCTCTTTCGTATTTTTGGTAATGGATTTTACCTTCACGATGTACAAATACTTCTAATTCTGTTGATAGAGCATTTACAACCGATGCCCCAACACCATGTAAACCACCAGAAACTTTATAACCGCCACCGCCAAATTTACCACCGGCGTGGAGAACAGTCATAATAACTTCTACAGCTGGACGTCCCATTTTTTCTTGTATACCAACCGGAATACCACGCCCATTATCCGTTACACGAATACTATTATCTTCTTCGATACTAACATTAATTTCATCACAATAACCTGCAAGTGCTTCATCAATACTATTATCTACGATTTCCCACACAAGATGGTGAAGCCCTTTTCCACTTGTAGATCCAATATACATACCAGGGCGTTTCCGAACTGCCTCTAGTCCTTCAAGCACCTGTATCTGACTTTCATCATATGCATTTTCTTGCATTTGCTTTTGTTCCATTGACACAAAGATCACCTACTTTTCCATTTAAACAGGGGTTATTCCCTATCTATTTCACAATCTACAGTGCCGTTCGTTACATGAATTGTTTTCGCTTCTTTTAATGTTTCGTGTTCAATTCCGTCGACACTCGTCGTTGTAACAAATGTTTGCACTTTTCCTTGAATTGTATTTAAAAGATGTGATTGACGATAATCATCTAATTCTGATAAAACATCATCCAACAAAAGGATTGGATATTCTTTAACCTCTGAATAAATCAATTCAATTTCAGCTAATTTTAGGGATAGTGCGGTCGTTCGTTGTTGTCCTTGCGAACCAAAGACTTGAACATTTTTACTATTAACGAAGAATTGTAAATCGTCACGATGAGGACCAATTAAAGTCGTACCACGGAAAATTTCACGTTGTTTCACAGATTGAAAACTTTCATAGTATACTTCTTTTATTTTCGACAAATCCATTGATTCTGATACATCTACACTTGGTTTATAGACAATTTCTAACTCTTCTAATCCACGGCTTATACCTCGATGAATTGGAGCTGCCCATTCCTGTAGCAAATGCAAAAATTCAAAACGTTTTTGCAGTATTTTCGCACCATGCTCAATTAGTTGAAGTGTAAATACATCCAACATCGTTTCCTCATTCTTACTATTCCCTTGCATTTTTTTCAACAAGTGATTTCGTTGCGTGAGCACCTTTTGATATTGACTTAATTCATACAAATATACAGGAGCTATTTGTCCTAATTCCATATCTAAAAAGCGTCTTCTTACTTGAGGGCTTCCTTTTACAAGATTTAAATCTTCTGGGGCAAACATGACAACGTTCATCACGCCAATATATTGACTTAACTTTTGTTGTTCAAGTTGATTTAATTTTGCCTTTTTACCTTTTTTCGAAATATTTAATTCCAAAGACAAAGAACTGTTTCTTTTTTGTAATTTCCCCTTTATTTGACCAAAATCTTCATCCCAGCGGATAAGTTCGCGATCATTAGAGGTTCTATGAGATTTCGCCATCGCTAAAACATAAATAGCTTCCATCAAATTTGTTTTCCCTTGTGCATTTTCGCCGATAATTACATTTACCTTATCTTCAAAGGAAAGCTCTAATTTTTCATAATTGCGATAGTTTTTTAATTGTATTTCTGAAATAAACAAAGGGCTCCCCCTTTATGCCTGAACTTGGAAAGTTCCGCTTCCTGGAATTTCAATAACATCATTCGCATATAGTTTGCGACCTCTTCTATTTTCAAGTTCGTTGTTCACGTACACTTCATATTCTTGTAAAAACCATTTTACAGCGCCACCTGTATCAATTACATCAGCTAACTTTAAAAATTGTCCTAGTGTAATATACTCTGTTGAAATTTTAATACGTTTCATAAAATCGCTCACTTTCTGAAAGTGTTCATTCTTTCATTGTACTAAATAAACTAGCATTAGGAAAGTAATACCCAAAAATCAAATAAGGGCCACTAGCATCTTTAAACTAGCAACCCTTATTCCTTACCTAGTAAGTACGAACCGGTAAAATTAATTGAATAATTGAATCATCATTTACTGTACGAATTAAGAACGGTCTCATTGCCCCAGTAAAGCTAACTTTAATCTCTGTACTATCCAAAGCTTTTAATGCATCCATCATATATTTTGCACTAAAAGATATTTTTAACTCTTCTCCATCTACTTTTTCGCATTGTACTTCTTCGACAACTTTTCCGATTTCTGGTGAATTCGAAGAAATCTCTAGCATTTCTTGCTCTAAAGTTGATAATTTAACAACGTTATTGCGGCCATCTCTTGCTAATAGTGAAGCACGATCAATTGCTTGTAGGAATTCTTTTGTATTTACAAAAATATCCGTTTTACTCTCTGCTGGAATTAAACGTGTCGTATCAGGATAATTTCCTTCTAACAATCTTGAGAAGAATAATAAATGTTTTGTACGGAATAATACTTGATACTCCGTAATAACGATATCTACCATTTCTTCAGACTCATCTAAAATTTTACTTAATTCATTTAAGCTCTTACCTGGAATAACAACATTAGCTTGGAATTCATCTGCAATGTTATGTCCTTCAATTTTTGCTTTTCGAAGTGCCAGTCTATGACTATCTGTTGCAATACAAGTTAACTCGCTGTTATATACCTTCCAGTTTACACCTGTCAAGATCGGTCTTGTTTCAGAAGTAGAAACTGCAAATACAGTTTGTCTGATCATATGCTTAAGTAAATCTGTTGGTATCTTAAATACATGATGTTCTTCAATCTGTGGCAATAACGGATATTCTGCAGAATCTAAACCATTTAAGTTAAACTCTGATTTTCCAGATTTTATTTTTGTCATAAAATGATTTTCTACAGAAATTTCGACAGTGTCTTTAGGTAGTTTTTTTACAATCTCACTAAAATATTTTGCCTGTAAAACAATGCTTCCTGATTGAGCAATTTCTACGATTTCTTTTCCATCTTCTTCGACTGGAATAAACGATTCAATAGAAATATCAGCATCGCTTCCTGTTAATGTAACCCCTTCTTCAGTAGCTACAACTTTAATTCCCGTAAGGATGGGGATTGTTGTACGAGAAGAAACTGCCTTCATTACATCTTGTACACCTCTTACAAGATAGTCTTTTTGTATTGTAAAACGCATAAAGAAAAACCTCCGGTAAGTATAAGATTTTATTTAATTAATAAAGATAAAAAAATAGTAGTAATAGTAATAGGGCTTGTGGATATGTGGATAACCCCTATAAAGGATGTAAAAACAGTCTATCTACATGTGGATAGACTGTGCGTAAAACAAGGTAAGTTATTCACACTATTCAGCTACTACTTTAAAATACCATTAATTTCTTCAACTTGCTTTTGTAATTGCGTATCGGTTTTTAGTAGTTTAGAGATTTTTTCATGGGCATGGATAACTGTTGTATGATCACGTCCACCAAATTCTTCACCTATTTTTGGTAAAGAGGAATCTGTAAGCTCGCGCGATAAATACATTGCAATTTGGCGAGGAAACGCAACTGATTTGGTACGTTTTTTCGCTTTAAAATCTTCTAATTTCACTTGATAAACATCCCCGACAGCTTTTTGAATATCATAAATAGAGATAATTTTTGGCTTAGAATTTGGAATAATATCTTTAAGTGCTTCAGCTGCTAAATCAGCATTAATATCTTTATTAATTAAAGATGAATAAGCTACAACTCGGATAAGTGCACCTTCTAATTCACGAATATTTGAATCAATTTGATTTGCGATATAAAGCATAACTTCATTTGGTATATCAAGCCCTTCAGCTTTTGCTTTTTTGCGTAAAATCGCAATTCGTGTCTCTAAATCTGGCGGCGTAATATCTGTAATAAGCCCCCATTCAAAGCGGGAACGAAGACGATCTTCTAAAGTCGGAATTTCTTTTGGTGGTCGATCACTAGAAATTACAATTTGTTTACTTTCTTCGTGTAATGCATTAAATGTATGGAAAAACTCTTCTTGAGTTTGTTCTTTTCCAGCAAGAAATTGAATATCATCTATCAATAAAACATCTACGTTGCGATATTTATTACGAAAATCAACAGCCTTATTATCACGAATAGAGTTAATAAATTCATTTGTAAATTTTTCTGATGATAAATATACAACTTTTGCATTTGGATTATGTTCAATTACATAATGACCAATTGCGTGCATTAAATGCGTCTTTCCAAGCCCAACTCCCCCGTAAATAAAGAGTGGGTTATACGCTTTAGCTGGCGCCTCGGCTACAGCTAATGAAGCTGCATGGGCAAAACGGTTACCAGAGCCGATAACAAATGTATCAAATGTATATTTTGGATTTAACATGCTCTGTGGTAAATGAGCTGAATCATCTTGTGCTGGATTCGGCTTAACTGGAGGCAGATCAATATCCTCTTCAGCTTGACTTTGAGGAATAATAAAGCGAATTGCTAATTTTGCCCCTGTTAAATCGTATAGTGTTTCTGAAATTAGTTCGGAGTAATGAGATTCTAGCCAGTCACGAGCAAATTCATTTGGAGCTGTAATCGTTAATACGTCTTTCTTCAAGTTATGAGCCGTTGTTGATTTTAACCATGTCTCATAACTAGGCTTGCTTACCTTTTTTTCTAATTCTTTTAAGGCACTATTCCATAAATCAGAGATATTTTCCAAAGGTGTCCCTCCTTTACTAAGATGGTAAAAGAATAAGGTTGCGCAACAAATGTACAACCCAATAAATATAAAATGTATATTTATACGAAACGTATTTTAAAACCTAAAAACGTCGTTTGTATATGAGATAGGGTTTTCGACAAAAAAAGCAAATGTGGACAACTATTTACCCACATGTGATTAAAACTGTCCACATGTTATACACAAACTGTGGATAAAATAAAGGTGTGGAAAACTTATTCAAAGTGAAAACACAACTATAATATCAAAAAAAAGTGGCTATAGCAATGAATTTAAGAAAGTTATCCACAAAATCAATACCTTGTGGAATAAACTTGTCCACAACACGATATACTGTGTAAAAGTGCGAAAAAAGTTTGTGGATATAAAAAACGTGAAAAAACATTTATCCACAAGGAAATATAGGTGCTGTGTAAAAGTATGTGAATAGGTTCAAAATGAATATTTGATGAAAATTTCTAGAACCATTGACATTTTCCTAGTTGATTAACTATAATTTATAGGACTGTCTTTAACAGATATTCCTCAGGGAGGTGTCATATAATGAAAAGAACTTACCAACCAAATAAACGTAAGCGCAGCAAAGTACATGGTTTCCGCAGCCGTATGAGCACAGCGAACGGACGTAAAGTGCTAGCAGCTCGTCGTCGTAAAGGAAGAAAAGTATTATCTGCGTAGACCACTGATCGTTCAGTGGTCTTTTTTTCTAATAATAGTGAATTTCCGCTGATGAAATACAGGAGTGTCAATTGATATGAAGAAAAAACATCGTATAAAGAAGAATGATGAATTCCAGGCGGTTTTTCAAAAAGGAAAATCAAATGCGAATCGTCAGTTTGTTGTATACCAATTAGATAAAGAAGAACAGCCAAACTTTCGCATCGGCCTTTCTGTTAGCAAGAAAATTGGAAATGCAGTAGTTCGTAATCGAATTAAGCGCATGGTCCGTCAGGCTATTACAGAGTTAAAAGATGAGATAGATTCTGGGAAAGATTTTGTTATAATAGCAAGGAAGCCTTGTGCAGAGATGACATATGAAGAAGTAAAGAAAAGCTTAATTCATGTCTTTAAACGCTCTGGTATGAAAAGAATAAAAAAGTAGCGTAAGGAAATGAATTACACTATATACATACCGATACAAGGAGGAGTAGGCTTTGAAAAAGAAATTAGGTTTACTAGCCATGGTCGTTGCATTAATGGCGATTGCCACCGGTTGTAGTGAAACGGGTCAGCCGATTACATCGAAAAGTACTGGGATTTGGAATGAATATTTCGTATATCCGCTTTCTCAGTTAATCACGTATTTTGCCGACTTATTTAACAGTAATTACGGTTTAGCAATTGTTATTACAACTCTTATCATTCGTTTTGCATTATTACCACTAATGATTAAACAAACGAAGAGTACGAAAGCGATGCAAGCGTTACAACCGGAAATGGTGAAGTTAAAAGAGAAATATAGCTCTAAAGATCAAGCGACACAGCAAAAACTGCAGCAAGAAATGATGCAGTTATATCAAAAAAATGGTGTAAATCCATTAGCTGGTTGTTTACCAATCTTTATTCAAATGCCAATTCTGTTCGCTTTTTATCATGCAATTATGAGAACAGCTGAAATTAAACAACATAGTTTCTTATGGTTCGATTTAGGACATGCAGACCCGTTCTATATCTTACCGGTCGTTGCAGCAATTACGACATTTATTCAGCAAAAGCTTGCAATGGCAGGAACAGCTGGTCAAAATCCGCAAATGGCAATGATGCTTTGGCTTATGCCGATTATGATTTTAATCTTTGCAATTAACTTCCCAGCCGCATTATCACTTTACTGGGTTGTTGGTAATATCTTTGGTATTGCTCAAATGTACTTTATCAAAGGGCCAGAAATTAAGGCTAGCAAAGCTGGAGGCTCAAGCAAGTGAGTGTAATTACTGCTAAAGGACAAACAGTCGAGCTGGCAGTAGAGGATGCTTTAAGGCAATTAAATACATCAAAAGATCGAGTAGATATAAATATTGTCGATGAGGGTAAAAGAGGATTCTTAGGTTTATTTGGGAATCGTCCTGCAGTAGTAGAAGTTGTATTGAAGAAAGATCCAATTCAAGAATGTGAAGAATATTTAAGAAATGTTATTCACGATATGGGTGTGGAAGTTGAGATTAGTAAAATTGTAAAAGGACGCGAAATTGAATTTACAATTTCTGGTGATAATGTAGGTGTTTTAATTGGGAAAAGAGGTAATACATTGAACTCTTTACAGTATTTAACAAAACTTGTCGCGAATCGTAACACGAAGCAGTATATCGGTATTACACTAGATGCTGAAAATTATCGTAGTAAAAGAAAAAGTACGTTAGAATCACTTTCTTATCGATTAGCGAAACAAGTATTTAATACGAAAAAAAGAGTTATTTTAGAACCGATGCCATCTTTTGAACGAAAAATTATTCATCAGGCATTATCAAATCATCAAGGTATCAATACAACTTCTGAAGGAAATGAACCACATCGGCATGTTGTAATATCTCCTAAATGACCGGTTGCTCAAATGAGTGCCGGTTTTTTTGAGCGGAAAATAGATGTGGATAACTAAAAAACACTAAACTTATCCACTGTGAATAAGTTTAGTGTTTTTTACATGGGGATATAATAAAATGAGTTATTCTTCTTTTGTAGATAGGTTCGTTATGGTATCCTAATAATTTAGTGAAAGAAATAATCATGTTGAAATAGAGATAAATAAGCAAGTGAGGTGAAAGGACATGGAATTTGATACAATTGCTGCGATTTCCACAGCGCTTGGAGAGGGTGCAATTGCCATTGTTCGAGTAAGTGGGGATGATGCGGTTGAGAAAGTTAATCGTATTTTTAAGGGGAAGGATTTAACAGAGGTTCCTTCTCACACTATTCATTATGGTCATATTGTTGATTTAGATACAAATCAAGTTATTGAAGAAGTTATGGTGTCTATTATGCGCGCACCAAGGACTTTTACACGTGAAAATATAGTGGAAATTAACTGTCACGGTGGACTTGTTTCAGTAAATAAAGTATTGCAACTTATTCTAGCACAAGGAGTACGATTGGCAGAACCGGGCGAATTTACAAAACGTGCTTTTTTAAATGGACGTATCGATTTATCACAAGCAGAAGCTGTTATGGATTTGATTCGAGCAAAAACAGATCGTGCGATGAATGTAGCAATTAATCAAATGGAAGGGCGATTATCTAAATTAATTGGTCTTTTGCGTCAAGAAATATTAGAAACATTAGCTCATGTTGAGGTAAATATAGATTATCCAGAATACGATGATGTAGAAGAGATGACACATAATATTTTAATTGAGAAAGCGACGCATGTTCGTTCGGAAATCGAAAAAATATTAGAAACATCAAAACAAGGGAAAATTTTACGTGAGGGTATTGCTACAGCAATTATCGGTAGACCCAACGTTGGGAAATCATCGTTATTAAATAGTCTTGTTCAGGAGAAAAAGGCAATTGTAACTGATATTGCAGGAACAACTCGTGATGTTATTGAAGAGTACGTTAACGTGCGTGGTGTACCTCTTAAACTTATAGATACAGCCGGTATTCGGGAGACAGAAGATGTTGTTGAACGAATTGGTGTGGAACGTTCAAAAGAAATGATGAGCCAAGCGGATTTAGTATTAGTTGTTGTCAACTATAGCGAGGCTTTAACAAATGAGGATGAAGATCTATTCCGTGCGGTACAAGGAAAAGACTTTATTGTTATTGTGAATAAGACTGATTTACCGCAAGCGATTGATATGGAACGTGTTACAGAGTTAGCCGCGGGAAATCGTGTTATTACAACATCCTTAATTGAGGAACAAGGAATAGATGAACTCGAAAAGGCAATAGCTGATTTATTCTTTGAAGGAACAATCGATTCTGCAGATATGACATATGTTTCTAATGCGAGACATATTGGATTATTAACACAAGCAGGAAAAACAATCGGTGATGCAGTTGAGGCGATTGAAAATGGTGTACCAATTGATATGGTACAAATTGATTTAACAAGAACGTGGGAAATACTTGGTGAAATTACTGGGGACACAGTGCATGAAAGCTTAATTGACCAGTTGTTCTCTCAATTTTGTTTAGGAAAATAATATAGTGAAGTTGTAGAAAGATAGAGATTATTAGGAGGAATAAACAATGGGATACAATGCCGGTTCATACGATGTCATAGTAATCGGTGCAGGTCATGCAGGATGTGAAGCTGGTCTTGCGGCAGCACGAATGGGCTCAAAAACATTAATGTTAACAATTAACTTGGATATGGTAGCATTCATGCCATGTAACCCTTCTGTTGGTGGACCAGCAAAAGGGATTGTTGTTCGTGAAATTGATGCATTAGGCGGAGAAATGGGACGTAATATTGATAAAACTCATATTCAAATGCGTATGCTAAATACAGGTAAGGGACCAGCCGTACGTGCACTTCGAGCGCAAGCTGATAAATTCTCTTACCAACATGAATTAAAGAAAACAATTGAAGAAACACCAAACTTAACGTTGTTCCAAGGAATGGTAGAGCGTTTAATCGTTGAAGAAGGTGTATGTAAAGGGGTAGTTACACAAGCTGGTGCAGAATATACAGCAAAAACAGTTGTAATTACAACTGGAACATTTTTACGCGGCGAGATTATCATGGGCGACTTAAAATATTCAAGTGGTCCAAATAACCAGCAACCGTCTATTACATTATCTGAGCATTTAGAGGAGCTTGGATTTGATCTTGTGAGATTTAAAACAGGGACACCTCCTCGTGTAAACAGTAATACAATTGACTACAGTAAAACAGAAATTCAACCAGGTGATGATAAGCCACGTGCATTCTCTTTTGAAACAACGAAATTTATTATGGATCAAATTCCATGTTGGTTGACATATACAAGTACAGAAACACACCGTTTAATAGATGAAAATTTACATCGTTCAGCTATGTATTCTGGTATGATTAAAGGAACAGGTCCTAGATACTGTCCTTCTATTGAAGACAAAGTAGTAAGATTTAATGATAAACCACGTCATCAAATTTTCTTAGAGCCAGAAGGGCGTAATACACAAGAAGTATATGTACAAGGTTTATCCACAAGCTTACCAGAAGATGTACAACGTGACATGCTTAGAACAATTCCAGGCCTAGAAAATGTTGAAATGATGCGTACAGGTTATGCAATTGAATATGATGCAATTGTGCCAACACAACTATGGCCAACACTTGAAACGAAAAAGATTAAAAATTTATATACAGCAGGACAAATTAATGGAACTTCTGGTTACGAAGAGGCGGCCGGACAAGGGCTTATGGCTGGAATTAATGCAGCATGCCGTTCTTTAGGTAAAGAAGAAGTTGTTTTAGGTCGCGAGGATGCTTATATTGGCGTCTTAATTGATGATCTTGTAACGAAAGGTACAAATGAACCATATCGTTTATTAACGTCTCGTGCAGAATACCGTCTATTATTACGCCACGATAATGCTGATCTTCGTTTAACTGAAGTTGGTCGTAAAATTGGATTAATTAAAGAAGAGCGCTATGAGCGATTTACAAATAAAAAATTACAAATTGAACAGGAAAAGGAACGTTTAAGCAGCATTATTATTAAACCACGTCCTGAAGTTCAAGAATTAATTCGCAATATTGGCGGAAGTGAATTGAAAGATGGAATACGTGCAAGTGACTTATTACGTCGTCCAGAGATGACATATGAGCATATTCATCTTTTAGTACCAAGTGAAGTAGAATTAAGTGATGAAGTTAAAGAACAAGTTGAAATTCAGATTAAGTATGAAGGATATATTGAAAAATCTTTACAGCAAGTAGAGCGTATGAAGAAAATGGAGAATAAAAAAATCCCTGTAGATATTGATTATGATGCGATTTCTAGCATTGCTTCAGAAGCTAGACAGAAATTGAAAGATGTTCGTCCACTTTCAATGGGGCAGGCTTCACGTATTTCTGGCGTAAATCCAGCGGATATTTCCATTTTACTTGTGTATATAGAACAAGGAAAAATTGCACGCGTATCGAACCAATAAATAGTAAGGAGATATTGCTAGATGAACATAGAACAATTTCAATCTATGCTAGAAGAGAAGGGAATCACCCTCTCTTCTAGACAGTTAGAGCAGTTCAAAATCTACTTTGAAACATTAGTAGAGTGGAATGAAAAAATGAACTTAACGGCTATTACAGAAAAAGAAGAAGTATATTTAAAACACTTTTTTGATTCCATTACAGCTGCTTTTTATTATGATTTTTCAAAACCATTCTCAATTTGCGATGTTGGTGCAGGGGCTGGATTCCCAAGTATTCCTTTAAAAATTTGTTTCCCGCATTTAAAAGTAACAATTGTAGATTCGTTGCAAAAACGTATTAATTTCTTAAATCACTTAGCACAAAAGTTAGAATTAAGTGATGTTGCATTTTGTCACGATCGTGCTGAAACGTTTGGGAAAAAAGAAGGTGTACGTGAATCATACGATATTGTAATGGCACGTGCAGTTGCGCGTCTTTCTGTATTAAGTGAGCTATGTTTACCGCTTGTAAAAGTTGGAGGAACATTCATTGCAATGAAAGGTGCAGCAGCAAACGAAGAAATTGAAAATGGCAAGTATGCTTTAGAGGTGCTAGGCGGAGAGTTAAAAGAGATGTCTACGTTCCAATTACCGTTTGAAGAGAGTGAACGTAATATTTTATTAATCGAGAAAAAGCGCAAGACACCAAAGAAATATCCACGCAAACCGGGAACACCCAATAAATTACCTATTGAAAAATAAATCTTATTAGACGTAAGATTAAATTATATAAATGAAAACGTAAATGTTTCATAGGAAACATTTTATGGAGAATAGTCAATAGGCCTAAAAGGTGGTGGAATATGTATGAAAAATACGTTTTCTCGTTTATTTGGCTTTGGAGATAAAGAGAGCGAATTCGAATTACAAGACGAAAGCCATGAAGAGATAGATAAAAAGGTATATGAAGAAATACAAGAAATTCCGATAGTAAATATTACCCCTAACCGTTATCAACCAAGAACAGTTTTTGATGATGCGCGTATTGATGAGCTAGCATTAACAATTCGTACACATGGACTTATTCAGCCGATTGTTGTAAGGCAATATGAGGATGATAAGTACGAGATTATTGCTGGAGAAAGACGTTTTCGCGCGGCAACAAAGTTAGGTTGGGAAAAGGTTCCTGCAATTATAAAGAACTTAAATGATACAGAGACAGCTTCTGTAGCTTTAATTGAAAACTTGCAACGTGAGGAACTAACGGCAATCGAGGAAGCTGTGGCATATCAAAAGCTGATTGAGTTACATAATTTAACACAAGAAGCATTGGCACAACGACTTGGAAAAGGACAATCTACAATCGCAAATAAGTTGCGATTGTTAAAGTTGCCTGAAGAAATAAAAAGTGCATTATTAGAAAAAAGCATTACAGAACGTCATGCCCGCGCTCTCATTCCTTTAAAAAATGAGGAATTACAACTGAAAGTTTTACAGGAAATTGTGGAGAAACAACTAAATGTAAAGCAAACAGAAGAACGAATTGCGAAGTTACTAGAGGAAGCGAAACCGAAGCGTAAGGCAAAGCAAAAAGCAGTAAGTCGAGATACGAGGATTGCTATGAATACAATTAGACAATCTTTACAAATGGTTACTGAAAGTGGTTTGAATGTTAATTCTGAGGAAGAAGAATTTGATGAGTACTATCAAATTACAATTAAAATTCCAAAGAAAAAATAATAATGACGTGCTAGAGACCTTATCCTATTGGAGAGGTCTCTTTTACTATATTTTCTTGTTAAATGAAGAAGGAGTTTAGAAATAAATTTTGAAGTTTAATAAAGGACGTAAAAGAAAAAGTTTTATTTCATGTTACAATAAACGTAATTGTTACTAGAATAAGATAGAAAGGTTGAAAGTAGGTGACATCATGGGAAAAATCATTGCTATTGCTAATCAAAAAGGCGGTGTTGGAAAAACAACAACATCTGTTAATTTAGGGGCTGGATTGGCGCAAGTAGGTAAAAAAGTCCTTCTTGTAGATATTGATGCTCAAGGAAATGCAACGACTGGTGTGGGAATTGAAAAATCTGAATTAGATCAATGTATTTACAACGTTCTTGTGGAAGATGCAGATGTTCAAGGGGTTATACAGAAAACCGCAACTGAAAACTTAGATGTTCTACCCGCTACAATTCAATTAGCTGGTGCTGAAATTGAATTGGTACCGACTATTTCCCGGGAAGTACGTTTGCAAAGAGCATTACAGCCAGTTCGTGATGAATATGACTATATTATTATCGACTGTCCCCCATCTTTAGGGTTATTAACGATTAATGCATTAACAGCAGCAGATTCTGTTATTATTCCTGTACAGTGTGAATATTACGCACTAGAAGGGTTAAGTCAGCTATTAAATACAGTTCGACTTGTACAAAAACATTTAAATAAAAATTTAGCAATTCAAGGTGTATTGTTAACAATGTTGGATGCCCGTACAAATTTAGGAATTCAAGTTATAGATGAAGTGAAAAAGTATTTTAGGGATAAAGTATATCGCTCGATTATTCCGCGTAATGTACGCTTGAGCGAGGCTCCAAGTCATGGGAAACCTATTATGCAGTATGACGCTAAATCAAGAGGAGCAGAAGTATATATAGATTTAGCAGAGGAAGTGATTGCAGGTGGCTAAAGGATTAGGAAGAGGAATTAATGTGTTTTTTCCTGATTTAGATGTGAAAGAAGAGGAAACAATTCAGGAGATTCTTGTAACTGAATTAAGGCCGAATCCATATCAACCGCGTAAACACTTTAATAAAGAGGCGATTCAGGAATTAGCAATTTCGATTAAGGAACACGGTATTCTACAACCATTAATTGCTAGGAAGAGCATTAAAGGATATGAAATTGTTGCAGGTGAAAGACGATTTCGTGCTGCGAAAGAGGCTGGTTTAGAAAAAGTACCTGCGGTTGTAAGACAATTAAATGAACAGCAAATGATGGAATTTGCTTTGTTAGAAAACTTACAACGAGAAGATTTAAATCCTATGGAAGAGGCAATGGCATACCAGATGTTAATGAATGAGCTAAATGTAACGCAAGAACAATTAGCGAAACGTCTTGGTAAAAGCAGACCTTACATTGCAAATTATACTAGGTTATTAAGCCTACCTTCTTTCGTACAAGATATGATTGCAAATGGTCAACTTTCAATGGCTCATGGGAGAACTTTACTTACGATAAAAGATGAAGAACAATTGAAGTCCTTATTGAAACGCATTGAAAAAGAAGGATTAAATGTTCGTCAATTAGAGAAAATCGTCCAAGAGATTAATCAACACGTTTCACGTGAAACAAAAAAAGTGAAAAAAGAGCGAAATATATTTTTCGTAGAACGTGAAACGTTCTTAAGAGAAAAGTTTGGCACAGATGTGAAAATTAAAGAGACGAAAAAAGAAAAAGGTAAAATCGAAATTGAATTTTTTAATAAAGAAGATTTAAATCGTATTTTAGAACTATTAGCACAGAAAAATTAAAAAGCAAACCATCTTATTATTTATAGATGGTTTGCTTTTTTTAATGCGGATAATTTTTGATCCGTCTCTTTTATACTTTGTGCGATTACATCAGCCATTTTCATGACTAAACTTAATCTTGTATTTTGAAGAACGAAAAACTCCATAAACCCATTTAGATTGACGATACCGTGTATGTGCAAATCACCAACTGCAGGTAATTTCTTATTCATAGCAGCTCCAGGTTTACTAGGTCCCTTTCCAGTAGTGATTGATCCGATATTTTGGGACTTTCCTAAACATGCATCAACAGCAATTATAAATGCAGTAGGATATTCTTTCTGTATATTCTGAATTTTCTCCTCTAAATTTAGCGCATGTACTGGCTCATCTAGTGTACCGAATACTTGGAGGTTTTGGATGTCTATTTGTTCAAGTTTTGTACCAACTAATGGGCCGAGTGCGTCACCTGTAGAGCGATCTGTGCCGATACAAACGAGAATGAGTGGTATATTAGTTTTAATAGGAATATGGGTAAGTAAGAAATTACTGATTATCTCGGAGGCTTCTAGATCTTGGTGCATAACGTTTTGAGTTTCTTTCTCAAAAAATGGTAAGCGAAAACTTCCAATATTCATGAAGCACCCATCCTTTTAATAAATTTTCAATATATGTTATATGGTGAGGAAAATGGAAAGTTATAAGTGCGTAATTTTTGCAAAATGTGAATGAAAACGGAAATAATAGTACTAGTATATATATATTTGTTCCATTTTATACCTGGATGTCGGGGATAAAATAGGATTAAAATCATAAAATTTTTTCAGCAATTAGGGGACTTCTGATACAATAATAAGGGTAACTAAAAAGAAATTTTAGCTAGAGAGGTAGAGGTACATGGATTTATTAGCGAAGTGGTTTAATTCTATGAAACAGTATTTATTAGATGCTGATCGTTGGGCTCATATTGGAGTTGCGACATTAAAAATATGTATTATTTTAACAATTGGTGCAGTTGTTGTGCGAATTGCAAGAGCGGTTGTACGAAATGCGTTTCGCATGGGAAGTCGTTCTCCAATTCAAATTTCAGAACGTCGTACAGTTACAGTAGCGAAATTACTTGAAAATATTGTAGCGTACGTTGTTATGTTCATTATGCTAATTGCGATTTTAGGTGTGTTTGATATTAATGCATCAGGTTTATTAGCGGGTGCTGGGGTAATTGGTTTAGCAGTCGGATTTGGTGCTCAAAGTTTAGTGAAAGATGTTATTACAGGTTTATTTATTTTGTTAGAAGATCAGTTTTCGGTTGGCGATTATGTTAAAATCGGTCAATTTGAAGGAGTCGTTTTAGAAATTGGACTTCGTACAACGAAAGTAAAGAGTTGGACAGGTGAAATTCATACTTTACCAAATGGAAGTATTGTTCAAGTTACTAACTACTCAGTTAGTAATAGTGTAGCGTTTGTTGATGTATCTATTTCATATGAGGCTGATATTGCGAAAGCAGAGCAAGTTATTGAAGATTTATTAGTAGAATTACCTTCAAAGTACGAAAAAATGGTAACAACACCTCAATTATTAGGTGTGCAAACATTAGCTGCATCAGAAGTTATATTACGTGTTATTGCTGAAGTAGAACCGATGCAACATGCAGTTATTGCAAGGGCACTTCGTAAAGAGATTAAAAATCGTCTTGATTTACATGGAATTGAAATTCCATATCCACGTATGGTTTTATATAATCGTGAAGAATTAGTTAGTGGAAAAGCAATTTAGTATGGAGAGGAGTTTGGAGAGTGGAGCAAAAGGAATATAACTTGTATGATGTTGTGGAAATGAAGAAAGCCCATCCATGTGGCGAGAATCGTTGGAAAATTATTCGTATGGGAATGGATATCCGCATTAAGTGCGAGGGGTGTGACCATTCAGTAATGATTCCTCGAAGAGAGTTTGATCGTAAGGTGAAAAAAATACTTGTGAAGCACGAAGAATAGAGGGAGAGTAACAGTTACAGTAGGTAACTGTTACTTTTTTTCGTTTGGCGGAAACTTGTCATTTTTTTCGTTACTATCTATAATGATGAAAGATTGAGACATAGGAGTGAAAAATATGGGATTAACGGCTGGGATTGTTGGATTACCTAACGTAGGGAAGTCCACTTTATTTAATGCAATTACACAAGCAGGAGCAGAATCTGCGAACTATCCATTCTGTACAATTGATCCAAACGTAGGGATTGTAGAAGTACCAGATGAGCGTTTAAATAAATTAACGGAATTAGTAGAACCGAAAAAGACTGTTCCGACTGTATTCGAGTTTACTGATATTGCAGGTATTGTAAAAGGTGCTAGTAAAGGTGAAGGTTTAGGAAATAAATTCTTATCTCACATTCGTCAAGTAGATGCAATTTGCCAAGTTGTTCGTTGTTTTGAAGACGAAAATATTACGCACGTTTCAGGGAAAGTAGATCCAATTGATGATATTGAAACAATCAATTTAGAGCTAATTTTAGCGGACTTAGAGTCTGTTGATAAGCGTATCGAGCGTGTTGCGAAATTAGCAAGACAAAAAGATAAGGAAGCGGTATATGAGCATGAAATTTTAGTTCGTTTAAAAGAAGCTTTTGAAGAGGGAAAACCAGCTCGTACTGTTGAATTTACAGAAGAGCAGATGAAGGTTGTTAAAGGCCTTCATTTACTTACAACAAAAGAAATGTTATACGTAGCGAATGTAAGTGAAGACGATGTTATCGATCCTTCGGAAAATAAATACGTACAAATGGTAAAAGAATTTGCAGCAAATGAAAATTCTCAAGTAATCGTTGTATGTGCAAAAATCGAATCAGAAATCGCTGAATTAGACGAAGAAGAGAAAAAAGTATTCCTTGAAGAATTAGGAATTGAAGAGTCTGGTTTAGATCAATTAATTCGTGCAGCATATGACCTATTAGGACTTGCTACTTACTTTACAGCTGGCGTTCAAGAAGTACGTGCTTGGACATTTAAACAAGGAATGAAGGCACCGCAATGTGCTGGTGTTATTCATACAGACTTTGAGCGTGGATTTATTCGTGCAGAAACAGTTTCTTACGATGACTTAATGACAAACGGTTCTATGACAGCTGCAAAAGAAGCTGGAAAAGTACGTTTAGAAGGAAAAGAATATATCGTAAAAGACGGAGATGTTATGCACTTCCGTTTTAACGTTTAATTTAATATTTCCTAGGAAAAATAAAGATATGAGCTTGGCAAATATATTATATGTTTGCCAAGTTTTTTATGTATTGGTGAGTTGATTCATATAACTTACTATGATATAATCTAAACTCGTGAGTAATTACTATAAATTAATTGCTCCTTGCCCATTACGGGCCGTTTAGACCAAAAGGAGGTGAAAGTGTAATGAGAAAGTACGAAATTATGTACATCATTCGTCCTGGCGTTGAAGAAGAAGCTCAAAAAGCTTTAGTTGAACGTTTTGCAGGTGTTTTAACAAACAATGGTGCAGAAATCATTAACACGAAAGAGTGGGGTAAGCGTCGTTTAGCTTACGAAATCAACGACTTACGTGAAGGTTTCTACATGATCTTAAACGTGAAATCTAACGCAGAAGCGATTAACGAATTCGACCGTTTAGCTAAGATCAACGAAGACATCCTTCGTCATATCGTTGTTAAAGAAGAAGAAAAATAATTGATATATAAGGGAGAGTGGTTCGATTGATGAATCGTGTTATCCTCGTTGGTCGTTTAACTAAGGACCCTGACTTACGTTACACGCCCAATGGTGTTGCAGTAGCTACTTTTACGTTAGCTGTGAATCGCGCATTTGCCAATCAACAAGGTGAGCGTGAAGCTGACTTTATTAATTGTGTAATATGGCGTAAACAAGCAGAAAACGTAGCAAATTATTTGAAAAAAGGTAGCTTAGCAGGCATAGATGGACGTCTTCAAACTCGTAATTACGAGGGACAAGATGGTAAACGTGTATACGTAACAGAAGTTCTTGCGGAAAGCGTGCAATTTTTAGAGCCGCGTAATGGCGGTGGGGAGCAACGTGGTTCATTTAATCAGCAACCATCAGGAGCTGGTTTCGGTAACCAAGGCTCTAACCCATTTGGTCAATCTAGTAATTCAGGTAACCAAGGTAACTCTGGATTTACGAAGAATGACGATCCATTTTCAAATGTAGGTCAACCGATCGACATTTCCGACGACGATTTACCGTTCTAATACAGTAAATTTGTTAGTTTTAACAAAGAATGGAGGGAAATAGACATGGCAGGACGCAAAGGTGGACGTGCGAAACGTCGTAAGGTGTGTTTCTTCACAGCTAACGGCATCACTCGCATTGACTATAAAGATGTTGATTTATTAAAACGTTTCGTTTCTGAGCGTGGTAAAATTTTACCTCGTCGTGTAACAGGAACAAGCGCGAAATACCAACGCAAACTTACAGTTGCAATTAAACGTGCTCGTCAAATGGCACTTTTACCATATGTTGGTGAATAATAGCGTATGAAATGCACAGTAGAGTCGGACTCTACTGTGCATTTTGCTATGCTTTTCTTTTTTGAAAGAGAGGTTAAAATGTGAAACAAGCAAGATTTATTACTGAAGGTGCCGCGTTGTTGGCTATATATGCAATGTTATTGCTTATATCTATGTATGTTCCGATTTTGGGTACAGTTGTAACTTTTGCGTTGCCGTTACCATTTATACTATTAATGATAAGACATAAACTATCTAATGTGCTCGTGGTTTTTGTAGCGGCACTTTTTGTTACTGTTATTGTGAGTCAACCGATGAATTTAGTGAAGACAATTATGTTTGGATTGATAGGGATTGTTTTAGGATATATGTATAAAACAAGAAAAAAGCCAGTGGAAATCTTAATAGCTGGGACGCTTGCATACTTAATTGGTTTTGTACTTATTTATGTTGCGAGTATAAAGTTTTTCAACATAGATATAATGAAGCAAATGCAAAGTATATTTAGTGAAAGTATGGCGAAAAGCGAAAAGATAGTAAGTGCTACAGGTATGCCGATTAGTAAGGAACAAAAAGAGTTACTTGCACAAATGAACGATATATTACAATCGTTACTTCCGAGTATACTTGTGCTAGTTTCAGTATGTTTTTCTTGGATTACAGTGATAATATCAGGTAGTGTTTTGAAAAATTTAAAACATGACGTTATATCTTGGCCTAAATTTAAAGATATACAATTACCAAAGAGGATCATTTGGTATTACGTTATATTTATTTTGTTAGCAACTTTTATAAAAGTAGAACCAACATCATATTTACATATGGTATTTTCTAACCTAAATGTCATATTTGCACTATTGCTTGTACTGCAAGGTCTGACATTTATCGCCTTTTTAGCGTATAGAAAAGGTTTTACTAAAGGGGTTCCTATTATTAGTTTTATTGCATGCATGTTTATTCCGATGCTGTTTCCTCTTGTGACAATCTTAGGTATAATTGACTTAGGGATTTCATTGCGTTCTAAAATAGGGGGATAAAATAATATTCCTTATACTATTTTAATCTGTTTAACTAACTGGAAGGTGAGTTAGTTTTACTTTATAGGAGTTGTATACATGCCTGAATTTGATAAGAAACAGTGGTTTTTATATCCTGTTTATGTATTGGCATTTTTTGTGTTTGTGCTCATTTCAATTCTCTGTTATTTTCATTTAATTATGGGGATAGCTGCTTTTGTCATTTTTTGTATCGTATTCTTTATCGTTATACGATTTGAACTTAATTTTCAAAGGAATTTCGAAAAGCATACGACAGATATGATTACAAGAGTAAAGAAAGTAAGTAATGAAGCATTTAACCAAATGCCGATTGGTATTTTGTTATACAATAAGGATTATGGGATTGATTGGGCAAATCCTTATTTATCTTCATGTCTGGGACAGCATGCATTAGCTGGATGGCACCTTTACGATGTATCAGAAACATTACTTCTTTTCATTAAAGGAGAAACTTCTGATGATATAGTCTCTTTAAATAATCGAAAGTTTCGCGTTTTTGTAAGGAAAGAAGAAAAGTTAATTTATTTCTTTGATGTAACGGAACAAACAGAAATCGAAAAGATGTACGAGGATCAAAGGACTGTTTTAGCTGTCATCTATTTGGATAATTATGATGAAGTTACACAAGGATTAGATGATCAATTACGTACGAATATAACAAGTCTTGTGACATCGCGACTAAATGAATGGGCACTTAAGTATGGGGCGTATTTAAAACGTGCATCTTCAGAAAGATTCTTCGTTGTGCTAAATGAAAGTATTTTGACGCAGATGGAAAAAGGGAAATTTAGCATTTTAGATCAGGTGCGTGAAGAAACATCTAAAAGGAATATACCACTTACATTAAGTGTGGGTGTCGGATCAGGTGATTTACCTTTATCAGAGCTTGGAGCAATGGCTCAATCTGGTTTAGATCTTGCGCTTGGGCGTGGGGGAGACCAAGTAGCTATTAAACAAGCGACAGGTAAAGTTAAGTTCTATGGAGGTAAGACAAATCCGGTTGAAAAACGTACCCGTGTACGCGCTAGGGTCATTTCGCATGCGTTAAAGGATTTAGTATTAGAAAGTAGTAATGTCATTATTATGGGGCATAGGGCTCCCGATATGGACGCAATTGGTGCTGCGATTGGTATTTTAAAAGTGGCTCAATTAAATGAGCGTAAAGGATATATTGTGTTAGATGAAAATGATTCCGATAAAGGAATTAAGCGTTTGATGGACAAAGTGAAACAAAATGAGGAGTTATGGTCTCGTTTTATTACTCCAGAGCAAGCGATGGAATTTGCAAATGATGAGTCGTTACTTGTTGTTGTCGATACGCATAAACCTTCTATGGTGATGGAGCAAAAACTGTTACATAAAATTGAAAATGTAGTAGTTATTGATCATCATCGCCGTGGAGAAGATTTTATTGAAGATCCATTGCTAGTTTATATGGAACCATATGCTTCTTCAACAGCAGAATTGGTTACAGAATTACTTGAGTATCAACCTAAAAATTTAAAGATGACAATGTTAGAAGCGACGGCATTGTTAGCGGGTATTATTGTCGACACGAAAAGTTTCACATTCCGGACAGGGGCTCGTACATTTGATGCTGCTTCTTATTTACGCTCACATGGTGCAGATACTGTACTTGTACAAGAACTTTTAAAGGAAGATATGGATCAGTATTTACGGGTTGCAAAAGCTATAAAAAATGCGTACATTTATAAAAATGGAATTGCGATTGCTAAAGTTGATAGTGATGATTACTACGATCAAGTGCTTATTGCGCAATCGGCAGACACGTTATTAACGATGACAGGGATTATTGCATCATTTGTTGTTGCGAAACGTGGCGAGAATCTCATTGGAATTAGCAGCAGGTCTTTAGGTGAAGTGAATGTGCAGCTAATTATGGAAAACTTAGGCGGTGGCGGGCATTTGACGAATGCAGCCACACAGATGAAAAATGTTACAGTAGATGAAGCTGAGGAGAAGCTTCGATTTGTTATTGATGACTATTTACAGGGAGGCACACAATCATGAAAGTAATTTTTCTAAAAGACGTAAAAGGTAAAGGTAAAAAAGGAGAAGTAAAAAACGTACCAGATGGCTATGCAAATAACTTCTTATTAAAACAAGGATTAGCTGCTGAAGCAACAAATAGCAGTATGAAAACTTTAGAAGCTCAAAAGCGTAAAGAAGAAAAAGATGCAGCAGCAGAGCTTGAAAATGCAAAAGAGTTAAAAGAGACTTTAGAGAAATTAACTGTAGAATTAAAGGCGAAATCTGGAGAAGGTGGCCGTTTATTTGGTTCTATCACAAGCAAACAAATCGTAGATGCAATGCAAAAATCACACAAGATTAAGCTTGATAAACGTAAATTTGAAATGGACGATGCAATCCGCGCGTTAGGTTATACAAACGTTACTGTGAAATTGCATCCACAAGTAACAGCAACAGTAAAAGTTCATGTTAGTGAACAATAAAAATAAATTAAGCAAGGAGGATTGCGTATGAGTGATGTACTTGCTGATCGTACCCCTCCGCATAATATAGAGGCTGAGCAGGCGGTTTTAGGGGCCATATTGATTGATCAAGATGCGTTAACTTCAGCATCAGAGTTATTGGTACCTGATTCGTTCTATCGAACGAAACATCAAAAGATTTTTGAAGTCATGCTTGGGCTATCTGATAAGGGAGAGCCGATCGACTTAGTAATGATGACATCAGCAATGGCTGATCAAGGATTACTAGAAGAAGTTGGTGGGGTTTCTTACTTAGCAGAGTTAGCAGAAGTTGTGCCAACTGCAGCTAACGTAGAATATTACGCACGCATCATCGCTGAAAAGGCGCTTTTACGTCGTTTAATTCGCACGGCGACTCATATTGTATCGGATGGATACGAGAGAGAAGATGATGTGGATGGTCTTTTAAATGAGGCTGAGAAAAAAATATTAGAAGTATCCCATCAAACGAATGCAAAAGCATTCCAAAACATTAAAGATGTTCTTGTAGATGCTTATGACAAAATTGAACTTTTGCATAATCAAAAGGGTGAAGTTACTGGGATACCAACTGGGTTTACTGAATTAGATAAGATGACAGCAGGTTTCCAACGAAATGATTTAATTATCGTGGCAGCACGTCCATCAGTAGGGAAAACGGCATTTTCATTAAATATTGCACAAAACGTAGCGACGAAAACGGATGAAAATGTAGCGATTTTTAGTTTGGAGATGGGTGCTGATCAGCTTGTTATGCGTATGCTTTGTGCAGAAGGGAATATTGATGCACAAAGACTTCGTACTGGTTCATTAACTTCCGATGATTGGGCAAAATTAACAATGGCAATGGGGAGTCTCTCAAATGCTGGTATATATATTGATGATACGCCAGGTATTAAAGTAAATGAGATTCGAGCAAAATGTCGTAGATTAAAGCAAGAACAAGGTCTTGGTATGATTTTGATTGACTATTTGCAGCTTATTCAAGGAAGTGGGAAATCAGGAGAAAACCGTCAGCAGGAAGTATCTGAGATTTCTCGTACCTTAAAAGGGATTGCACGTGAATTGCAAGTGCCTGTTATTGCTTTATCACAGTTATCTCGTGGTGTAGAATCTCGTCAAGATAAACGCCCGATGATGTCTGATATTCGTGAATCTGGAAGTATTGAGCAGGATGCTGATATTGTAGCTTTCCTATATCGTGAAGACTACTATGATCGAGAAACGGAAAACAAAAATACAATTGAAATTATTATTGCAAAACAACGTAACGGTCCAGTAGGTTCAGTGGAACTTGCATTCGTCAAAGAGTTCAATAAGTTCGTTAACTTAGAACGTCGTTTTGAGGATGGACATGCTCCACCGGCATAAAGGCAGTATAAAAAAGAAACACATTTCTTATAATAAGATGTGTTTCTTTTTTTTTATAAGAAAGATAAGGCTTTCATAAGTTAAATATATAATTCTTACGAACGAAAATGTTTTTTTGTGAAAAAATGTTCGCTTTTCGGTTGACTTCTCTTTCGGTTTTGGTACAATTATATTGTTTGAATAGATCGTTTGAAAATTGCGGAGGTGCTTTAATAATGTCTTCAGTAGTAGTTGTAGGAACACAATGGGGCGATGAAGGAAAAGGTAAAATCACTGATTTTCTTTCTGAGCATGCGGAAGTAGTTGCAAGATATCAAGGTGGAAATAACGCGGGACATACAATTGTTTTCGGCGGAGTTAAATATAAATTACACTTAATTCCATCTGGTATTTTCTATAAAGAGAAAATTTGTGTAATCGGAAACGGATTAGTAGTAGATCCAAAAGCATTACTTGAAGAGTTAAAATACTTACACGATCGTGGTGTAAGTACTGATAATTTACGTGTAAGTAACCGTGCACATGTTATTTTACCTTACCACTTAAAGCAAGATGAGTTAGAAGAAGCAAGTAAAGGTGATAACAAAATCGGTACAACGAAAAAAGGTATCGGTCCTGCATATATGGATAAAGCTGCTCGTATTGGTATTCGTATGGCTGATCTTTTAGACCGTGAAGCATTTAAAGAGAAGCTTGAGCGCAATTTAGTAGAAAAAAATCGTTTATTTGAAAAAATGTACGATACAGAAGGTTTCACTGTAGAAGAAATTTTCGAAGAGTACTTCGAGTACGGGCAACAAATCGCGCAATATGTATGTGATACATCTGTTGTATTAAATGATGCATTAGATAATAATCACCGTGTATTATTTGAAGGTGCGCAAGGTGTTATGCTTGATATTGACCACGGTACGTACCCGTTCGTTACATCTTCTAACCCAATTGCTGGTGGTGTAACAGTTGGAACTGGAGTTGGTCCTGCGAAAGTTACTCGCGTTGTAGGTGTATGTAAAGCATATACAAGCCGCGTTGGTGATGGTCCATTCCCTACTGAGCTTCATGATGAAATTGGTCATCAAATTCGTGAAGTTGGTCGCGAGTATGGAACGACAACTGGTCGTCCACGCCGCGTAGGTTGGTTCGATAGCGTTGTTGTAAGACATGCACGTCGTGTTAGTGGTTTAACGGATCTATCATTAAATTCTATCGACGTTTTAACAGGTATTCCAACTCTTAAAATTTGTGTTGCTTACAAATACAATGGTGAAGTTATTGATGAAGTTCCAGCTAACTTAAACATTTTAGCAAAATGTGAGCCTGTATATGAAGAGCTTCCAGGTTGGGAAGAAGATATTACTGGTGTAAAATCATTAGATGAACTTCCTGAAAATGCACGAAAATACGTAGAACGTGTTTCTGAGTTAACAGGAATTCAAATATCTATGTTCTCAGTTGGACCAGATCGTAACCAAACAAATATTGTTCGTAACGTATACGAAGCTTAATTAATAGTATTTAGAAAAAACTCATGTCCGCATGAGTTTTTTCTTATTCTTTTATAAAAAAACAAAAAAAGTATTGCAATAAATACAGAATACATGTTATGATACATCTTGTCGTCACGAAAATATGACGTTGGTGAGTATGAGCCATTAGCTCAGTT
Organism: Bacillus sp. EKM501B; assembly: GCF_011800505.1. NCBI lineage: Bacteria > Bacillati > Bacillota > Bacilli > Caryophanales > Bacillaceae > Bacillus > Bacillus sp. EKM501B. The sequence goes on along the minus strand of NZ_JAALFZ010000032.1, from coordinate 16,699 downwards.
GGTAGAGCATCTGACTTTTAATCAGAGGGTCGAAGGTTCGAGTCCTTCATGGCTCACCATTTTATTTTTCGTGGCCCGTTGGTCAAGTGGTTAAGACACCGCCCTTTCACGGCGGTAACACGGGTTCGAATCCCGTACGGGTCATGTTTTTTTTTGCTTATTTTTGGTCCCGTGGTGTAGTGGTTAACATGCCTGCCTGTCACGCAGGAGATCGCCGGTTCGACCCCGGTCGGGACCGCCACTTTTGTTTATACCACCATTAGTGGTTTTATATATAGTTTTGGCTCGGTAGCTCAGTCGGTAGAGCAGAGGACTGAAAATCCTCGTGTCGGCGGTTCGATTCCGTCCCGAGCCACTCTCAGGATATTAAGTGGGCCCACTTAATATCCTTTTTATTTATGTAATTTTACAAAACTGAGTAGTTATTTTAAAATAGAACGAGGAGCCTCTAGCAGTTGAAGCTAGAGGTTTTTCTATAGATCGTATAAGATGCCGTGTAAAAGTGGATCATACATGAGTCTATGAGAATAGAGGAGAAAATACTTAAACAAAGGATGCGATCATATAGGACATACTATGTAAACATCAATATGTTTAGGGATTATTGACCATATTTTTATAAGGAGGAAATAGACGATGATGGGAAAGAAAATTTTAGTAGTTGATGATGAAAAGCCGATTGCAGATATTTTGAAGTTTAACTTAGAAAAAGAAGGTTTTGAAATAGTAATGGCACATGATGGTGATGAAGCAATTGAAAAGGCTAATGAAGAGCAACCAGATATGGTTTTATTAGATATTATGCTACCAGGTAAAGACGGCTTAGAGGTTTGCCGTGAAATACGTAAAAGCTCAGAAATGCCGATTATTATGCTTACAGCAAAGGACTCTGAGATTGATAAAGTATTAGGGCTTGAGCTTGGGGCAGATGATTATGTAACGAAGCCATTTAGTACAAGGGAATTACTTGCTCGTGTGAAGGCGAATTTACGCCGCCATCAACAAGGTGGTGCTGCGGAAAAAGAAGAAAATACAGAAATGGTTATTGGACCAATTGTGATTAATCCAAATGCATATAGTGTAACGAAGCGCGAGGAAAATATCGAGCTTACACATCGTGAATTTGAGTTGCTACATTATTTAGCGAAACATTTAGGACAAGTTATGACACGCGAACATTTATTACAAACAGTTTGGGGTTATGACTATTTTGGAGATGTGCGCACAGTAGACGTTACAGTACGTCGTTTGCGTGAAAAAATTGAAGATAATCCAAGCCATCCTACTTTAATTGTAACTAGACGTGGAGTAGGGTATTACTTGCGTGACCCAGAGCAGGAATAGTATATGAAGAAAGTTGGTTTTTTTCAATCTATTCATTTAAAATTTGTGCTTATATATATGCTATTAATATTAATAGCGATGCAAGTTATTGGAGTATATTTCGTAAGGGAATTAGAGAAGAGCTTAGTACAAGGTTTTAGGGATTCTTTAACGCAGCAAACAAACTTATTATCATATAATTTGAAGCAAGAGTTTAAAAAAAGTTATACAAAAGCAGAAACAGAGTCAACAGATGAAACGATTAAAACGTCAATTCGAAAATTTGCCTCTGATCAGAAGAAAGTTATACAAGAGGTAAGTGTATTTGATTCGCACAGAAAGTTACTGGCTATTTCAGATGAATCAAAGCAGAATAAGGTGAATCGAACATCAACTGATATAGCTGTTCAGCGAGTGTTAGTACAAAAAAAGCCAGAAGTGAAAATTGAGAAGGATGGTAGTACAGGTCATCGTGTTCAAGTTATGCTTACTCCGATTCTAGATGATAACGGTAAGGATGCGCTTGGTGTTATTTACATTGTGGCATCTATGGAAGATGTATATAAACAAATGAAGGATATAAATCAAATTTTTGCTACGGGAACAGTAATTGCTTTATTAGTAACGGCCGTACTTGGGATTTTATTGGCTCAAACAATTACAAGACCAATTTCAGATATGCGGAGACAAGCAATTGAAATGGCAAAAGGAAATTATTCCAGAAAAGTAAAAGTGCATAGCCATGATGAAATTGGACAACTGGCATTATCCTTCAATAATTTATCGAAAAAATTACAACAAGCTCGTTCTTCTACAGAAAGTGAAAGGCGTAAATTATCATCTGTTTTATCACATATGACAGATGGAGTAATTGCTACTGATCGAAAAGGGGATATTATTTTACTAAATGACCCTGCGGAAAAGATGTTAAATGTTTCTCGTGAAACAGCGCTCGATCAATCTGTTTTAGAGGTATTAGGGATACAGGAAGAATTTACGCTCGATCATTTATATGAAGAGCCAGATTCTGTTTTATTAGATTTTAGTACGAGAAATGAACCATATATTTTACGTGCTAGTTTCTCTGTTATTCAAAAAGAAACAGGGAAGGCAAACGGCTTAATTGCTGTACTATATGATGTAACAGAGCAGGAACGTATAGAACGGGAACGCCGTGAGTTTGTGGCAAATGTCTCTCATGAATTAAGGACGCCATTAACGACGATGCGCAGTTATTTAGAGGCACTTACAGATGGAGCATGGCAGGATCCAAATATTGCACCACAATTTTTAACGGTTACACAAGAAGAAACAGAAAGAATGATTAGACTTGTAAATGCGTTGTTACAGCTATCTAAACTGGATAGTACAGAGCATCGTTTAATGAAAGAATGGGTCGACTTTACTGATTTCTTTAATAATATTATTGATCGCTTTGAAATGTCTAAAGAGCAAAATGTAAGTTTCAAACGATCTTTCTCTAAGAAATCTAGATTTATTGATATGGATACTGACAAAATTACTCAGGTGCTGTATAACATTATTTCTAACGCATTAAAGTATTCACCAGAAGGTGGAACAGTAACATATCGTTTACGTGATCGCGGTGATTTATTAGAAATTAGTGTAAGTGACCAAGGAATGGGTATTCCAAAAGAAAACGTTGATAAAATCTTTGAACGTTTTTATCGCGTAGATAAAGCTCGTTCAAGACAAATGGGTGGTACGGGACTTGGATTAGCAATTGCAAAAGAAATGATTGAGGCACATGGTGGCTCTATTTGGGCGAAGAGTGAAGAAGGAAAAGGGACAACTATTTATTTCACGTTACCAATGGCAGCAGATGAAGAGGACGATTGGGAATGAGTATGGAAAACTTTAAAACAATAGTTTTAATTAACCTAGTTGTAATTAGCCTATTTCTTACTTTTAATCTATGGACGTATGTGCCAGATTCTACATCCATGCAAAACGCGAAATTTGTACAGGGGAATGAAGGAATGAACCAAACTAAAATTTCCGATGTTGTCCGTCCTACTTCTATCATCGTGCATAAAGATAAAAATCATTATGGGAGCAGAAGAGAGGCAGATATAGAATCAATCTATAAGCCTCTAGAAGTAGGGGAACTACATGGTTTTAGAGAGATATCAATCACTAAGGGGGATTTCCTTTCATATGTGCATGGTGAAGGGAAAGTTGAACTTGTTTTCCCTACCGATATCCCATTTGATGCAGTTAAATCCATGTTCAACATGAAAGAGAAAAGTACAGATAAGCCTAAACATTTTAATCGTATTCTCCTTGATCCTTCTAGAAGTAAGGATCAAGAAATTAAAATTAACTTTGTTTCTGATGGTGATAACTTTAAAATATACGAGGCAAAATTAAGTGGCTTGTATTTAAAAGATATTGTAAATGCCCAAAATCAATTTATAGTATCAGCAAAACCTTATTTTGATTATCAACTTAATGATATGAAAAAATTATTTTTACCAGATGGAACGACAGAGTTAAGCAATATAACATATATTTCATCTAATTTAGCAGTTGATACGTTTAAGAATACTCTGTTTAGTGATCCTCGTTATTTAAGTCCGATTAACGAGATGTCGAAAGAAACATTTACAGATGGTATTAGATCCATGGAAATTGAAAACGATCGTCACATGCTAAAGTATAAAAACTCTTCTGTTTTAACTGAGAAAACGATAGATAATTTAATGCTTTTACAAAAAAGCTTTGAATTTGTAAGTGGTCACAGTGGGAGTTTGGATTCATATCGTTTGGACTATATGAATAAAGGAGAGACAGTATTTCGCTTAAATGAAGATGGATATCCAGTATTCAATGCAGATGGATTAGCGGAATTAAGACAAGTATGGGGATCAGAAGAAGTAATGGAATATGAAAGACCGTTGCTGTCTTTAAATACTAAAGGTATAGAACAGAAGGTTACTCTTCCGTCAGGGCATGTTGTAATAGCATCCCTAGAAAATAACCCAGAGATAAAGAAACAATTAATTAAGGATATTGGCATTGGATACAAGTTATCACTAGATGGGCAAGTGGTTCGACTACAACCAATTTGGTATGTAAAGCTTGTTGAAGATGAAACAGGTAAACAGAAAATCTATGAGTGGAGTGAGGGAGGACTAAATGGATTGGGATCGGATTAAAACCATATTTATTGTGACCTTTTTTGTTTTGGACCTCTTTCTCATTTTCCAATTCATTCAAAAGCAAGATAGTAATCAATTGGAGCTTATTGCAGAAACAAAGATAGATCAAGAATTAAAAGCAAATAAAATTACGATGGGAAATATCCCTAAAGAACCGAAAAAAGAGTCATTTATTAGAGCGGAAAATAAAGCCTTTAAAGAAGAAGATATACAGTCTTTGAAAAATCAAACGGTGCATATACAAAATATGTACAAGATAGAAAGTAAGCTAAAAGAGCCTTTTTTAAATACGAAATCATTATCAAAAGATAAGTATAATGAATTTTTGAAGAACTATGTATTGGATGGACAAAAGTATGAATTTGGAGCGGTGAAAGACTCTAAAATTTATTTCTTCCAAAAATATAAAGATAAGCCTATTTTCTATAATAATCAGGCGATGATTGTTGTGGAATTAAATGAAAAAAATGAACTTGTTTCATATACGCAGACAATGCTAACTGATTTAAAAGAAATGGGCGAAGGTGAAAAAACGAAAGAGCAAGAAATTATTACGGCTCAAACAGCTTTAGAAAATTTGTATTTAAAAAATAAAATTCATGGAAATACGCATGTTAAAGAAGCGCAAATTGGTTATGCCACTCTTACCGCATCTACTTCTAATAACCAAGTACTTGCTCCAACGTGGAATTTAAAAACGGAGCAGAAGCAGGACTTCTTTGTGAATGCAATTGAAGGACAAGTTATGGAATTAGGAGAAAAGGAAAATCAAGTGGTTGATGAACATACTGGAGTGAGAAAGAATGGGGTTGCATTTTAGCGTACTTGCAAGTGGAAGTACAGGAAATATGCTATACGTAGGAACCGATGAAAAAAAATTACTAGTCGACGCAGGTTTAAGTGGTAAAGCAACAGAGGCTTTATTTAAACAAGCAGAACTAAATATAAATGATGTATCAGGTATTCTTGTAACGCATGAGCATAGTGATCATATTAAAGGATTAGGTGTATTGGCACGTAAATATGATTTACCTGTTTATGCGAATGAGAAAACATGGAATGCAATGGAACATTTAATAGGAAATATCCCAACTGAACAAAAGTTTATTTTCTCAGTTGGTGATGTGAAAACATTTGGTGATATTGAAGTCGAGTCATTTGGAGTTTCTCATGATGCGGCAGAACCGATGTTTTATGCTTTCCATAACAATAATAGGAAATTAGCGCTTATTACAGATACGGGATACGTAAGTGACCGTATGAAGGGCGTTATTAAGGGAGCTAATGCTTTTGTATTTGAAAGTAATCATGATGTAGAAATGCTTCGTATGGGACGTTATCCATGGAGCATTAAACGACGTATTTTAAGTGACGTTGGGCATGTTTGTAATGAGGATGCTGCATTAGCGATGGCAGATGTAATTACAGATGAGACAAAGCATATTTATTTAGCCCATTTAAGCTTAGATAATAACATGAAAGAACTAGCACGTATGTCAGTATCACAAGTACTAGAGGAAAAAGGATTTGGAGTGGGTGAATCCTTTGAAATTCACGATACAGATCCAAAAATGCCTACAAAAATTCAATACGTATAATTCTTCATTTTAGTAAACAATAAAGGTGAATATAGTTGTTTTCAGGAAGATAGGTGAACAAATATGTCCTTTATTGATGAAGAAAGTTATCGTATGAAACGTGCAGGAAAAAAGAAGCACAAAGGTATAGTTCTTTCGAGTATAGCGGGAACAATTGTAGGAGCTTCTTTATTTGCGTTTGGAGCGCCTTTATTTTCGAATTCTGCTGATACGCTTCCGCAAGCTGAAGCAAGCGGAAGTAATATGGCTGAAGCTCAAGGGATTAAACAGATTAGCTTTGTAGATGCTGTTGATCGTGCATCTGAAGCTGTTGTGGGTGTTATTAACATTCAACGAGATAATTTTTCAGAGGCAGATTCAGAGGCCGGTACAGGATCAGGAGTAATTTATAAAAAGACAGATGGTCAAGCTTATATTGTAACGAATAATCATGTTGTAGCTGGAGCGAATCGTATTGAAGTAAGTCTAAGTGATGGTAAGAAGGTTCCTGGAAAAGTATTAGGAACCGATGTAGTCACAGATTTAGCTGTATTAGAAATAGATGCAAAACATGTGAAAAAAATAATTGAAATTGGCGATTCTAATACTGTTCGCAGAGGAGAACCAGTCATTGCGATTGGAAACCCACTTGGACTGCAATTTTCTGGAACAGTTACACAAGGTATTATTTCAGCTAATGAACGTATTGTCCCTGTAGATTTAGATCAAGATGGACATTATGATTGGCAAGTAGAAGTGTTACAAACAGATGCAGCGATTAATCCGGGGAATAGTGGTGGTGCGCTTGTAAATGCAGCAGGACAATTAATTGGTATTAATTCAATGAAAATTGCTGCAAAAGAAGTAGAAGGAATCGGCCTTGCTATTCCGGTGACTAGAGCTGTTCCGATTATGAATGAACTTGAGAAGTATGGAAAAGTAAGAAGACCGTATGTTGGGATTGAACTTAGGTCATTAAATGAAATCCCAAACTATTATTGGTCAAAAACATTACATTTACCAGGTACTGTAACAGAGGGCGTTTGTATTTTGGATGTGAAAAGTCCTTCGCCAGGTGCGGATGCTGGTTTAAGAGAACATGATGTTATTGTGGCAGTAGATGGAAAACCGATTCGCGATATTATTGGATTCCGTACGGCCTTATATGATAAGGAAATTAATGATAAAATGACTCTTACGTTTTATCGTGGTACAAAAAGAGTAACAACAACAGTGAAATTAGGCATTCAAAAGTATTAAAAACAGGAGGGCCTACCTCCTGTTTTCTATTGTAGAAAAGTGAGGTGTAGAAAATGAATTTACCTTGTTGTTTAGAACATGTTGAATTAGCGTTAGATATTATTGTGGATGAGTGTGAAGTTGCACCAGTTATCAACAATGTGGATAACTCGGGAAAAGAGAAAAAAACATGTGAATTTTGTCAAAATGAGGCGACATATGTTGTATCGAACACAGATTCTCACACAATATGTGGGTAGTATTTGTGGATATGTGGATAAGTTTTGTGGATAACATGTTTGTAAGGTGGAGGATACGTGTGAATATCTCGATTATTTCAATTGGGAAATTAAAAGAAAAATATTTGAAACAAGGTATAGCAGAATACTTAAAACGATTATCTGCATACGCAAAAGTAGAAGTAATTGAATTACCTGATGAAAAGGCGCCAGAAAATTTAAGTGAAGCAGAAATGTTAATTGTAAAGGAAAAAGAAGGTATACGTATACTCGATAAAATTTCTGATGACACGCATGTGATTGCATTAGCTATAGAAGGAAAGCAAAAGTCATCAGAAGAATTTGCGGTAAGTCTAGATCGCCTTGCTACATACGGAAAGAGTAAAGTCGCATTTGTAATTGGTGGATCACTTGGACTAAGCTCAGAAGTGATGAAGCGTTCAAATGAATCACTTTCTTTTTCAAAGATGACATTACCACACCAATTAATGCGATTAGTGTTGCTTGAGCAAGTGTATAGAGCGTTTCGGATTAATCGTGGAGAACCGTATCATAAGTAATGTATTCTATGTAAAACACTGATATTATCATATTTATTTTATTATGCCTATAATTGGAGGCTATGTGAATGGTAAGTGATCAGACGAGATATTCTAGACTCGCAAATATAACAAAAATAATAAATACGAAATTAGAACTACGTGACGTATTGCAGCGTGTGACAATGGCGATATCAGAGGAAATTGTTAGGTGCGATGCTGTTGGAATTTATTTACCCCAGGAAGATGGAACATTTAGAGGGTTTGCAGGAAAACCAGAGACTATAAATGGCGTAACGCTCGATACTCAAGTAATTGATCCTGAAATAGACTTACTGGCAAAAGAGGTTATTGAAACGAAAAAAACCATCTATATTCCTGATACCTCAAAGGATCATCGACCAGATCCGAGACCGGTTAATGCATTCAAAATTAAGTCCTTATTAGCTTTGCCTATCTCATTTGGGCAAGAGTTATTTGGTCTAGTTTTTTTATTTGATTATGGAATTCCGATGAACTTAACAGATTCAGAAATTCAAAGTGTTGAAGCTTATGTAAATATGGCTGCGGTTGCAATTCAAAACACAAATAATTTAAAACAAAAGGAAAACCTTATTGCTGAGAAGCAGCTGTTACTAAATGTTACACGTGATTTATCAATGTGTTCCTCGATACAGGAGAGTTTTGATAAATGCTTTTTTTACCTAGAACAGATTTTAGAGAGTAAAAATATGACTGCCCATCTTCTAGATCCGCTAGATAAAACAACAATTAAAACAACGAAATTAAGTAAGGGCTGTCATTGGACAGAAGCGGATTGGACAGAGAAAAGCTATGAAGCCAAGATTCAAGAAGTTATTCAAACAAAAAATATAGATAGTAAGGGTCTATTGATGATTCCATTGGTTTCAATTGGAGAAGTATTAGGGGTAATCGTCGTTGGCAAAGAAGGAAAAGCTCACAATTTTGATCATTCTCAACTTCAACTAGCAAAATCTATCGTTGATGCCACAGCCCCTACGTTTTCGAATTTGTCATATATGGATCAACTAGAAAGCATAGTGGAAGAGCGAACGAGAGAGCTAGCTGCTGCTAATGAAAAAGTTACAAGTGTGATTGAATGTATTACGGATGGATTTTTTATTTTAAATAATAAATGGGAATTTACGTACGTAAATAAGCACCAATATTTTCCGCAAAGAAAAACAGCAAAAGATGTATTAGGAAAGAATATATGGGATGTTTTCCCGAGTGAAATCGACACAGTTATGTATAAGGAATTTCATCGTGCGATGTCAGAGCGAACTACAGTTCATTTCGAATTTTTTTCTACTGCAGATGAATATTGGCACGAAGTTATTGCATACCCGTATGATGATGGTATTTGTTGTATTTTTAAAAACATAACGGAAAAAAAGAAATATGAACAGGAATTGAAAAGATTATCCAACATAGATTTAATAGGGCAAATGGCAGCAGGTATCAGCCATGAAATTAGAAATCCAATGACAACAGTACTAGGATTTTTACAGTTATTAAAAGAAGAGAATACCTATGAGAAACATAATAAGTACTTTCATTTAATGATTGAAGAACTTAACCGTGCCAATTCTATTATTACTGAATTTCTCTCAATGGGTAATACAAGGAAATCGGATTTGCAGATGTTAGATTTAAATTCAATTATCCGCGATATTATTCCTTTAATAAAGATTGATACGTACAATCAAAATAAATATATTCAAGTCGATACAAATGACATTCCAGAATTACTTTTAAATCGTAATGAAATACGGCAATTATTAATGAATCTATATCGTAATGGCTTAGAAGCGATGAATACAGGGAAAGTTCTAACCATTAGCACTTACAAGGAAGGTCAAAATTGTGTGGTGCTTGCAGTGCGGGATCAAGGAAAAGGTATCAGGCCTGAAGTATTAGAGAAACTGGGTACGCCGTTTTACACGACCAAAGATAATGGAACTGGATTGGGGTTAGGTGTATGTTATGCCATTGCTGCCCGCCATAATGCAAAAATAGAAATTCAAACAGGATCGGAAGGCACTACCTTTTTTGTTAAATTTAATTATGAAAATAATAAAAAATAACCTTATTTAGAATAGTTACGATGAACCGTATCATAAATAAATTTATTCTTTGCATATAAAAGGATAAAAAGACCATTGGACAAAAATTACCGATGGTCTTTTAAATATTATTAGATGGTATGTAGATTTCCTAAAATAAGTATGTTTCTATTTCCATAAAAATATGCTGTAATATGAAGAGGAAAAAGTATAAGTAGTTAGAGAAGTGAGGAATTAAAGGTGAAGAAGTTTAAGAAGTTTTACTTGGAGATTACGAGTGTATGTAATCTTGCGTGTAGCTTTTGTCCGCCGACGGAAAGGCAGAAGCAATTCATTTCTGTGGAGGATTTTGCTAAAAGATTAGACCAAATTAAACCTCACACAGACTACATTTATTTGCACGTGAAGGGTGAGCCGTTGCTCCACCCGAAAATAGATCAACTATTAGACTTAAGTCATGAAAAAGGGTTTAAAGTTAATATTACAACGAACGGAACGTTAATTAATAAGAGAAGACATAGGCTGTTAAATAAGCCTGCGTTAAGACAAATGAATTTTTCACTGCATAGTTTTGATGGACATCCAGGTTCGCAAGATAAAGAGGGCTATGTAAGGAGTATACTTTCCTTCATTAGGGAAGCGACAAGTCAATCAGATTTAATTGTATCGTTAAGGTTATGGAATTTAACTCAGGATAATAAAACGAATGCTGAAATCCAGAAAAATAGAGAGTTATTATCTATAATTGAAAATGAATTTGATCTATCTTATCAAATTGAAGAGAAGCTTACACCAGGAAAAGGTATAAAAATTGCAGAACGTGTCTTTATTAATCAAGACTATGAATTCCAGTGGCCAGCATTACATGAAGAAGAGGATGATGGGAAAGGGTTCTGTCATGGACTTCGTAATCAAGCGGGTATTTTAGCGAATGGAACAGTTATTCCTTGTTGTTTAGATGGTGAAGGGATTATTAACCTTGGGAATATTAATAATGATTCATTTTCTAACATTATCGAAGGTGAAAGAGCAACAAACATTGTCGATGGATTTTCGAAAAGAGTTGCGGTTGAAGAACTTTGCAGGAAATGTGGATATCGCAAACGGTTTGGGAAGTAAATATGAAATAAGCCCTCATAAAGCGAGGGTTTATTTTTTATACTTGATAAGAATGCTCTAATTTATCAATTAATGAACCAACGTAAGAAACAGCTTTACGGATTGCATCTGGTTTTGACATATCTACTCAGGCATGTTTCATTGTACTACCAGCGATCAATAGCAGGTTGTCCTTCCTCTTTAATCATTTGAGCTACTGCAGTGGATGCAGTGTGTGCTGCCTTTTTTGTAGTATTTCTAGTAACGATTTACGGAAAGGTTCAAGTTTTGTTTCTTCAGTTAAATATTTTTCAATTGTTCCTTCGCCGAATGAGAGGATTTCATTATGAATAAAGGATAGTGCAGTATGTACTTTCGTCCATAAAGCAGCAATTTTGGAAGAGTTCGCTTGAATACTTGGATTTGTACGATCAGTAGATTCTTTTAAATTTGCATATGAGTACAGTTTTGTTAACGTCATTAAAAGTTCTTCTTCTAAAAGTAGGCAATTTAATAAAGTGTGGGAGCTAGTATGTAAATGCCCTTTAAATGAATCAAGTTTCTGTATATCATTTTCCAATGCGTTTAATGCAGTATGCTATTCGGCATCAGAATTATACAAATCGGATAAATCCCATGTTAGTTCAGCAGGTACCTCTGCGCAATTAAGACGATTTTCTATTACATTTTTCAAGTCGTATATACTCCTTCTTAAGACTATCTAAAAATATAATGATAAAAAATTCAGTTAAATTAAAATTTTTTTCATTTTTATATACAAAAAAGAAGGACAAGCATGAAAATACTTGTCCTTCAAGTTAATTTAAGAATTAATATACTTTGTCACCATTGAAAATCGAGTTTTTCACGACAACATAATCTACAGTACGAATAGCATCTAATTTTGTTCCACCAGCGTAAGAGATAGAAGATTGAAGATCTTGTTCCATTTCGATTAACGTATCTTCTAAAGAACCTTTATGCTCAACGAACATTTTCTTACCTTCAACGTTTTTCTTCTCACCCTTTTGGAATTCAGAAGCAGAACCGAAGTATTCTTTATAAAGTTTGCCATCTCTTTCAATTGTTTCCCCTGGAGACTCTTCGTGACCAGCGAATAGAGAACCGATCATGACCATAGTTGCCCCAAATCGAATAGATTTAGCTACGTCGCCGTGTGTACGAATACCACCATCAGCGATAATTGGCTTACTTGCAGCTTTTGCACACCAGCGAAGTGCAGCTAGCTGCCAACCACCAGTTCCGAAGCCTGTTTTAATTTTAGTAATACAAACTTTACCAGGTCCAATACCAACTTTTGTTGCATCGGCACCAGCATTTTCTAATTCTCTTACCGCTTCTGGAGTTCCAACGTTTCCAGCGATAACGAAGCTCTCTGGTAAATGTTTTTTAATATGTTGAATCATGTTGATCACAGCATTAGAATGACCGTGTGCGATATCAATCGTGATATATTCAGGTGTCAGTTGCTCAGCAGCTAATTGTTGTACGAATTCATATTCGTCCTCTTTTACACCAACGCTGATAGAAGCGATTAATCCACGTGATTGCATATCTCTAATGAATGAGATTCGTTTCTCTGGTTGGAAACGATGCATGATATAAAAGTAGTTATTCTCAGCTAAATAAGTTGCAATTCTTTCATCAATAATCGTTTGCATATTTGCAGGTACGACAGGTAATTTAAATTTATGTTTTCCTAAAGTGACAGTTGTATCACATTCAGAGCGGCTATTTACAATACATTTTGCAGGAATTAATTGAATATCTTCATAGTCGAATACGTTTTCCATCATTTACACCCCTAAAATACGAATATTTTATTTTTATTAATTAAAAATGTTCGTCCATAGGATAATTTACATTATTTTTATTAAGAAGTCAAAGAATTTCTTAACATTTTTTGAAAAAGTAGATTTTATACCTGAAAAACAACGTTAAAAACGAATTTAAAACGTTTTTTTATTTTTATTGTTCGTTTATGAAAAAGGTTGAAAAATTAAGATAATTACACAAGGTTGTATGTATTCTTTTTATTTTTTTGGAGTGGATGTAGGATACTATGAAAAGGTTAATGCTAACAATGCAAGCAAAAGATGTTATCAAGTAGTTGAACAATATATGAAATGAAAAGGTTTGTTTCTATATAAAAAGATGAATCTGGCATGATTCACCTTTTTATGTGAGGTTTCAAGTATAATAAGTAGGGTGATAGTAACGTATACAAAAGATAAAAAAGAAAATAATACAGAATAAAATGAGGTTAATATATGAGTAAAAAAAGTTTTTCTGATTATAAATTAAGTAAGGAAATTGTAAGGGCACTTACTGGGTTAGGGTATGATCATCCAACAGAAGTACAAGGTGAGGTTATTCCAGTTGCATTACAAAAGAAGGATCTTGTTGTGAAGTCCCAGACTGGAAGTGGAAAAACAGCTTCATTTGGTATTCCACTTTGTGAAATGGTGGAGTGGGAAGAGAATAAACCACAAGCATTAGTTTTAACACCAACGAGAGAGCTTGCGGTACAGGTAAAAGAAGATATTACAAATATAGGTCGATTCAAAAGGATTAAGGCTGCGGCAGTTTATGGGAAATCTCCATTTGCACGTCAAAAATTAGAATTAAAGCAAAAGACACATATTGTAGTTGGTACTCCTGGTCGTGTGTTGGATCATATTGAGAAGGGTACCCTTTCTTTAGAGTGTTTGAAGTATTTAGTTATTGATGAAGCAGATGAGATGCTAAATATGGGCTTTATCGATCAAGTAGAGGCAATTATTGATGAATTACCTACAAAAAGAATGACGATGTTATTTTCAGCAACACTTCCAGAAGATGTTGAGAAATTGTCTCGTACATATATGAATTCACCAATTCATATTGAAATTAAAGCAGCTGGGATTACGACGGATAAAATTGAACATACTCTTTTTGAGGTGATAGAAGACGAGAAGCTTTCACTACTTAAAGATGTAACAACGATTGAGAATCCTGATAGCTGTATTATTTTCTGTCGTACACAAGAAAATGTAGATCATGTATATAGACAATTAAAACGAGCTAACTATCCTTGTGACAAAATACATGGTGGTATGGTACAAGAAGATCGTTTTGAAGTCATGGATGATTTTAGAAAAGGAAAATTCCGTTATTTAGTAGCCACAGATGTAGCTGCGAGAGGAATTGATATTGATAATATTACACATGTTATTAATTATGATATTCCACTTGAAAAAGAAAGCTATGTACATCGTACTGGAAGAACGGGACGAGCTGGAAATAGTGGAAAAGCTATTACATTTATAACACCATATGAAAATAGATTTTTAGAAGAGATTGAGGAGTATATTGGATTTGAAATTCCAAAGGCAATTGGACCTTCAAAAGAAGAAGTTATGAAAGAGAAAGCTGCATTTGAAGAAAAGATACATGCTAAACCAATTATAAAGAAAGATAAAAATGCAGATATCAACAAAGGCATTATGAAGCTGTACTTTAATGGCGGGAAGAAAAAGAAAATTAGGGCGGTAGATTTCGTCGGTACAATTGCTAAAATTAAAGGTGTTACAGCAGAAGATATAGGTATTATTACGATACAAGATAATGTTTCTTACGTTGAAATATTAAATGGAAAAGGACCACTTGTCTTGAAAGTCATGAAGACTACAACGATTAAAGGGAAACAACTAAAAGTTCATGAAGCAATTAAGTAAATAAAAAACTATCCACTTTAATAGGTGGATAGTTTTTTATTTATGATTCTTTTAAATCATCCACTAGTTGCTCAGCTAAACGTCTATACATATTACTCATAGTCACGAAGGATGTTAGTAGTAGAAATTTTTCTAGCTTTGTATCTTCTAAGGAAGAAATCTCATTTACTTCTGTAACACGGTTATTTACGTCTTGTTTAAAGCTTTCGACATTGCTTTCAGTAAGAGCAAGATAATTTTTGTATAACGTATTTAATTCGAATGAATCATCATTTAATAAGGAGTCATTTATAGTTTCTAATGAACTTTTTATGTCATTAATGGAGAGAGCTCCCTTTAATTGATAAATTAGGCTAATTAAAATCATATGCTCTTTTGAATACTTTTTATTTTTGATAGGGATGAATAGTTTCCCTTTTGCGTAATTATTAATCATCGTTTTTGTTAATACTTTTTCATCATCAGTTCTCGTTGTATCTGCATAAGTATTCTCAAATAGTTGGACAACTTGGTCTACATATAAGTCAACATTTGGAATATCCTCAAGTTTAATGTTTTTTTCTAAATGTAATGTCTTAAGTAATTCATTTATATTTTCCACGTAGAATCCCTCACTTTTATAACTTAGTGGAACTTAATGTTTAATATATCTTTAAATATGGTATTACGAAACAAATGAATTGTAAATGTTGACCTTAAAAAGAAATGTGTATATAATTACATGTAGTTATCAAAACTACATGTAATTATATGAGGGGTGTTATTATGAATGCTTATGTAAGGGAACCAGTTAATGCATTTACTCACTTAGGTGGAGCGATATTATCATTTATTGCGTTATTAGCTATGCTTGTGAAAGTTTCTATCAAGATGCCATCATTTGCTGCAATTACAGCTGTTATTTTGTTTGGTATTGGAATGATGGTCCTTTATACGGCGTCAGCTGTATATCATAGTGTTGTGGCCAATGAACGTGTTATATACTTCTTTAGGAAGCTAGATCATTCTATGATTTTTATATTAATTGCAGGTACATATGCACCCTTTTGCTTAATTACATTAAATTCAGCAAGTGGTTTGCTATTATTTTGTTTAGTCTATGCAACTGCGATTTGTGGCATTGTATTTAAAATGTTTTGGTTTAATTGTCCAAGGTGGTTATCGACAGCAATTTATATTACGATGGGTTGGTTAATTGTTTTATTCTTTGCACCGTTAGCTGAGAATTTAAGTACAGGAGGCATTATTTTCTTAGTACTTGGGGGCATTTTTTATACAATTGGTGGATTTATTTATGGAACAAAGCCAAAATGGTTAGAGTTTAAATACATGGGGCATCATGAAATTTTTCATGTTTTTGTATTATTAGGTAGTCTTGCGCATTTTCTAAGTGTATATTGTTACGTAATTTAATAAAAAAACGTCACATAATTTTTATTATGTGGCATTTTTTTATTACCTGATTAGAATCGTATATGTTATAAAATTATTATGGGATAAAATGTAAGTTTCTGTGTTCGCATGTTAAACATAGGATAAGAAATATGTGATATACTTTGAGAAGTTTATAATGAATGAAATATGGAGGACTATAATTATGGCAATACTTGTAACAGGTGGAGCAGGATATATTGGTAGTCATACATGTGTAGAATTACTAAATAGCGGTTACGAAGTT
>NZ_JAALFZ010000031.1:0-47592 GCF_011800505.1 Bacillus sp. EKM501B | reverse complement strand
AGCATGTCATTCCTCTCTTCTATTATACAGTTATATTAACGTAATAGTAATATGTTTTTTACAAAAAGTAAAGAATACATTACACCAAACCGAATAATACATTATATGTTTCACCGAAAAAACGTGAAAATTATACGCTATTAAATTTATTGGGGGGTCTGCCACATGCCCACCAACTTAAGCAAACAAATCCACCCCCTAACGAAAAAATGAGCTTTTTATTACAAATTAGCACAAAATTTCGTTCTGGGGGTAGTTGTATTTTGTTAGCTTGATTAGTCTGCAACGAGACCTCTGGTAAAAAGAACAGGGACATCACAAGGTGCTTTTTTTCGAGCAATTAATAAGCAGCCACTTGAAGAGACACAGAAGTAAAAAATCTCTGTGTTTTTACTTTGCGGGCTATGACAACAAACCTGACACTCCCCCTACTAGGTCTATTTCACATATTTTACCTCCTGTGCACAATACCCTTTTATAAAATATATTTTATTCATATATCATTACCCAATATTTTTCTTCTAGCTCACCTTCTTCAATAACTTTTTTCCAGCCCATATTCTCATAAAATTTTAGTGCTTTTTGATTTTTAGAAACACACTTTAATCTTAATGGTGTATTCATCTTTTCTATGGAAGCATGAAGTAACTGTCTTCCAGCCCCCTTACCAAAGAACTCAGGATGTACAAATAAATTGTGTATAAAGTTTTCAGGTAAATATAATGAAGCAAATCCGAGGATATGATTATCTTCCTCTGCTAGTATTATATATTCTCCTTCAGTATGTTTATCAAAATCTTCTAAAATCATTTCATTTCTATCTAACCAATGAAAACTTTCACGCCGTGACTCTAAATATATACTTCTTAAATTAGGGTAGTCTAATGCAGTCGCTACTCTAATATCCATTTTCTCACTCTCTCTTCCTTTTTTAATTGAATAAATCTAACCGTTTCTAGAGGGAACGGTTAGATTTACGGGCGAAAATTTATTCACTCGTATCTCTTTAAAACAATAGCTGCATTATGACCTCCGAAACCAAATGAGTTAGATAGACCTATATTTATTTTCACTTGGCGAGCAACAGATGGTACATAATCCAGATCGCATAATGGATCAGGATTTTCTAAGTTAATTGTTGGAGGAACTATCCCTTCCTTTAAGCTCATTGCTAAAGCAATTGCTTCAACTCCACCAGCTGCCCCTAACATATGTCCAAGCATAGATTTATTAGCTGTTACTGGGATCTGATAAGCTTGTTTCCCAAACAGCTGCTTAATAGCCATAGTTTCAGAGGTATCTCCCACTTTTGTACTTGTTGCATGGGCACTAATAACATCAACTTCTTCAGGCGATATATTGGCATTTTTTAAAGCCGATCTCATTGCAAGATAAGCACCTTTACCTTCCGGATGTGTAGCTACGATATGGTGCGCATCGGAACTTGCACCATATCCAATGACTTCTGCATAAATCTTTGCCTCTCTATGTAAAGCGTGAGATAAAGATTCTAAAATTAAAATTCCAGCTCCTTCTGACATGACAAATCCATCTCGATTTTCATCAAATGGACGACTAGCCTTAGTGGGATTATCGTTTCTTGTTGATAATGCTGTAGCGTTACCAAAGCTGGCTATTGATAAATCTGTTATAGCTGACTCTGTTCCACCCGCAAATATAACGTCAGCTTCCCCAGAACGAATTAGTCTAAAGGCTTCTCCGATAGCTGTATTTCCAATTGCGCAAGCAGAAACAGGTGACATAGAAGGCCCCATCGCATTCCACTTGATACTAATTTGTGCTGCAGCAGCATTAGACATTATGGCAGGTACTAAAGTTGGGCTGACTCTTCTTGGTCCCTTCTGCCTAAGCGCATCAACATTTTCAATCAAGGTTTCAATCCCTCCGATACCTGAACCTACGTATACGCCTAACCTTTCTACATCTATACAATCGAGGTCTAACTTAGAATCTGACCAAGCTTGTTCAGCTGCATCCAAAGCAAATTGAGAAAAACGATCTAAACGTCTTGCTTCTTTCTTTCCTAAAACTTCAGCTGCATCAAAATCTTGGACGATACCCGCAATTTTTGTTTTATGATTGGTAACATCGAAAGTATCGATATTGACTATACCAGATTCCCCTTTAATTAGATTGTTCCAAAATGTTTTGATGTCGTTTCCTATAGGAGAAACTACTCCCATACCAGTAATCACAACTCTTTCCACTTTGCATTCCCTCCAATCAATAATATACTTGTATTTTACAGTCAATTTATCCTATTACAAGGGGGGATTTATCCTAGTATAACTACTACTAGGTTAAATTGATAAGATAAGGAGTTTTAAAAATGAATAATAAAACTAGGCGTGAAGCTCTGTCGGCATTCTTAAAAACTAAGCGCGCCCAAATTAGTCCAGAGTCTATTGGTTTGCCTGCCGGAACCCGGAGAAGAACACCTGGATTACGAAGAGAGGAGGTTGCACAGTTAGCAGGTGTCAGCACCACTTGGTATACATGGCTAGAGCAAGGAAGAGATATAAAGGTTTCTACAATCGTACTTGATTGTATTTCTAAAGCTTTGCAATTAAATAATGATGAAACAGACTACTTATATGACCTGGCATTCGAATCAAATTCAGAAATTACAATTCCAAAAAAGGATCAATCAAAGCTTAGTCCTTCTTTAATACGAATACTAGATGAATTAACATATTGTCCGACTATCATTACGGATCGACATTTCCATATTGTGGGTTGGAATCTTGCAGCTGCTTATGTTTTTTTAGATTTTGAACAAATACCAAATGATCAAAGAAATTTAATTCATCTAGTATTCACTAGAAAAGAATTAAAAGCATTGGCCGTCAATTGGGAACATTTTGTGAAAGGTTTTCTTGCTATTTTCCGTACCTATTATGGACGCTATTTAGACGATGAATGGTACAGCCAGTTTATTAAAGAAATGAGTCATTCCCATTCAGAATTCCAGGGTTTATGGCAAGAAAGCCAAGTGAGTAAGGCTCCAGACATGATAATTGAATTCAGACATGCTAAAGCAGGCAAAATGTTGTTTAATTTAACTTCTCTTCAAGTTCAAGGTGATATGGATTTACGGTGCAGTATCTATACGCCAGTAGAGGAAACAGATACAGAAAATAAATTAAAGGGATTAATGAAGAGGGCTTCCAGTGAAAATTAATAAAGTAAGTTCTATACATTAGCAAAATGATACTGATTACTGAAGAAAGTCAATATTCCTTATGGGAAAAAAGAGTTAATTTTACTGTTTCCTTTTTGTTCTATGGGTTGATGGGGTTAGTTGAAGGAGGATAAGCTAATTTGCATTCGGATTTCTATGATCCCTCTTCCATTATAGGGTGCTTTAATGGAAGAGGGATCGTGCTATGAAGTTCGAAGACAAGCCTAAATTTCATCTTATTTTTTCATTATATAAACTCTACTAATTTCTCTTTTCACTTAAAGGTTTCGTTTAAACTAAAAAAATAGAGCCTCAGGAACAGGGTCCTCAGACTCTATTTTTTATTTAATCTAGGACAGCATAACTTTCTCTAATTCTTCTTTACTAACATCATTTGCAAGTATTATGACTTGATAAGCACTAATCTTTCCTTTTGCAGGCAAAATTCCTTCCAGCTTGCCTTTCTTAAAAATTGCAAAACAAAAAGGCACCTAAGTCAGGTGCCTTTTTGTAAAAATTATTTCTTCATCTTTATTTAAATAATTTAAGATTTTGCGATACCTACATCACTAAATGCTTTTTTAACAACTTGTTCTGTGTTTTGGGGCATTTTCCCTTCGGTTCTAAGTACTTTCGCGACTTTTAAAATTTCTTCAAAAGCATCATGAAAACTAGAATTTGGCTGTAGATGCGGCCATGCAGTGTACCATAAGATTGCAGCATTATCTGTTCCTATTTCCATAGACACGAGAAAAAATGCTTTATTTGGAATACCGCTGTTCGTATGCACGATATAACTTTGTCTTTTTTCTTCAGTCTTAAAATCAAGATTGCTACCATCATCATATTTATCCATGTGATTCGGTTGAGAATCATGTTCGTTTGCGGTTCCTGGTTCTTTCATTGAGCGAAGGGCTTTTTCAGGAAATTTAGGACCAAGAATTTTGTCACCAATTAATCAATCGGCATTCTGAGCATTTTGACCCAAATGATAATACCTCTCCTATTCTACCTCTTATTAACGTAGAAAGGGTTCGTTCGGTTGCACTAGGTACAGATAAAATCATTACTGGTAATGAAGCTAGAGGTTTAATTGATTATCTACTTCAAGTAAATAGCTGGCTTCAAAAATATCAAATTAAACTTATCTAAAATATATTCGATAGATAGCAAAGTAACATTTTATATATGTCGAACAATTAAGATGGATCCCTGCCATCCCTTGTTCGAAGCCAATCCATCTCCCGCCTACTCACTGGGCTGTAACCCTTCACGCTCCTTGAGGAAGGAGTCTTCTTGGCTAAAATGATAGAAACCGTAAAGATTAGAAATCCTTACGGTTTTTATTTGGATTATTTACATGCGTTGCGTATTCGGATCTATATAGTTATTCTGAATCACTTTATCTTTTAAAATTTAACTTCATTAGATTTATTTAATTGTAGCCTCTACTTTTATTTGTTCTTTTTGGGTATTGTTATCTATAGCTATATATA
The DNA here is from genome assembly GCF_011800505.1 of Bacillus sp. EKM501B. Lineage (NCBI taxonomy): Bacteria > Bacillati > Bacillota > Bacilli > Caryophanales > Bacillaceae > Bacillus > Bacillus sp. EKM501B. The sequence goes on along the minus strand of NZ_JAALFZ010000031.1, from coordinate 42,894 downwards.
TTTTTTCAATTTTATAGACGGTATTTCTTGGCAATAATAATTCGTATTGCCCTGGATACGCAGTCAAGTCATCTGAATTCATATACGCACCATGAGTCCCAGAGCCTACCTTAAATTCTGTCATAACTGGTCTTGTTTTGGCATATCCGGCATCAATAAGTATAGAAGTACTTATATATCCAAATTCTGTTATTGTTTTTCCTTGGAATTTTTTTTGTATTTCCTTGAATTTCTCCCTATCAACCTTGCCATTTTTTATTATGGAATTATCATACTCCTTTCCAAAAATCCATGCATCATCCCCCCGATACACTTTTATATTGTCATTCACTTTTGCCTCTTTTCTATTTAATGCTTTATCTAAGGATTCAATTTTTTTCTTCATTGTAGGATCAGAATCTAATTTACCCGCATGCGTTCTTAAGAATTCATTATACGGCCTTGCATTTTTTGTATAATCTCTTATGGCTGATTTCTCTTCTTTGCTCCACTTACTAAATTGTTTTTTTCCCCAAGCATCAGCTTCTTCTTTGTTTGTACACAGCTTATATTTATCTACATTATTACAGTCCTTAGGCTTTGACGGTATATTTCCTATATATTTTGATGTAGATTGAAACGTCACATTATCGTTTGGCTCAGTCATCGCAAATGTAGATGTAGTACCACCAAATACCGTTAAACCTAATGATAGAATAGTAGCTATAGCTAGACTTTGTTTTTTCATATTAATACTCCTCTTATTCTGTATTTTTAAAAATTAAAGGTTTCCATACCAAAGGAACAAACTTATTTATTGAACATCATTTCTTAATTTGTTTGTATCAAATCTCAGAGTCCTTGATTATTTCCTATTTAATTTTTTTGATTCTGCCAAACTATAAAGAACCCTATAGTAAGATGTATCCATTCTCCAAAATTATGTTTATATAGATACGTAAAGCCACCATAACTATGAACTTCTAAAAATGGATAACATAGTTATAAAACAAAAGAAAAATATCATTATAAAAACAGTATTCATTTCAAAGAATAAACAACCTCATAAGAACTCGTATCTTAATAGTTATTCCTACAATTTATCCCTGGTTATTTATTGTATATAAAGTGAAGTACGCATTGTATTGAATGGGAAATTAATAGAGTTTTTTTGATATTCAAATGTCCCCTGTTGATGCCCAGATGCATCCCATTTATAATACCAACCAACAATTGGGTTGCCCCCAATTACAGTTGACCCAATACTCTTTACTGCTGAACCATTCATTTTTGCAATTGGATTTTGTCCATATCCAATTTCTTTTGTGTAAATATATAGGTAACTTCCCCCATGGTTTCTTGTTGTACTAAAGCTATTAGTATTGATTGTCTCTAGCCCACCTTGCTCAGACTCTACTTGTACAGCGTTTAATGAAGATAATGGTGCTGCAGGACCAGCAGATGCCTCTGTTGCCATTCCTAAACCTACTAATGTAGTGATTGCTAACGTTAAAATACCTAAAGCTACTTTTTTAAACATAATAAGATCCCTTCCCTCCATTTATTGTATATCACCACAAACATAACTTTTTTCCCTAAATATGTAAATAACTTGAAGTTTTATAAATATAAGATGGAATATTCTGTTTTATATTTCTGCAGCTTTATCAACATGAGAGATAGAATTTTCGCAGCTTTATGTAGACCGTATTACAGGCCTGTAAGATTGTTCATCCTTTGTTAATCTGTGGAATTAGGTTATCAAATTAATTAATTTAATAATTTAAATTCAAGATTTTTATCAACTAGAGTTTTATCAATGATAGAACCATTATAGGGGTAGCGAAACGATTCTGGGTATGAGGTGCCACTATGGGATTAATTAAAAATAAAAAAAGAACTTTATTCAAGTTCTTTTACCCAATGAGACTAGGTGGTCTAGCTCACACCTGTAATCTGACATATTTCTTCATTTTTTCCTTTAATCTATTAAAGCGTATAGTTATAGGCATACCGCCAACATTTTAACGAGAATATACGCTAAGCAAGATTTCACATAAGAAAACGTCACTTTATATATTATTCCTATAAGAAATCACAATGTGCAATCCAATCATTTGTTTTACTATTTTTAGCAAAATAAATTCCGCCGCCATGAATAATCTTTAAATGTGCTTTTGAATCGTCTGTTATTTGAAAAATAAATTCATAATCCGCGGGCCATTGGATGCCTGATTGGGCAAAACAAGCATAGCCACCTAATTTATGTATGTAATGATTTTCTTCAAAAATATCCTCGTAGTAGTCAATCTCATTTGTGTTTTCAAGTTCTAAAATTCTATCTTGCATTTTGTTTGGAAAATCTTCCGTATCCCATTGTGGAAACTCATCATTTACTAATCTTGATATTAAGGGAAAAGGTTTTAAATTTGGAAACGTAAGTGACATTTTATTCGGTACTAGTTCTTCTAAAGAATCATATTCTCTAATAGGGGTACCGCCACACATCCATCAACTTAAGGATTTAGACTATTTTTGAAGTTAAAAGCACGTTACTATTTTCTTATGTTAATGAGAAAGGGTGACGTGCTTTTTATGAATATGAATCAAAAACAAGAATTATCTTTATTCGCTGAAGAGTTATATCGATATATGTCTCCCGCTACACTTAATCAATTAGCCATAGAAGCAGGCGGGATGAAACGAAAACGTAAGTGCCACGGGCACCATTTCTTATCTTTGTGTGTATGGCTTAATCAACAAGTCGCTACTACCTCTCTTACTCAACTATGTAGTCAATTAGAAACTTCAACAGGAGTTTTATTAAGTCCGGAAGGACTTAATCGGCGATTTAACTCGGCTTCTGTAGCCTTCTTTCGAACGGTGTTTACTACACTTCTACAAGCTAAAATTGGAGGCGTATCTAAGATTTCTCATTCTCTTTCTTCCTACTTTGAGCGCATTCGCATCCTTGATTCTACAACCTTTCAAGTTCCAGATCGATTCGCATCCACTTATCCTGGTGCCGGAGGATGTAGTCATAAAGCTGGTGTGAAAATTCAACTAGAGTATGACTTGTTAAGTGGAGAATTTTCTGATGTGAAAATTGAACCAGGAAAACGAAGTGATCAGGCATATGGTGCGACTCGAACAGGCATGATACAAAAGAATGAGCTGTATATTCGTGACTTAGGATATTTTCGTCTACAAGACTTTCAGTCTATTCAAGACAAGCAAGGGTATTATTTATCTCGTCTTAAGTTACCAACTAAAATATATAGAAAAGAGTTCGAAACAGTGGTATTTAAAACAAAACCCTCTCAATTAAAACCGGTATATATACAAATTCATTTGGAAGACATTATGAAACAATTACAACCTGGCCAAGTGTATGAATTACACGATGTATATGTAGGGAGTAAAGACAAACTGCCTACTCGTATTGTAGTTTATAGGTGTACCGAGGAGCAAAAACAGAAACGCCTACATGACCGAGCTATTCGTGAAAAGAAAAAAGGAATTACATATACAGAGCGCACGAAGCTTTTACAAGGTATTACGGTATATATGACAAACATTCCTACGGAATGGGTACCAAAAGAGAAAATCTATGATTTATATTCATTACGTTGGCAAATTGAGCTGTTATTTAAAATATGGAAATCTTGGTTTCAAATTCATCGTTGTAAATCTATTAAACAAGAGCGATTAGAATGTCATCTTTATGGGCAACTCATTAGTATTCTACTATGTTCTTCTACTATGTTTAAAATGCGAGAACTCCTATTACGTAAGAAACAGAAAGAGCTAAGTGAATATAAAGCGATGTACATAATTAAGGGTTATTTTTCACTTTTTTACCAAGCATTACACAAAAACACCCAAGAATTATCAAAGGTTCTCCTTCGTCTGTTTAACCTCCTACAGCACAACGGACGAAAATCTCATCGATACGAGAAAAAGACAGTCTTTGATATTTTGGGTGTTGTCTATGAGTATACCACTTCCATTCATCAGGTAGCATAATTATAGTGGAAAAATTGTAACCCTTCGGGGTTTATTTGATATGCCTACTTTTAGGATATCTATAAAAAATAATGAAAAACTACATGGAAAGATCCGCCTTTGTATAAACATATACCTTAAGTTGATGGATGTGTGGCAGTACCCCATCGCTATCAACCTAACAAAACAGGTTGACCCCAAAACGATAAAAATGAACTTCGTTACTATAAAAACACAAAATTTTCGTTAAAGGGGAACTTCAAAATCTTAAATTGATGGGCTGAATCCCGTATTCCCCCTTTTCGAGGGGGCAAAAACATCAGTATCAAAAATCTACAAATTAAAAGCTAAGATTAACGAACACAATCTTAGCTTTTACACAAGGAGAAAAAAGGAAAAACCTGTTTGATTAAAAAAATGTTTTAGACTATAGAAAAAGGTATTAGACAATTTTAAAAAAGTTGTAGACCGAAAAAATGTTTTCTGTACCTGAAGGATAATGTATTGGACGAGATGACTGGCGGAGTTGGAAGGATAGCAGCGTATAAGAAAACCGCCTGTGAGAGCGGTCAATTTTTTTACGTAGTAATTGAGTTCATGTAGCCATCTGAAAAATGTACCTTAACGAGGAGCATTAAGATATGTTCTTTTCACTTTAATGCTTTTATTATGTTATCTACAAATATTTTATCGATTTCATGTCCATGGTTTATTTGTTCTGGGTCCATAAGTAATCCTTTTGATCTTTCTTTGTCAATCCACAAGTGATACGTCTGGGTAGTTCCATTTAAATAATGAACATTGATTTTAAAATTTGGTTCTTTTATGTTAGATGGATTTATCGGGGTATCAAAGTGAGTGAATTTGATAGCATTCAAGAAGTCTCCAACTTCTAGGTCCTTAACGAATATGTATTTTTTATCACCCTCAACTTCAATAAATTCAACGGGTTTATTTTTTATGGAGTGTGATCCCTCACCATCCTTCGCTGTATATTGAAGTATAATACCATTTTCTGACTGGGTGCAATCTCTTAGCATATATGCAAGACCATGTGTTTCTTGAGGAGTAACGAACTTATTGCATATATCCTTTCTATTATCGTTTTTGTACTTGTGAGTAAAAGTAAATTTCTCATTTTGATAAGTTACAGTGTCTAAACTCGGTACTTTTGCCTCCTCGTCGGTTAAATAATTTTTAATTTGTATCTCGTCATTTTTCTTATCTTTTACATTTTGAGAAAATGTTTCAAATCGTTCTAAATTTCTAGATTTTTCTTTAGGGATGTGTATTACAATCTCATTTTTGCTCGCTTCAGAAGATGCTTCTTCATTACCATTACTACATGCAGTTAAAGAAGCGAGAGATAAGCATAATGCTCCAACAATTAATGTTTTCTTCAAATTGAGTCCCTCCTTTAAATATATTATAAATTTAATTATAGAAATAATTAACTGTTTTCTCCTAAAAAACTTAGCGATTCGAATCGTTTTCTTACCACATCACCATCAAGTTAAAGCAAAATTATATCTATTAATACAACACAATTAATATTATGTTGTATTAAACATGTACTTAAAGTTAAAAAATAAACGTACCCATATAGAAAAAATGATAATCTTCCCATAAAATAGGTGGGAAAACTTTCAAATTGCTATTCTACTGTAGAATGAAAATGATACAGTAATAATTAAGGTTATACTGTTCCCTATTTGATTTTAAATAATAAAGGAAGATATTGAGGTGTAATAGATGATACATAATATTCCAGATTTTTATACGAAAAAAATTCTTATAGTAGATGATGAAAAAGAGATTTTGAATTTATTGGAAGCAGTTTTAAAGAAAGAGGGATTTCAACATATTTATACGTGTACAACAGGAGAAGAAGGGATACGCATGTGTAAGCAAGTACAGCCAGATCTTATCATATTAGATATTATGCTTCCAGATTTAGATGGATATAGTGTTTGTCAGCAAATTCGACAGTTTACATTCGTTCCAATATTTTTCTTATCGGCGAAAAATGAAGATTTAGATAAAATACTTGGATTAAGTATAGGTGGAGATGATTACATTACAAAGCCTTTTAGTCCAAAAGAAGTAGCATATAAGATGAAAGCATTTTTTCGGCGCAATCAATATCAAGAAAAGGCTCGTATTATGTATCAGTTTGGAGACATTACAATAGATGATGCACAAGGAACAGTATTAAAGGGTGATACATTACTATCTTTAACAGCAAAAGAATTTAATATATTACTATTTTTAATAAAAAACCCAAATCAAATTTTTAGTAAGACCCGCTTATATGAAGCTGTCTGGGGCGAAACGTATCTGGGTAATGACAATATTATGATGGTACATATAAGACATTTAAGAGAAAAAATAGAAGATAATCCTTCCAAACCTCATTACCTTGTAACAGTAAGGGGACTCGGATATAAACTTAATACAAAAGGTGATGCAAGATGAAGTGGAAGGTTACGAAACTATATATTACCTCATTAATAGGATTAATTATGTTTATCCTAATCGTTCAATTTTTTGCTTTTAGTTATTTAGTATTTACTTATAACCGTGAGGGAATGGACGATCCAGAGGGTTCAGTATTAGCTTTTCAAAAAGAAATCATAGTAGAAAGTGGAAGTATTTCTATAACAAATAAAGGGAAAAAATTTTTGCAAGAACGTGGAGCATGGTTACAAGTATTAAATCATAATAGTGATGAAGTATTTCAAATGTATAAGCCTAAAAATACACCAACTCACTATACTCCGAGTGATTTGATTTTACGCTATAAGTACGATATTGGGAATTATACAACGTTTGTGGGTAAGTTAGATAAAGGTACACAAGTTGAAAGTTACATTGTCGCTTTCCCGTCAAACCAAGCATTGCGAAAATCTGTCTATTTGAACTTCAATAATTTATCTAGCTTCTATCCATATGGGATTTTAATGTTAATAGGAGTAACAGTAGTTTGTATTTTATTATTTGCTTACATTGTGGCAAGGTATATGTCAAAACCTGTTGTCAGGATAATTGAGCATATTAATAAATTAAAACAAGGACAATATAAACAAGGACCGAAAGAAAAGGGAATCTATGCAGAGGTGTATATAAATCTGAATCAGTTATCACATCAACTAAAGGATATTAACGTTCAAAGAAAAAGACTAGATACGATGCGAGCAGAATGGATTATAAACATCTCTCATGATTTAAAGACACCGCTTTCTTCTATTAAAGGCTATAGTGAAGTTATAGGAAATCGGGAGTATAAAATTACTGCACAAGAAATGTACCAATATGCAGAAGTAATTCAAAATAAATCAATTTATATTGAAAAATTGATTGATGATTTAAAACTTACATATCAATTGAAGAATGCGTTGTTACCTATCCATAAAACTAAAGTAGATATTGTGAATCTCACCCGAGAAACAATTATTGAATTTATGAATATGCCTCAATATGAGAATCGATTAATTGAATTTGAATGCCCTCAAGAAGAGCTAATTATAAAAGCAGATCAGGGATTAATTCAACGTGTCACAGTAAACTTATTGAATAATGCGCTCATTCATACTGATGTTAAAACAGTAATACAAGTTCGTATAAAACAAACATCCGGATACATCATAGTTACGATTGAAGACAATGGTGACGGAATAAATAAAAATGATTTACCACATATTTTTGATCAATACTTCCGTGGTACAAATACAGATCCGAAAAGTGGTTCAGGTTTAGGAATGGCAATTGTAAAGGAAATCATCGTAGCTCACGGTGGAGAAATTGCAGTAGAAAGCACCAAAGGAAAAGGTACTAAAATTACATTTCAGCTTCCGTTAGAAAATTAAGCTAAACTTAAGGTCAGCTCAATTCAAGATTAAGCAAGAACTTTCATAATAAATGATAGCTTAATCAAGAAAAGAGGTGCCAATATGGGAACATATATCGTTGAAACAGAAGATTTGACAAAGACATATGGAGCTGTAAATAGTGTGAATCAATTACAAATGCAAGTTGGTAAAGGTGAAATTTATGGATTCCTAGGCCCAAATGGGGCTGGGAAAACGACGACAATTAGAATGTTACTGGGATTAATAAAACCAACTACAGGTAATATTAAAGTATTCAATCGAGATTTAAAAACAAATCGAATTGATATTTTAAAAGAGGTTGGCTCTCTTGTTGAATCGCCATCTTATTATGGACATTTAACAGGTCATGAAAACCTAGAAGTAATTCGGCAAATGTTACAAGTACCAAAAAAGAATATTGATGAGGTATTACGTATTGTTCGATTAGAGAAACAAAAAGATAAACTAGTTAAACAATACTCACTTGGAATGAAGCAACGCCTCGGCATAGGGATGGCACTACTTGGAAATCCAAAATTATTAATTTTAGATGAACCCACAAACGGATTAGACCCTGCCGGGATTCAAGAAATTCGTGAACTCATCAAACAACTGCCAAAGCAATATGATATGACAGTTGTTATTTCTAGTCATTTGCTAAATGAGATGGATCAAATTGCAACACAAGTGGGCATTATTAATAGTGGACATCTTATTTTTCAAGACAAAATTGAAGTGTTACGCAAAAAAAGTCAGGCATCAATGAAAATACGTGTAAATGATGTAGTAAAGGCTCATCAAATTTTAGAACAGCATCAAATTCATCTTAGACTTGAAGGTGATTGTCTTGTTACACATCAACAAGAAGATCACCTTATTTCTCACATAAATCATTTATTAGTACAGCAGAATATATCAGTGTACCGAATTGAAGAAGAGAAGCATACGTTGGAAGAAATATTTCTAAGCTTAACAGAAAAAGGTGGTGTTTTATAGTGATTGCTGCCTTAAGAAGTGAATTATTGAAATTAAAAAGAAAGAAATTATTTTTAGTGGTATTTTTGATACAGTCTTTAGCATTACTTTGGTTATTTGCTATTGTGTCACAAGAAAAAAAGGAATTTCTAAATTGGGAGTCTCTTCTTTCAAGAGTAAGTATGATAAATGCATTATTTTTACCTATAATGATTGCGACAATTACATCTCGAATAATTGATTTTGAAAATAAGGGCAACACCTGGAAGCTATTGTGTGCAATTCCCACATCTAGGCAACTAGTATATATAACCAAAATTATCTTTAGTCTCTTTTTTCTTGTATACGCAGGGATAATTACTATTTCTGTAATTATATTAATAGGAAAAATTTTTAATTTTGAAAGTGGAATTCCGGTAATATTATTACTGAAATACGGTTGTTTTACCATTATAGGATGTATTCCAATGGTTATTTTGCAACTCTGGATATCATTGGTAGTGAAAAATCAAGTATTTGCTTTAACGGCAGGTGTAATCGGCTCATTTCTTGGATATTTCGGGCAGATGGTTCCTTGGAAAACATGGATAATTTGGAGCTATTCATCTCTGACAAATCCAATTTCTTGGGCATTTTCCAATGGGAAAATAGTATTTTTCCCAAACCAAGAAGTCATGATAAATCTTTTGTTAAGTTTAGTTGTTAGTTTATTATTTATCATTCTTAGCACTGCTCATTTTTCGCAAAAAGATATTCATTAGGAGGATGCAGATATGTTATTAAGCTCATTTCGATGTGAATTATTAAAATTAAAACGTTCAAAAATATGGATTGTAATGACATTCATTCCGCTTATTTGTATTACGCTTGGACTCATAAATTTTCAAGTAAACTACGATGTCTTAATGAAAGTCTCAACAAATGAGTGGGAGAAAGCTTGGACACAAGTTGGATTAATTTATGGATTATTTTTATTTCCTGTCGTAGTAAGTATTTATTGTGCATTTGTATGCCGCTTTGAACATAGCGAGGGAAATTGGAAAAAAATCATCTCTTTACCAATTCCATTTCGATATGTGTACATGGCAAAGTTATTAGTAATCTTTATGTTAACTTTATTGACACAAGTATTTTTTTTAATTGTTTATATCTTAATTGGTAAGCTACTAGGTATTACAAGTCCTATTCCTTGGATTTCATTATTAAATTGGTCATTCAATGGATGGATTGGTACATTTTCAATTGCTGCGCTACAATTATTTCTCTCATCTGCTATAAAAAGTTTTGCTGTTCCAGTTGGAATGAGTTTTGGTTTTACATGTATAGGAATGATATTTCATTACTTAAATATCGGGTATATATGGCCATTTGCGCAACCAGGACTAGCAATGGACCCTATTCATCTAGAAGGCTTGCAGACTTTCTTTCAGTTTAGTACTTTTTATGTCTTAAGTTGCTTATTTGCTATTATATTTACTTTTGTTGGAGTTCGAAGATTTACAATAAAAGATATTATATAAATAGAAGTACAGCGAAATTATTAAAATATTAGGGGGCAGAACTGATAAAATTTCTAGGTGGAATACGTTTATTAATAAAAAGAGCCAGTTTTGTCCAACTGCAAAGTTAGCATTAGTACTCTGTATAGCACTAGATAAAAAATTTGAAGAATTATTTTATTTTTGATTAATTGGTGTACTAGGGATCAAAACAAATCCCTTTCAATCTAGTTTTTTCATTATCCATAAAACAAAAAATACGCTATCCTTGCTGTATCATTATAGGAAAGGGTGGCGTTTTTGTATGTCTATTTCTGTATCTGATGAATTACAACTATTCGCTCAAGAAATTCAAAACTTCTTATCTCCAGATTCCTTAAGAGATCTTGCTAGAGATGTTGGTTTTGTACAACGAACCAGTAAGTACCAAGCAAAAGACTTAGTAGCTCTATGTGTATGGATTAGTCAAAATGTCGCTAAAACCTCTTTAGCTCAGTTATGTAGCTGTTTAGAAGTATCAACAGAGGTTCTCATCAGTCCTGAAGGACTGAATCAACGATTTAATGCCACAGCCGTGCGATTTCTACAACAAGTGTTAGCTGAACTTCTCAACCAAAAGTTATCTTCAACTAAGCTGCTCTCTTCTCCTTATACTTCTAATTTCAAGCGTATTCGTATCCTAGATTCAACTGCATTTCAACTTCCCGATGTATTTTCATCTGTTTATCCAGGTGCAGGAGGATGCAGCCATACAGCGGGAGTAAAGATTCAGTTTGAGTATGATTTATTAAGTGGACAGTTCCTTCATATTCATACAGGTCCAGGGAAACAACATGATCGAACCTATGGTTCTCTGTGTGTCCCAACTGTGACAGCAAATGATTTATGTATCCGTGATTTAGGCTATTTTCACTTGAAAGATCTTCAACATATACAAGATAAAAAGGCTTACTATATCTCTCGTATTAAATCAAATACACGTATTTATCAAAAAAATCCCAGCCCTGATTATTTTCAAGATGGCAGAATCAAGAAAGGTACAGAGTATATCCAGATAGAAATGGAGGTTTTAATGTACTCACTTCAACCGGGACAAACATGCTTATGTAGGAATGATCGATAAAGTGCCAGCTCGTGTAATTGTTCATCGATTAACAAAACAACAGCAACAAAAACGATTACAAGATCAAGCTGTAAGAGAAAAAAAGAAAGGAATGAAGTATTCTCCTCGTAGTAAACGACTCAGTGGTATCAATGTATATATGACAAACACCCCTACAGATATTGTCCCGATGGGACAGGTACATGATTGGTATTCTTTGCGTTGGCAAATCGAAATTTTATTTAAAACGTGGAAGTCATTCTTTCAAATTCATCATTGTAAAAAGATAAAACCAGAACGATTGGAGTGCCATTTATATGGTCAGTTGATTGCCATTCTACTCTGTTCTTCTATCATGTTTCAGATGCGCCAATTGCTCCTCATGAAGAAAAAACGGGAGCTTAGTGAGTATAAAGCCATATATATGATTAAAGACTATTTTCTTCTTCTATTCCAAACTATACAAAAAAACACCCAAGAGCTATCAAAGGTGTTACTTCGCCTGTTCAATCTCCTACAGCAAAATGGGCGGAAATCTCATCGATATGAGAAAAAAACGGTCTTTGATATATTATGTGTCGTTTATAATTGTACCCTGTCTGATAATCAGGCCGCTTAATTCAAAAAAGTGAAACCTGCTAAGGTTTATTTCGTATGCAAATTTTTCAAACAACTACACTTGCCCTTTAGCAAAAAGAAACAATCTCGTCTAAAATTGACTTTGCATAAGCTTAGCTTGATAGAGATGTGGCAGTACCCCTTATAGGCAAAGGTTTTGACCCTTATTTTAATGGTGGGTGTTGTATATTGATAATAAAGTCATTTAAAAACAAAAATAAATCTCTTATTATAATTTTGTTAATTTTTACCGAGCGGAAAAATAAAGTTAAAAGTGATGTAAAATGAATTCTTAGATTCGAATAAATAGGAGAAGTTCTAATAAACGAAAAAGAAATTGAAGAATTATTTGAAGGCGTAACCCCAACATTTCGGGAATTTTGTACGGTAAGTAGTCAAAACTATAAAATTTGATTGTAATATGTTCGCTTAAGCCATTACCAAAAAGATATTAACCAGTAATCATCGGCACTTTGTTTTTGGTAATGAGTTTTGGTGACAGCGAAAGAAGCCAGTGAGAAATGGGGCATTTCAGATCGTCGGATACAGCTTTTATGTAAGTAGGCAGGATTATAGGTGAATATCGCTCGGCTGGACATGGGCTATTCCAGAGAATACCGTAAAACTTGTTGATGGACGAATGAAATAAATCTTAAAACTACAGGGAAAATACAGATTGCTGTGTTATCCTTTTTTCGGAGGTATACATTTATGGATATACGAATACTGCTTGTCGAGGACGATGAGCATATTTGCAATGCAGTAAAAGTCTTTTTATCTGGAGCGGGATATAAGGTGGATGCCTGTTTTAACGGGGATGAAGCGCATACCAAGTTTTATGATAACCCCTATCAGCTTGTCATTCTTGACATCTTGCTGCCCGGAATGAACGGTCATGAGCTTTTAAGGGAGTTCCGTAAGCTGAATAATACGCCAGTTCTGATGATGACTGCTCTTTCCGATGATGAGAATCAAATCAGAGCGTTTGATGCGGAAGCGGACGATTATGTGACTAAGCCGTTCAAGATTCAGCTATTGCTGAAACGTGTGGAGGCGCTGCTCCGTCGCAGCGGTGCGGTAGCAAAGGAAATTCACTATGGCAAGCTGACTCTTTTGCCGGAAGATTTCAAGGTTTTTTATGACGACGAAGAATTACTTTTGACCCTTAAAGAGTTTGAAATCTTAATGCTACTGGTGCAAAAAAACGGAAAAACACTATCTCATGAAGTTATTTTGTCCCGCGTGTGGGGCTACGATTTTGACGGTGATGGTAGCACCGTGCATACTCACATTAAAAACCTACGGGCGAAGCTACCGGATAATATCATCAAAACAGTACGCGGAGTGGGCTACCGATTGGAGGAAACTTCATGAAAAAGAATGGGATATTTATTAAGACTTTTGCCTATACGATAGTTGCTATGCTGTTGATTGTTTTAGTAACTGCCGCATTGTTTTCAAGTCAATTTTTAACACTGTACAGAGCAGTTGAAAGGGAACAAATAGTAGTGTCCTATCAGCCTTTGGTCAATAGAGTAAAAAATAGTGATTATAACGATATTCCCGCAGCAGCGCAAAGGTTTCGTGATAACAACCAATCATTTGAGTTTTGCATTATAGATGATAATCGTGGCGTGATTTACGCTACGCCGGGTGCTGATACCACGGATAATTTCAATGGTGACTTTTACTATGTGGTGCATAATGATAAAGCCCTCGGTTATTCTGTCGTCGCCCAGACCAGACCAGACCGGGATTAACTGCCTTTTACAATGAAATAATTGTGCAGGCATTGGTCGCGTTTGCCATTATACTCGCCCTCTGCCTTGTGTGCGCGTATGTTTTTGCACGGCAGATAACCAACCCAATTAAGCGACTGGCCGATGACGCCGGGAAAATGACAAGGCTTGAAGATGTATCGCAAAGCCTGCCTATACGCCGGGATGAATTAGGCGATTTGTCGCGTGACATTTACTTTATGTACGATAAATTGAAAGATACCATTTCCCGGTTAGAAAATGAAATCCTGCGGGTAAGGGAAATGGAGGAAGCACAGCGATATTTCTTTTCGGCGGCTTCACATGAGTTAAAAACGCCTATCGCGGCAACAAGTATCTTACTGGAGGGTATGCTCGAAAATGTAGGTGATTACAAAGATCATCCCAAATACCTGCGCGAATGCGTGAAGATGATGGAGGCGCAGGACGATGTGGTTTCCGAGATACTGGAGATTGTCAACCTGAGCGATGGGAAAATCTCTCAAGATCCTGAAAAACTGAAAGTTAGGCAATTAGTGGCTGACATACTGCCTGACTTTCAGATATTAGCTGAAGCAAACGGTCAGTGCATTGTTATGGACATTCCTGACGGACAAAACTGCCTTGTCGATTCTAAAATGCTTCAAAAGGCACTTTCCAATATCATTTTGAACGCAGTACAGAATACGCCTATAGGCGGTGAAATTAGGATATGGAGCGAGCCTGCGGCTAAACAATATCGCCTTTGTATACTAAACACTGATGCAAGGATAGACGCTACAGTTTTGCCTAAGTTATTTGACCCATTCTACCGTATGGATAAAGTGCGGGGGCGGAAAAGTGGGCGCAACGGTTTAGGCTTGACCATCGTGCGGAAAACGTTGGAAGTAATGAACATTGAATATGCTTTGGAAAACGTTCCGGATGGCGTTCTATTTTGGATGGATTTGCCAAAGGCATAAATAACACAAGGAGAAAAATAATGAAATCAGAAAACCGAAATAAACTTACAATTGCATTGTTTGTAATATATATGCTGCTGTTGACAGGCGTCATTCTCTTCAAATTACCGTTTTTTTCTTCTGAAATATCAGACGGGATACGAGTAATCAATCTGATTCCATTTCAGGGGTCTTTCGATGACAGCGGAACTATTGATTTTAGAGAAATAAGAGGTAATATACTTATTTTTATCCCTTTAGGTATATATATTTGTATACTAAAAAGTAAATGGCCTTTTATGAAGAAAGTTCTTCCAATTGTTGCTTTGACATTGGCGTTTGAAGCTATACAATTCATTTTCGCAATAGGAAGAAGCGATATTACTGATGTACTTGACAATACGCTTGGAGGGGTAATCGGCATTGGTATTTATGCTTTATTGTTCAAGATTTTCAAAAATAGGACTGTTAAGGTTGTAAATATACTTGCCTTGGTAGTAACTGTATTCGTAGTATTATATTTCGCCTATCTGTTTTATCTCAGCCATTTTGTTATGAGGCGTCTGCACCCCTAATGTTAGCAACCAAGCTTTATCACTTTGATCGACAGGGTTATTCCTGCCGGTCTTTTTTGATTTTCTCCGCTACAGACAAACTACAGGTTGACTACAGGGAAAATACAAATTGCTTTGCCATAATAGGAGCATGACAAACGTAAATGTCTATTTTACGCCATACATAGAATGACTACCGCAATGAAAATGAAAAAACTAATCGCACTCGCTTTAGCACTTTTTCTCGTACTATTATTTCAACCAACTTGCTGGTTGATTGAAATAGGGATATTTGATTAACTTTATTGTCATTGGATCCTGCCATATTCCAACCACCTATACTCCCAAAAATGAAAATCCGAGCTGTATTCCGCAAATAAGTCTTTAAAATTATCATTTTGGGGTATTTATTTTTCTTAGCTTGATAGCAATGTGGCGAGACCCCTGTTAGAGCAAATAAAAATACGTAAATTAAATAGTTTTATTAAAAATCAATTGAATTTCATTAATTGAAAGAGAAGAAAACACTACAATTTTTTTAATTCATGTATAAGACATACCCAAGTACTAACCTGTAATTTCCAATGAAATCCATTGCAATGTAGTAAGATAGGATGTAACATTTATCAGTATTTAAAAAGTCTAACATTGTTTAAATGAATTCAATGAGTAGTTAAGAGGAGAATACAATGAATAAAATAAATAGGCTAATGAAACGTAAAACGACTTGGATAATTCTTTTCCTATTCGCATTTATTTATGTAAATAACAGTTCTTTTTTTGCTAAAAGGGACGAGGGGGCTCCTATACTTCTTGCTCACCGAGGACTTTCCCAAACATTTAGCATGGAAGAGATTGAGAGTGATACATGTACAGCAGAACGTATAAATAAACCTGAACACTCTTATTTAGAAAATACAATTCCATCTATGGAAGCTGCATTTAAAGCTGGAGCTGATCTAGTAGAGTTTGATGTTCAACCAACTAAAGATAATAATTTTGTTATTTTTCATGATTGGACGCTTGATTGCCGTACTAATGGTAAAGGTGTTACAAGAGATTTTACAACAAAAGAATTACAAGCACTTGATATTGGTTACGGGTATACAGCTGATGGGGGTAAAACATTCCCATTCCGTGGCAATGGGACTAATGTTATGCCAACACTTGATGAAGTACTTAACCATTTTCCGGATCGTTCTTTCCTTATTCATATTAAGAGTGATGATGAAAATGAAGGAATCCAATTAGCTGCTTATCTTAAGAAACTACCAGCAAAACGCCTTGAGCAACTAACTGTATATGGTGGTGATAAACCAATTGCTGCGATTGAGGAGCGTATCCCTAGTTTACGAACAATGTCAAAAGTAACTATGAAAAAGGATCTTCTTACTTATATTGCGTTAGGGTGGACTGGTTACATGCCATCAAGTCTGAAGCATGGAGAGTTACATATTCCAGACAAAGTAGCTCCTTGGCTTTGGGGATGGCCGAATCGTTTTCTTAATAGAATGGATAAAGCAGATACTCGCGTTATCATTGTAGGTGGAAATGGATTTGGATTTTCAAGTGGATTTGACTCATTCGAAGATATAAAACGTATTCCTGAAGATTATACAGGTGGAATTTGGACAAATCGGATCGATAAAATAGCACCTTTATTTAAGAATAAGTGATGATATAATACTCGAAGTATTCATATGCTGAAAGAATTAATTTATGCTCCTAGAATTGTTTTGTAGAAATAAATCTTTAACAAAAAAGATGAATTTGTGATATATTTTTAAAGTAGTGCACAAGTGCAAAATCACAAAAAAGATCACCTATGAAATTTTGTAGGTGGTCTTTTCATATTCATTAAATAAACTTTAGATTCAATTAGTACAGTTGATTTTTACGTATCTTTAATAGGTAAAACTACATGAACAAAATAAGTGAAAAAGTGGAGGGTTATTTGTCTAAATATATAGAATTTTTAACAAAAATTCATAATTATGTTATATAATGATGTTAACAAACCATATTTTAGGCATTACCCCCGATTGTGTAGAATAAATATTTTTTCAGTATAGGAAAATAAGAAAATGAAGGGGACACGAGTATGATCGGAAATTTAAAGAAAGCAGCATTGAATTCGTTAGATGGGAAATGGGGGGTAGGTATAGGAGTATCAGCTTTATTCTATTTTGTACCAACCTTAAGTGCATCAGCAATCGCCTTTTTTATGTATTTAATATTTGTACTGTTTATCGGGTTAATTGGCCCTGATGCATTATTTATTTATTCAATAGGTGGGCAACCACAAGTAGATCCAACAGCACTTGCTGTACTTATTATAAGTTATATTGGTTTAGGTGGGGTTTGTTTCCTAATTTATAGTCTCATACAAGGTATCTTCAATTATGGATATTCTGTTTTTACTTTACACTTAGGGAAAAAAGAAGATGCTAAGGTAGACGATGTATTTTCGGGATTTAAAAAGAAGAATGTGTTTAAATCAATGAAATTGGGGCTGCTGCAAGCTATTTTTCTTTTTTTATGGAGTCTCTTATTAATTGTTCCAGGTATTATTAAATTTTTTTCTTATTCCATGTCGTATTACATATTAGTAGAGAATCCTGATTATACAGCAAGTGAAGCATTGAGAGAAAGTAAAAGAATAATGAAAGGACAAAAGCTAAAATTATTTGTTCTTTGGTTATCATTTATTGGGTGGTTTTTATTAGCTACATTTATCGGAATGTTTACATTTAATCTATCATTTATTTTTATTTCTCCTTATTACAACACAACTGTCTCACATTTTTACTTAGATTTAATTAAAAAGCAGGATATTGGAGAAGCGAAGGTAAGTATATAAACAGGAAAAAAGTATGTTTAAGGTGAAAAATATACGTAGTTGAAAGTGGATATGCGTTTAAGCATATCCACTTTTTAATATTATATTAAAATACTTAAGCTGCTGGATATATCATGTTTATTATGATTTGAGCATGGATACCGCAAACATGTTACTGTTTGGTTGAAATAAAGTTTGATTATCAATGCTTTGAAAATCCTTAGTGAATGAGCACTAAAAAGAATCCAATTTGAAAAAGATTAATCAAAATGAAATGTTATTAAAATAAAAAATAATCAATTATAAAAGTGATTTTGAACGTAAGGAATTTGTAAGGAAGAGGTAAGAAAAAAGAGATTTTCATTGTGTATGATTAAAATGTAAAGAAGATTGAGAGGAGGAACAAATACCATACATTTATATAAAAAAACAAATTAATTAATAAGACTTGTTTGGAAGAAAAGAGACATTACAAAAGTTAACATACAACTGAAAAAAGGATAGGTTATTTTTTAGGTCAGAAAGTCGTTTGTGAAATAGTGGGTATAAGAATGATTACAAATTCAATATCGCCCTTTTGTCTTTAGTCAAGATGAAAGCTGTATGATTGATTAGTTTAAAAACAGTAAAAAACCATATATACAATATGAATAGGGGAGAGAAATATTTTGATGAAAAAGCACTGTCGAATTACATGTACAGGTTTAGCCCTTTTGATAACTGGAGGTTCTCTGTTATATACAACTCCAACCTCAATTGTAAAAGCGGAGTCCACTCAAAATGTATCTAACTCGTTAGAAACAAGCACTCAAAGAGACCGTAATTCCGTCAAAGAGGCAATGCGGGGTACATTGCAACTTGGATATCCAGGGATACTTGCTAAAGTTTCTAAGAGCGGAAAAACATGGAGTTATGCTGCTGGTGTAGCTGATCTGAGTACCAAGCAACCAATGAAAACAGATTTTCGTTTCCGGATTGGCAGCGTGACAAAGACGTTCACTGCAACAGTTGTACTTCAATTAGCAGGAGAAAATCGCTTGAATTTAGACGATTCTATTGAAAAATGGTTGCCTGATGTCATTCAAGGAAATGGATATGATGATAAACAGACTACTATCAGGCAATTATTGAATCACACAAGTGGTATCGCTAATTACACAAGGTCAAATGATTTTAATATGATGGATACAAAAAAATCCTATACTGCTGAAGAATTAGTAAAGATGGGAATATCCATGCCTCCAGATTTTGCTCCAGGAAAGAGCTGGTCGTATTCAAATACAGGATATGTATTACTAGGAATTCTTATTGAAAAAGTAACTGGGAACAGCTATGCGGAAGAGATTGAAAATCGAATTATTGAACCACTTGAATTATCGAATACATTCTTACCTGGAAATTCAAGCGTCATTCCAGGAACCAAGCATGCCCGTGGATATATTCAATTAGACGGAGCAAGTGAGCCGAAAGATGTTACTTATTATAACCCAAGTATGGGGAGCTCGGCCGGAGATATGATTTCTACAGCTGATGATTTAAACAAATTCTTTTCTTATTTACTTGGGGGCAAATTACTGAAAGAAGAGCAACTAAAGCAAATGCTTACAACCGTCCCTACAGGAACAGATGAACTTGGCGATTACGGGCTTGGAATTTCCAAAATAAAGCTTTCAAACGGTGTATCGATATGGGGGCATGGAGGAACCATTCCTGGTTTTTTAACTTTTGCTGGGGGCACACTTGGAGGCAAGCATACATTGGCCGTCAATTTAAACAGTATTAAAGCTGATAGTCCTGATCCTTTTAAAAATATTTTACTTGCTGAATTTAGCAAGTAGGTCAAAGGGGAGAACGGATAAGTTTTATCATATTTTCATAGTGGATCAAACAAATGATGAAAACGGTCACTTATCTAAGGAGGTAATTCCGTGATGAAAAATAAGCTAACTGGTGTGTTAGCCACTGCATTAGCGGTGACTATGATTCTACCAACAGGAGCGAAAGCATTTTCTGAAAGTGAGACTACAGTTGTAACTGGTGAAGAAGTAGCTAGTCAGGAACTGAAGAAGATTGCAGCAGAGAAGGCTGAGCTACTTACAAAGTCTTATGAAGCGAATAGCGTGCAGTATGCGCTAATTGATAATGGAAAACTTATTTTGTCGGGTCAGGCTGGCAAGAATGATATGGAGGGGGAAAAGCCGCTAACCAAAGATACTCAATATGGGATTGGTTCAGTCAGTAAAATGTATGCAACAGCGGCTGTAATGAAATTGGTCGATGAAGGGAAAGTCGATTTGGATGCTCCTGTTGTCCGCTATGTTCCTGATTTTAAGATGAAAGACGGTCGATATAAACGTATTACACCGCGTATGTTATTGAATCACTCTTCTGGATTGCAAGGTTCTACGTTAGGTAATGCATTTTTATTTGAAGATAATGATACCTATGCCCATGATACCTTGTTACAGCAACTGTCAAATCAAAACTTGAAGGCGGACCCTGGCGCTTTCTCGGTATACTGTAACGATGGTTTTACGCTGGCCGAAATTTTGGTGGAAAGAGTTAGTGGCATGAGTTTTACTGAATTTCTACATCAAAGTTTTACAGGGTCTTTAAAGATGAATCATACGAAAACGCCGCGGGACAAATGGAGGGATGAGAATCGGGCTGGACTATATTTCCCAGCTTACCAAGGTCAACTTCCAATTGAATCGGTGAATGTAATTGGTACGGGAGGCATATCTTCTACGGCAGAAGATATGGTGCGATTCTCACAATTATTTATGGGACAGGGAAAAGGGATCCTCTCTGATAAGGTAGTCAAGGCAATGGAGCAAGAGGAATATAAAAAAGGAATATGGCCAGGGGATGGAGAGAATATTTTTAACTATGGCCTTGGCTGGGATAGTGTGAAACTATACCCATTTAGTGAATATGGGATTAAAGCTTTGGCTAAGGGCGGCGATACGGCACTGCAACATGCTATATTAGTCGTGCTACCAGAACAGAAAATAGCAGCGGCTGTATTGTCATCTGGTGGTAGGAGCTCTACAAATCAACTAATGGCAACTGAATTGCTACTCACCAGGCTTAAAGAAAAAGGTACTATTAAGGACATCAAGCCGAACAAATCCTTTGGCAAGCCGGTCAAAGTCAAAATGCCTCAAGGCGTAGCAAAGAAAGCAGGATTTTATGGCAATAGCGAAACTCATTTTAAAATTGAAATTACGAACAACGGAGAACTGTTCTTACCATCTAATCGAGAAGAAAAATATGTATATACTGCTGATGGAAGTTTTATTAATGAGGAGGGTACCTCCAAGCTCAACTTCGTAACCGAGAAGAATGGAAGAACTTATTTGAAGGAGAGCGCATATAAATCTCATTCAGGTTTAGGGCAAAGTGTGATGACCCACTATTTAGCTGAGAAACTAGAAGACAACGTGCTATCGAAGAAAACCGCTGCTGCATGGGCAAAGAGGGAAGGTGTCAAGTTCTATCTTGTAAACGAGAAATTTAGTTCTATTCAATATCTCGTTCAACCGAAACTTCTTAGTACACAAATTACTCGCAAGGAAGGCCCAGCAGGCTATTGGGATGGCAGAAAAATTACAGGTCCGAACACCGCGGTGCATCAGATCCAAATTCCCGTAATGAATGGTCGTGATACGACGGAAACGCGTTTCTATACAGAAGGCGGAAATGAATATATGGAGATGGCTGGGTTGTTATACGTAAGTGAATCTAATGTAAAACCAATTGATGTAGGCCAATCATCCAAAGTTACGTTGGATACAAATGGGCATGCGAAATGGTTTACAATTCCACAAGCGGCAACAGACAAAAGGATGACCGTGACGTTGCCATCAAATGGTTCATTTGCGGTGTATGATGAGAAGGGAGTTTGCATCAACTTTAGCATCGTGAGTGGCAATAACAAGGTGAAACTGCCGAAGAACGGAACAATCGTATTCGCTGGGGCACCGAAATCGGAATTTGCAATCTCGGTGAACTAGCTACAATTTAAGATGATCTTAAACAAAACCAGTACGGCACAGAAAAGATGTATTACTGGTTTTGTTTGTATTTACGCATTCTCTACGAAAAAACTTGAATAATATCACGCTCAAGCACTATAAAACATCTATAATACATTATAAATTTGTATAAAGAAAAGGCACCAAAGGTGCCTTCTTGCGATTTGAATCTTCTTAATATAGAATTAGATGCCAATCCAATTATTATTTTACTGCATTAAGTAGTTTCAGTTATTGAGAAATTATAAAAGCCCTCTTTCAAGTGCTTTTTTTATGTGTTTATATCCTTAATTGATTGTAAATTGATTTGAATACGTGAATTCACCACGATATTTAATTGCAGCGACATAAGTACCGCTTGTATAGCTATCTGTGATAGGGGTTTGCCAAATTTCTGTTCCAGGAATAAACTCTGGTTCTATTGTTTGGAATCGTTCTAGGGTACCATTTGTGTGCACTTTAAAAATTTTCATTTGTGCACCAAAATGTTCCCTACCAAAGTGCTGTGTTAAGTAAAATGTATCACCAGTCATTAAATTCCCAATCTTCCAATCAGGTTGATATGTACTTTCATCTGAATTTTGTAAATCCATAATGGTTTTAAATCCCCAATCATCATTAAGTGAATCTGAGTAAGCTGCAGCTGCATGTGAGGTAGGCTTACTCATTTCTATTGCAGTAAAACCGCTGAAAGTTAACACACCAATTAATGCTAATTTTCCTAACTTCATTATTGTTTCCCCCTATTAACTTCAAAGTTTTCAAAACTAGAAATCTTACACACATAATAATATAATCAACTGTATTATATTTCAAATATTTTCTAAAAAAACCCATAAAAATGTAAGTATGTAAGAGAAGTGAGAAATCCTAACAAGGTTTTTGCTAATACTTTTACTGAAAAAACTTGTGGCGGGAGTTCAACACTCGTTTTCATGTTCTGTTTTGATAAAATGAAATATGATTAGGGCATTATAAATAAATAGAAAAATCATGAATACCAGCATAGGGAGTTTCATTATTAATTTTTGTTTCTAGATTTTGTATGGTGTACTCTTGCCATGCTTCTAAATGATACGTATCCCATGATTGTTTAAATAGTTGATATAAATAAATCTCTCTTAATTTCAAGAAGATTGGGATTTGTTTGATTGTAACCTTATGTAGACTATTTTCCATTTTATATCCCTTAAAGAAATTACGCATAAAACTATCACAAAAATTATGTGTATTGCCATTGTAGGAGTCGTGCTGCCAATAAGCATGATAGAAAGCTACTGCAAGATCCTGTGCAAACCAATTGTAAGAACACTCATCAAAATCAATAATGGTTATAAATCCTTTCTTGTTCATAATTAAGTTCCCCTGATGATAGTCATTATGGATAAGGCCGAAATTGTCAGGCATTATGTTATCGGATGTGAGACTGTTAAGTAACTTATCATATTTTTCGCCAATCCACGGAATTAGATTTTCTCTAATATTAAAGACATCAGGGTTATCATTACGCCAAGCAGGACGGTGTATGCTTTTAAATTTGTGAATTTTTGATATTGCATGCATTCTCCCTAAACTTTTACCAAATTGTTTAAAAGTTACTTCATTCCAGTGTGATTTATTTTTAACATCAATTGAATCGCCTGGAATATATTCAAAATTTGTCTTAACTCGTTCTCCTTCATATGCTAATGGGAGTATAACCTTTGGAACAGGTACACCTTTATCATGTAGAAAACCCATCCACTCTATTTCTTGCATTACCATCTCTTTCGTTTTACTTTTTGGGGAAATCCTGACTACGCTGTTGTGCTCTTTGTTATGAAAAATATCGTTATGAAAACCTCCATTTAATTTAACCCGATTTTCTGTCATTTTGTATTCTCCTTTACCTCTCAATTTACAAAGATGCATTTCTAAAACAGTGGGATTGTAAACATATTTAGGTCTTATTGACCAATACATATTAGTCTTTCTTTTCCTTTTTAGTACATACTTTTAGAAAAGGAAGCTACTCTCAATGTATTTATTTTGCTTCTACGAATATGTTGTTCTCCCTAAATAATAAAATTTTTGAGTTCTTTATGAAAATTCTGTTGTTTTTCTATCTTATAATATATATAATAATTGAGTTTGCTTCATAAGGCGTAATAAATGAAAAGAATCTACTTTTTTCTAACTGTAACAGAAGTACATAATAGATGGTGCTATATAAGTACCAAATGGTTAGATAAGCTGATTGGCAGAATAAATTTACAATGATATACCTTTTATATCAAAGTATACTTATATATCTATATAAGGAATAATGGTAATGCAGAAAACGGAGGAATTTATGAGTACATTACAGGCATCATGTCAACATATGCAGGAAATAGTTTACCTAGTACATAAATATTACAATGAACTGTATCAAAATCAATCCATACTGGAGTCATTTCCTGATGTATCCATTCAGCGTATTTCTGATGAAGAACCAGTAGTATTAGAAGGTGTACCATTTTCTCATTATGTACAAACAACAGATCGTCTTGTTATTTTTGTATCAGATAAAGGAGAGCAACCAGCTTGTGCCGTGTATCATTTAGTTGGTGAAGATGAACTACTTCCTTGTTTAGTGGATAGTTCATATTTAACGGATGAAACAAGAGAAGAATTCTATCTGTGGGCGAATATCTGGAATGATACATATTACCAGCTCCAAAAAATTGCTCAGGTTATGCAGCATAAAGTGTATGAAAAATTAGAAGAAAAACAAGTTGACCTTGATAAATTACAATCTGAATTAGAGAAAATGGAGAAAAGAAATCTCTTTCTGAATGCACAAAGTTATCGCGGGGTAATACCAAGAAATTATAAGCAATTGCTAATCAATAAAGAATTGGTAACACATGAATAAGTAACTGGATAGCAACAACGAGCAAGAAGATATTGTTGTCTATGATGTAATGAAATATCATTTATTTAAACAAAAAAGGACTAATTGTCTAGGATAGTCAACTGGACATCCGATGTCTAGTCATGTAAAAATTTACATGTAACCAAATTATTATAAATAGATTATTGAGTAACTAGGGGGAAAGATTACAAATTATGAAATCAGAGAAATCTACAATTGCTGAGAAAGTACAATCTATTAAAGGAAAGACAGTTGCAAAGTATGGGGCAGTCGTTTTCCTATTCTTTTGGGTTAACATCTTGTTATAACCAAAAAAACGATAGATTATCGTCACAAGTAGAACTTTATCGAGAAAAGTCAATGGAATTAGCCGAAAAGTATGATGACCTAGTAAGTGATTACGACAAGCTGAAGGCTAAGCTGTATGCTATAGAGAATCCACCTGAAGAAACATATGGAGAAGTAGATAGCGCTGAAGAAACATATGGAGAAGTAGATAGCGCTGAAGAAAAGCCTGTTGAGAAAGAGGAAGAAACGCCAATTCAAAATACGGAGCCAGAGAAATCTGAAGAGGAAACACTCAAAGAGGAGCAATATGCAGCCCGAGAAAAGAAAGCATATGCGAATCTCACTTCTCTAGGAAGTTCAGAAGCGCAGGAAACATACAAAGAACTAATTAAGCCAAAGCTTTCAAGATGGGCTAGTAAGGATATGTTACAAATAGCGAAGGAGGGTGTGAACTTTCGTGAGATAGATGATAGTAACCTACCTTGGACAGATGTTACTGAGCCGAACGGAACGAGTACGAAGCATATCTATAAGAGTGGTTATGACCAATTAGAGATTACATACAACTTTGACGGGACCATTACAAAATCTGAATGGAAAACAGGAGTGAACAAATAAGCTGAAAAACCTAATGTCTACACTTACGTCGTCAAATTTTGATAAAACATTTATCGCATACTCAAATGGGTTTCAGGTCTTTAAAGGTACATTACAAGATTACTTATTTATGCCCTATCAAGAGAAGCAGGCACTAAAGGTAACAACATTCCGTATCTGTACCAAAGAGGGGAACTAATATTTTTATATTTGAAAGATTAAAAGAAGCATAAACTCATAGCAGTAAGAGACATTATGAATGAATCTTGATTAATAACTACGTTTATGGAATAGAATGTGAATTGGCTATATTTACGAATAAAAAAGTTACTACAATAGATGCAAATGATGGTTGATATTGTGAAAGAAAATAAATTCATTCATACAGGCAATGCGGTGGAAACAAAAATGTACCTAGAGTTCTTATTTCAAGAAAAGTTAAGGTTTTCTCCTATTTTAGAAGTCTGCGAAGTTACTTTATACGTTGATCCCGATAACTTTATTATAGTCATGGATGATGCGACTTGGGAGAACGCTAGAACAGAAGGGAATAGAGGAGTAAAATAACATTATTCACAAAAACAAATACAGCAATTACATGAGGTAATTTAAAAAGACAAATACCCGAGATTAATTGCATTTAGGGAACTGTACCCCTTTACGGGGGAGCAGCTGACAGTGTTTAAAAATATTATACATGCAGATATTATGCATTTTCTGGGGTTTCTTACGGTGTATGGTTCCAAAAAATAGAAACACATTCGTAACAGAAAAAAGGTATTCCATATTTTTGGATGGAATACCTTTCTCTTTTTAGATACATCAACGCTTTATATCTTCTTCTTCGCTTCTTTCCGCTTCTTCCACGATTTTTGGAAATCACGGAATACAAGTACACATAAGATAAATGTCAGCATAATATGCAGTAATTTCCAAAATGCATCTACATTTGTACCTCTAAAACTAGATTCTTCAATGGCACGGCTTACGAAATCGATCAGGAAAATGAAAGATAAGAAGAGTATCATTCTATCTTCTCTTTTTCCTGTAAAATATAAAAGTAGAAAGACTATACCTAAAATAAGTGGTGTATAAATCGTGTCTAACATGAATTGTCTGTCTCCTTTTGCTACTAGATATTCTAATATATAAACTATATACTATTATAATTGCTTATGTAGTGAATTTGAAGATAGACTTCCCATTGGTTCGACACATAGAACTAGAGCATGGATGTTTACCACATAACTAATGATAAACTTTAAAAATTTACAAATTACCCATTTATTGATGAGATATTCCTAAAATCCCATAAGATCCTTTACATGTGTAGCGTTCTGTTTAGATGTTAGTATTTCAAGTAATAAAAAGGCAACATCAAAAGCTGTACCTGGATTTGAAGATGTAATAATATTTCCATCCTGAACAATTAAATCATTTTGTACGATTGCACCAAAGTTCTTTAACTGCTCTTTTCGTTTACTTGTTGGATGACTGTAAGTGGTGGCTTTTTTATTTGTAAGGATTCCGCTTTTACCGAGTGCTAAAGATGCTACACAGATACTGGCAATGGGCTTCTGTTTGGCATGGAAATGTTGAATAACATGTAAGAATTCATTACTGTATGCATCCTGATAAAAACCAGCTTCTTCAAATCCCCCTGGAATAGCTAATGCATCAAACTCGTCTAATTGAATTTCATCAACCGTTTTTTCTGGTATGACAGTAAAATTCCAGGTGCAGGTTAATTTATTTCGAAGACCAACTGTTACGACCTCGGTGGACTCATCACCCTCCCATTTATTCCAGCCTAGTACGTCAGTAAATACACTCGCTTCCACTGCTTCAAATCCGTCAGCTAATAATAAACAAATCTTTTTCATATTGAAAATCGCCTCCTTCTATCCTAATTTTATATAAAGATAGTAGGCTGATACATAAGTTGAACAAGGAAATTTGATTGTTTAGCTTTATTATATAAAGAATTTCATTTATTCTAGTTTATAAAAAAAGGTTGGATAATTTATGGATCAGATTGATAAAAAAATCGTGGAATTATTACAGTCAAATGCAAAAATTTCAATGAAGGATTTAGCAGAATACGTTCACTTATCTTCTCCATCAGTAACTGAGCGCGTACGGAAGTTAGAGGAACAGCAAATTATTGAAGGATATCATGCACATGTTTCTCTAAAAAAATTGAATCGCCCAATTTCTGCACTTATTTTGTTTAAGACAAAGGATTGTAAATCATTAGCTAACTTTTGCTATAACCATCCAGATGTACTTGAATGTTACAGAGTAGCAGGGGAAATTAGCTATATTGTCAAAATAGCAATATATTCTGTAGAAAGTTTAGAGCAATTTATTGATGATACAATGCAATATGGTACGCCTTCAACGAATATCGTGCTATCTTCTTATGAAAAAAAAATAATTGCTCCTTTTATTAGTGAAGAATAAAATACTGGATTAATCCATTTCTTACTGTTTATTCAATAATCCTAAAGTCTTTAAAAATAGCCTGATGTTTCTAACCTGTGTAAATAAATTAGGGTATCTAAGCATTTTAGTGTACCTATTTTAATTAGTTTGATGGGTACGGTAAACCCTGAAGTGCCCCCCGAAAGTTAGACAAGTCGTTTCATTAGGCAGCCTCTAGGTCCGGTATTGTACCGGGCTCATACCCTTTAATTTTGTCTTTATTCTTTTATGATTATAGTAGTCTATATACTTTGCTAATTCTTGTTTGAAATGTGTTATACTTTCAAATTCTTTTTGATACAGAAATTTCGATTTCATGATACCGAAAAAATTTCCAATAACGGTATTGTCATAACAGTTTCCTTTGCGAGACATACTTTGTGTTATGTCACATTGCTTAAGAGAATGACGGTATTGTTTCATTTGATAGTGCCACCCTTAATCAGAATGAATATTTGTAGATGTGTCAAAATATTTGAACGCTAGCATAGAACAAGAGCATTGCTTTTTAATTAGGCAATGCTCTTGTTCTATTATTTCATTCAAGTACTTTTGTTGTTTAAGTCGCATACCACCAGGTTACGGAAGCTCAAATTGTCCCTTAGGTACCAAACTCACTGTTAATAAGATTAATTCGGGCTGATAATGCCTCCATTTAAACGGATTTTCCTTTTCTATACTAATCAAAAACCTTTTTTAGAGTCATACATATCAGTATGTTCAAGATTAGGATATTACTTGTAAGAGTCTTGGAATTTTTGCACCAGAATCGTTTTATACATTAAAAATTATTTATGTTATTTAATTATATTTTTGCAATCGTGCTGTGTTATAATTCTGAAATACTGATATATCTAGTAGGACTTAAAGATTTCGGTTTATCATATGAAGTGGAAAATTAATCCATTATCTTTGAGGGTCAGGCTATGATTATTTAAACTATTATTCACACTATTATTTAGACTAAAAGAAGTACAAGGAGGAAGGTATATCTATTAAAATAGTGAGATATACCAAATTCAAAATGAATATTAAATTTAATAAAAAAGTAGTAGCATTCACGGCAGGATTAACGGTAATATCTTCACCATTGGTATCGTTTGCAGAGGAACAACAATCAGTAAACAATAAGCAATCTACAAGCCTTCAAGTGCAAGGTAACACAGACCAACTTCAAACAACAGATGAACAGGCTTTAAAAAGTATTGAAGCTAGTTTTGAAGAGGTAGATGGACGTGGTGGAGGTACTGTCGACAATAAGAAAGTAGATAGTCTTCAACGTTCAGAAGGTATTCATGAAGAAACAGGTACATTAACTGTTCCTAACAATTCAAACAGAACAAAACGTAGTCTGTCTCCCATATCACCTAGCACCTCTAGTACAATAAACGGTGTTCCATTCACTGAATGGATTGTTCCAGCAGGTAACGATAATATTCGTCCTCAAAACTACATGAGTCCAAAGTATATTACAATTCATGAGACTGATAATACAAGTGTAGGAGCAGGTGCTAGAAACCACGCTCAATACCTATATAACCAAGCAGTAGGGAACACAGATCGAGCTGCATCGTGGCATTTTACAGTAGACGATAAAGAGATTTATCAACATCTACCATTAAACGAGAACGGATGGCACGCAGGAGACGGTGATGGTCCAGGTAATAGAGAATCTATTGCAATTGAAATTGCAGTTAACAGTGACGGAAACTATAGTAAAGCGGTAGATAACGCTAAGAAACTTGTAGCTTATTTAATGAAAGAAACTGGTGTACCGTTAAATAACATTGTAAAACATCAAAAATGGAGCGGTAAAATCTGCCCTGCTAACATGATTAATAATGGGCAATGGGATGTATTCGTAAATAGCGTTGAGGGGTATTATAATAATCTTTATCAACCAAAAGATGACATTACAGGAGGTTGGTATGAAGAAGCTATTCGAGAGTTAAATAGAAGGGGTATTATGATAGGGGAAGGAAACGGAGTTTTCGCACCCAATAGAGCGATAACAAGAGCCGAATTTGCTCAATTAATCTCTAACTCTCTAAAACTGCCAGCTGGAGATGCTTCATTTAAAGACCTAAATGATGCAAATTCAACTTTACGAGATGGTATTAAACGTACTGCAAGTGCAGGTATCATTCAAGGTAGAGGAGATGGTTATTTTGATCCAAACACACCTATTACAAGAGAAGAATCAGCAATTATTGTAAACAAGGCTTTACAGTATAAAGGTATATGGGGACCAGTTGTAAACCTACCATTCTCAGACAAAGACCAAATTATTTATAAAGAAGACGTACAAAGACTATATGGCCTGGGTATTGTAAGAGGTAAGGGTGACAATCAATACGACCCTAAAGGAACAACAACTCGTGGTGAAACAGCAACATTCATTCTAAATATGCTACAAGTAATTGAAAATGGTAGTGTTGAAAAGGTAATTGGAACAGCTCAAATTAATGGTATTGGGGTAAATGTTCGAAGCGGAGCAGGTACAAACTATTCTATTGTTAGAAAGACAAGTAAAGGCGATAAAGTTACCGTATATGAAGAAAAGAACGGCTGGCTCAGAATTGGAACAGGTCAGTGGATTTACTATGACTCTAGTTATATCGACTATAACAGATTATAAAAGACTGAATAGTTAAAAGAACAGGTCATATTTGGATATATAACTTACTCTCAGGTTGTGAAGAAGACTTTCTCCACAACCTGTTTTTGTGACTAGCTCCCTCTTTACCTACCAATACTGATAAAAAGAGGAAATTCATTATGATGGAGTCATCAGAAAATCAACATAATTAGCGTGTATACAATTAAAAACTAATGTTTTTCTAATAATTATATAGAGGTCACCGTACATGCCCATCCAGCTCATATTTTGAAATACCTCAAAACGAAAAAATGAGCTTTATTGTTACAAGTTAACATAAGATTTCGTTCTGGGGTTACTATAAAATTTTAGCATAATAGCGATGTGTTAGTTCTAAAAACCCAAGAAAGGCTTTAAAATACTCTTATAGTTGGTCAAGCACATGGACTAGACATCTAATTATTTCAGAAGATTTCTCGATTTGACCTTCATCAAAATTTGAAAGGTTCGCATTAAGAATATGTTTTAGTTTTTTCTCTCTTTCTAAGTGACAATTTAAACCACTAGGCGTAAGTCGGATATTGACAACTCTCCGGTCGTTATTTGAACGAACACGCTCAACGTAACCGGCCTGTTGTAATCCATTGATTAATTGAGTAATACCAGCGGCAGTAGTTTCTGCTCGATCAGCTAATTCTTTGACTGACAATTCGCCTTCTTCAGCTAATACTTTAAGGGTTCGAGCATGGACCATTGAAACGGCCCCTAATGTACGAGTAGCTCGCCCTCTTAAACGTCCATCGGCTGCAGTCAGACTATATATAGCCTGGCTAAGTTCGTCTATCGCAGTTAACTTATTTGAAGAATTTGTCATAACATCACCATTTCCTCATTAACTAAGTACTTAATTATATGAAGTTAACATTAACATATGAATAAGAGTAGAGTCAAATTAAGTAGAGTTTGGCTATTCATTTTCTAAGCAATATTATATATGCGCACTTTAAATCATCAAAAAAATAATAAAACGTCTTTATTTATAGTCTTGACAAAAGTACATATTATACCTCAGTATTTTAATTAAGTACTTAGTAGTTAAGTGCTTAATTAAATTATAAGGGATGATTATTATGACTCAACGCTCACAATCTCAAGGATGGGCTTTAGATATAGCCCTCGCACTTGGTGGGTTTGATGCTTTGCATCCTGAAGCAAAGGCAACTATGGAACAGTTAGGGCACGACCACACTGATTTTGATAAAGTTTTTTCTCAAGTAAAAAGTGGAGCAATGATACCAAAAGCATGGGCCACAGTTGCTTCTCAGGCTCAAGAACGTGCAAAACATTATGAACAAAAGGGATTCACTGTTACTGCTCGTGATCTATATCAGCGAGCGGCTGTTATGTGGGGACGTGCACAATACTCATATTTTAATGACGATCCACGAAAATTGGCATTTCGAGAACGTTGTAACGAATGTGTGGCAGCTATTTCATCACTTGGAGGAGGAACAGTACAACGCATAGTACTAGAATTTGAAGGCAAACAGATATATGCACTACTTCATTTGCCCTCAGGTGAAGTTCAGAATGCACCAGCAGTAATATTAGGTCCAGGTATGGATATGATTAAGGAAGACTATATACAGATTGCACAACGTTATTATACGTCTCGTGGTATCGTAGCTCTATCAATTGAAGGGCCGGGGCAAGGTGAATCTGTATCTGAAGGTCTAAAAGTTGATTTGACTAATTACGAACGCGCCGTTAGTTGTTATATCGATTTCCTATCAAAACGGCCTGAGGTGGATTCAAAGCGGATTGGATTTTTTGGTATCAGTATGAGCGGATATTGGGGGATGCGAGCTGCTGCGAGTGATAATCGTATAAACGCTATAGCGACTTTTGAAGGTGTATATGGTGAATTTGATACCATCTTTAACAGAGCGCAGCCGAGTTTCAAAGCAAATTTTATGTACATGTCTGGTTACACTGATGAAGTTGCTTTTGAAAACGAATTGAGTAGCCAGATGAATTTGTGGAAATTAGCGCCAAAGATTACTTGTCCAGTCTTCATGGGAATAGGAGAATTTGATGAACTTACCCGTTTGGAAGAAGCATTAAGTCTTTATGAGTTTGTAGAGGCACCAAAGGAGATACGCGTCTATGAGAATGAATTTCACCCACTTGGTGGAGTAGCTGCAGAAATTTTTCGTTTTGGTGCAGAGTGGGTGGAACTTGCACTTGAAGGAAACTTTAAATCTAACCATGATGAGCGTTATTACATGCATCGTGATGGGGGTGTTACTGAAGGGACTGCTTTTCCAACGTATTGGCTTGGTGCCCAGCCCGCGGAAATTAAAGGACGAAAAAAGTGTAATACATTAAATGCTTGTAATAATTAACAAATTTTTACTGATTAAAAAAGAAAACAACAAAAATAGTATGTAGCTTTTAATTACACTATTTTTGTTGTTTTCTTCAAAGTTTAGACTCCTCATAATTATGGTCATTGGTGAGGATATTCAAAGTGCGGAAGACTTTGAGTTGATGAAGAACATGGAAGAAAATGAAGGGAATGTTAAATGATTTATAAAGTAGGGACGACATACTATGTTTTTTCTTGAGCACAACTAACATACATATATTCTCTAGGAATTAAGTCCAGAATTGTGGAGATAGACAATGAGATATCTACGTTTTGAGGAACATGACTTTCATAAAAGGTTAGGTATCATTGGATGGGATTGCAAGACAAATCAAAGTTCCTAATTTGGATTTGTTTACTTAAGTTGATGGGCATGTGGTGCAAAGCAAGCAGCACTGGATGACACAGGCGGTTATCCCAAATCAATTAGTAAAATAGAAAAAACGCAATTCCAAGTGGAGCTGCGTTTTTGTTTTTAATTGAGTAGCATGCATGAATCTGTTAACAGAGAATACACGTGACTAAAATGGATTACTAATAACCTATTTTTATTTATTCGTAACTTTTAGAGTATCTAACACGACTTTAGTAGCATCTGCAATAAGTTTATCATCGTATTCTGCATCTTCTTTATCATGATTAGAAAGGATGGCAAGAACAATTGGCTTTTTATTTGGTGGCCAAATTATTGCGATATCATTTCTTGTTCCATAAGAACCTGCACCTGTTTTATCAGCTACTTCCCATCCTTTTGGTACGCCCGCACGAATTAATTTATCCCCAGTCGTATTTCTCTTCATCCAATCTACTAACAGTTCACGTTTTTCAGATGGTAGTACAGTTCCTAATGTAAAAGATTGAAGCGTCTTAGCGATTGCTTCTGGTGTACTTGTATCATGTGTTTTTCCTGGATTTACTTCATTTAATTCAGGTTCAAATCGCTCGGAATTAGTAACAGTATCACCAATTTCCCTCAAGATTTTTTCAAATGCGGATGGACCACCTAACTTTTTAAGAATTAAATTATGTGCTGTACTGTCACTATATCGAACAGAAGCATCTGCAAGTTCTTTTAACGTCATTCCTGTATCCACATGCTTTTCAGTAATTGGATTATAATTAGATAGGTCTTCACGTGTATACGTAATTCTTTCATCAAGAGCTTCTATTGAATTTTGACGTAAAAGAGCTCCCACTGCTAATGATTTAGATGTAGAGGCAAATGCAAAACGATCATCTGCATGGTAAGCAACAGTCTGATTCGTACTTGTGTCCAGTGCGTAAATACCAAGCTTAGCGTTATATTCTTTTTCAAGTTTAGCAAAAGCATGATTACCTGTATTTACTTGCTTAACTTGATTGATTTGATTTGTTTGTTTAGGTGATTCTGATTGCGTATTACTATTAGAACAGCCTATCAGTGTCACGCATGAAAGTAATACGACAGGTACAATCTTTTTGTAATGTGAGTTGGTAAAGAACTTGTTTAAAACGAACATAATTTTCAACCTCTTTCAAGAATATATGGATTTAGTCTAGTTTTTCATACTGATGCAATTGTAGAGAGCATACGATAACGATACTTTGCAGCTAAAATATTTCAGGTTAAAAACGTTTACGAAATGAATAACCCACTGTTCAAGCGAAGCGTTTTTATTACCTATTCACTTGCAAGGAGTATCCCGTAAAAGTATGAAACTGGTAACATGTAAACGTAGTATTTCAATACACACCTTTTTTACATTCTTCTCTTTTGCAAAATAATGAGTCCTTTCATTTTTTTATTAACTGTATAAATAGGTGTCTAACGAGATAGGTTGTATCCGATTTGGACATCTATTTTCAGGAATATACGTAATAGACATTCTAAGTAATGTATTTGTTCCACTTTTAGATGAAGAAGAACTTGATTATGGTAAAAATATATTATGAATTACTATATAGAAACCTAGTTCGGTAAAGGAAAGTAATCGTGTAGCATTCTTATTGCTACCTCCTCCTAAAATACGCTCACTGAATTTATAAACTGTATTTTCAGAAACATTGCAAGCGTGTAAGACAAATGAAAGGTAATTCAATATGAGAAAAACAACCTTACTACTACAATGAAAAACAGAAACATGAATAAAAATCATGTGTTACGATATGAAATTTAATTTGGTACTTAATAATTTTGACCAATTATCCCAGTTTCAATAGGAGAAGCCGAAACAGATCAGTTGTGAATTGTACATGACTCGTATTAAAAAAATCATAATTTGGGCAGATATCTTGTATCAAATCTCATTCGTAGTGTGTACATTTGGAGGGAATTTCTCATATGAAAATAGTAAAAGTAAATGATCTTAGTAAAGAATATACAGGAAAGGTTCCACATACAGCACTTTCAAATATAGACTTAACAATTACGGTGGGGGAATTTGTTGGGATAATGGGACCTTCGGGAAGTGGGAAAACAACATTATTGAATATGATTTCTACTATTGACTCGCCAACATCAGGCAGTGTATGTATTCATAATCAAAATCCGTATCAACTCTCCGCCGATGATTTGGCCTTATTTCGCAGACAACAATTAGGATTCGTTTTTCAATCCTTTAATCTGCTGCATACTTTAACAGTAAAAGAGAATATAGTTCTTCCGCTCGTATTAGATGGCATCAATGTGAAAAGAATAAATAAACGAGTAGAATCTATTTCGGAAAAATTAGGAATCAACGAAATTTTAAATAAGCGAACATATGAAATATCAGGAGGGCAAGCACAGCGAACAGCGATTGCCCGTGCACTCATTCACTCTCCTAAATTGGTTCTTGCCGATGAGCCGACAGGAAACTTAGATTCTAAAGCCTCTCAAGATGTGATGGAACTATTAACACTCTTAAACAAAGAAGAAAAGGCAACAATGATGTTAGTAACGCACGATCCAGTTGCTGCAAGTTACTGTGACCGCATAATTTTTATTAAAGATGGCCAGTTGTACAATGAAGTTACTTGCAAAGATAATCGTCCATTATTTTATAAAAAAATTATGGATAGTCTTTCTATGTTAGGGGGGAATAAACATGACTTTTCGACAACTCGCATTTAATAATGTTTTACGAAATAAAAGAATATATCTTGGTCATTTTTTTAGTAGTACATTTGCGGTATTGATTTTTTTCACTTATGGGCTACTTGTCTTTCATCCGAACCTACAAGGTAAGCTGACTCATCTAAGTACCATCATGAGTGTATTTGGAAAAATAGGATTTCATTTATCCTATTACTTAATCTTTGTTTTTTCTTTCTTATTTATTTTCTATTCTGTTAGTGCATTTTTAAAAAATAGAAAAAAAGAGTTTGGATTATTAATGTTACACGGAATGTCTAATAAGCAGCTTCATCGATTAATTTTCTTCGAAAATATGTTGATTGGAATCCCTTCAATCGTAGTAGGCATTGGACTAGGAATGGTTTTTTCTAAATTGTTTTTATTAATTAGTGGGTCTTTATTAGGGATAGAGCAAACGTTAGCATTTTACTTTCCAATCAAGGCAATGGTAGTAACAGCAATGTCCTTTTTGGTTTTATTTCTACTTATTTCTTTGTTTACATCAAAAATGGTGAAAATGAATGAACTTGTAGAACTCATAAAATCAGATGAAAAACCAAAAACTGAGCCAATAGTGTCTGTTTGTATATCCTTGTTGGTACTTATTTTATTGGGAGCGGGTTACTCCTGTGTTCACCACAGTATCGCTGCGGTGGATTACATGACTTTAAAACAACTATTCTTACTCGTAGGAGTAGGAGTCGTATTCATTGTATGTGGGACCTATTTCTTCTTTACTCAATTGTGTGTATATGTGTTATCCGCTTTAAAAAATAGAGAAACTACATTCTTTAAAACAACCAATCTCCTTGTTATTTCAGAATTAATGTATCGCATGAAAGATAATGCGAGAACCTTTTTTATTGTATCAGTTATATCTGCAGTATCTTTTACAGCAATTGGAGTTTGTACGGCTATTGCAAATCCTGAATTGGCTAAGCATGAGACTCCATATGCATTTACCTATCGTTCAGATAAGGGGAATATAGAAGAAAAAGCTCATATTGAAGAAATAAAGAAACAATTAGAGGAATCTGGATTTTCATATAACCTTGTAGCAACAGAATTTAAAAGGACATTAGACGGATTGGCTTTGATTAATCTTTCTGCGTATAATGAATACGCTAAAAAATTAGGATATGAAATAGAGAAACTAACAAATGAAAATGATAGCATTGCTATACGACTTAATAAGAAAGAGAAAAGTACAGAGCATCTGAAATTTTTTGAAATAAATCATGGTGAACTCGAGATTCCACTTTCTGTACAAAAAACAGTGTATATTCCAGAGTTAGCCATGATTGATAACCCTGTTATTGTTTCTGATGCTGTTTATAATAAGGTCATACAGGTTCAAGAAGAAGGCGTACTCCGAGATTACACTATTTACGGTTTTATCGTTAAAGATTGGTCTGAAACAAGTGCGATTTCCACAAGTCTTAAGAAGTTCATTGGTACGAATCAAGAAGATTATTATAAGTTTTCATCACTGTATTTAAGATGGATTGAAATGAAACAACAAAATGGATTACTTTCTATTTCAAGTGTAATGGTGGGCATTGTATTTTTCGTATTTACGCTAAGTTTTTTATATTTTCGTCTATTTACTGATTTAGAACGTGATCAAGTGCAATATGAAATGATCTCAAAATTAGGTTTAAGTCAAAGAGAGTTAAAGCAAATTGTGACAAGACAAATGATGTTACTATTTTTCCTGCCGATAGTAGTGGCGATGCTTCACAGTAGTTTTGCATTTCTAACGTTTCATCAATTAGGACAAACAGTAAGCAGAGAAATGTCTGTTTTACAAAGCTCAATTGTAGTATTAGTAAGCTTTATTTGCATTCAAATGATTTACTTCTTTATTATTAGACACCACTATTTAAAACGCATACGTACAAAAATGTATTCATATAATAGATAGGCAAATATTAAAGGTGCATACTCAATCATTAAATTTGATTGGGGATGCACCTTTAAATTGTTGGGGAATATATCCAGGTTAATGAGGAACACAAGGAAAAAGATAATTAAAGCCAACCTATAAATAAAAGTAGCTAGTAAAAGCTAACTGCTCTCCAAATGGAATGAAGTGTGTATTTATATTATGACTTAGCTGCCCATTGTTCTATTTCAATTTTAACATCTGATAATCCTAATACTGAAATGTATGCAATTTTCATTGCTGGATGTTTCGTTAATTTGGTCTCTCATACGGATGATACCGGTAGCATATTTACTCTTTGCAAGGAATGTGACTTTATGACACCGGAGCGCTAGGAAGTTCAATCAAATCACGCAGAAACCACCCAACTTACTTCATACACAACCAGAATAATCTCACGGTGAAGAGAGAATAGTTGACGATCTACCAAGAGGCATTCGTGCTTCTTTTTTTAATAAAAGCATGATAAACTCTGATACATCAATAAAAAACGAATGTAAAATCTATTTGATTTATCACTCGTTTTCATGTTTTGTTTTGATAAAATGAAATATGGTTAAGGCATTATAAATAAATAGAAAAATCATGAATACCAGCATAGGGAGTTTCATTTTTAATTTTTGTTTCTAGATTTTGCAGGGTGTACTCTTGCCATGCTTCTAAATGATTCGTATCCCATGATTGATTAAATATTTGATACAAATAAATCTCTCTTAATTTCAAGAAGGTTGGGATTTGTTTAATTGTATCCTTATGTAGGCTATTTTCTGTTTTATATCCCTTGAAGGAGTCGTGCTGCCAATAAGCATGATAGAAAGCTACTGCAAGATCCTGTGCAAACCAATTGTAAGAACAATCATCAAAATCAATAATGGTTATAAATCCTTTCTTGTCCATAATTAAGTTTCCCTGATGATAGTCATTATGGATAAGGCCGAAATTGTCAGGCGTTATGTTATCGGATGTGAGATTGTTAAGTAACTTATCATATTTTTCTCCAATCCACGGAATTAGGTTTTCTCTAATATTAAAGACATCAGGGTTATCATTACGCCAAGCAGGACGGTGTATGCTTTCAAATTTGTGAATTTTTGATATTGCATGCATTCTCCCTAAACTTTTACCAAATTGTTTAAAAGTTACTTCATTCCAGTGTGATTTATTTTTAACATCAATTGAATCGCCTGGAATAGGGTACCACCCCACATCCATCAATTTAAGGATTCGGGCTATTTTTGAAATTAAAAGCGCGTTACTATTTTCTTATATTAATGAGAAAGGGTGATGTGCTTTTTATGAATATGCATCAAAAGCAAGAGTTGTCTTTATTTGCCGAAGAGTTATATCGATATATGTCTCCCGCTACACTTAATCAATTAGCTATAGAAGCAGGCGGGATGAAACGAAAACGGAAGTGCCACGGGCATCATTTTTTATCTTTGTGTGTATGGCTAAATCAACAAGTCGCTACTACCTCTCTTACCCAACTATGTAGTCAATTAGAAACTTCAACAGGAGTTTTATTAAGTCCGGAAGGACTTAATCGGCGATTTAACTCGGCTTCTGTAGCCTTTTTTCGTACTGTATTTACTACGCTTCTACAGGCTAAGATTGGAGGCGTATCTAAGATTTCTCATTCTCTTTCTTCCTACTTTGAGCGCATTCGCATCCTTGATTCTACAACCTTTCAAGTTCCAGATCGATTCGCAGCTATGTATCCTGGTGCCGGAGGATGTAGTCATAAAGCTGGTGTGAAAATTCAACTAGAGTATGACTTGTTGAGTGGAGAGTTTTCTGATGTGAAAATTGAACCAGGAAAACGAAGTGATCAGGCGTATGGTGCGACTCGAACAGACATGATACAAAAGAATGAGCTGTATATCCGTGACTTAGGATATTTTCGTCTACAAGACTTTAAGTCTATTCAAGACAAGCAGGGGTATTATTTATCCCGTCTTAAGTTACCGACTAAAATATATAGAAAAGAGTTCGAAACAGTCGTATTTAAAACAAAACCTCCTCAATTGAAACCAGTATATATACAAATTCATTTGGAAGACATTATGAAACAATTAAAACCTGGCCAAGTTTATGAATTACACGATGTATATGTAGGGAGTAAAGACAAACTGCCTACTCGTATTGTAGTTTATAGATGTACCGAGGAGCAAAAACAGAAACGCTTACGTGACCGAGCTATTCGTGAAAAGAAAAAAGGGATTACATATACAGAGCGCACGAAGCTTTTACAAGGTATCACGGTATATATGACAAACATTCCTACGGAATGGGTACCAAAAGAGAAAATCTATGACCTATATTCATTACGTTGGCAAATTGGCTTGTCCAGATAAGGACACATTATCTAGTTGGTGAAAGTCCAATCGGGAGAATAGACTCCACTCCCTTAGCCTGAGAGGCGCCATGAAGTGAAAGCGACATGGCGAAGCCCTCTGACATCAC
Organism: Bacillus sp. EKM501B; assembly: GCF_011800505.1. Taxonomy (NCBI): domain Bacteria; kingdom Bacillati; phylum Bacillota; class Bacilli; order Caryophanales; family Bacillaceae; genus Bacillus; species Bacillus sp. EKM501B. The sequence continues at coordinate 1,925 of NZ_JAALFZ010000031.1, read as the reverse complement.
ATGCAAAAGGCATGTGGGCAAATCTCCAGGTTGTAACGTACAGTGAACGTAGATGTAGCCTCGTTACACGCAATTCCGGTGGCTGAGACGGTCGATAACGTGCGAAAGCAACAAGAACTGACCGAAATGAGTCTGGAACGGCAGTTCTCACCGGCGGGGTATCAGCGGCGACATGGAGAGAAAGATAATGTGGAAACTGGAGAAGCCCTAGACACCCGATGAAGAAACCTCATCGAGGAGACCGTCTCTATAACCGCGACCGGGAAGTGAGAACGGTAGGTGTCAGGGTGGCGGAACGGATCGTAGTACCAGAAATCTGCGTGCAGCAAAACGCGCGGGGAGGAAAGGGTCCGAACCTGTAAACATTTCGTATGACTAAAGGAGGCAAGGGTGCCATGACAAAAACACCCATCACTTTGCAGGAACTAAGGCAACGAATCTATCGAAAGGCGAAGTCTGAACCTACGCACCGGTTTTGGGGGCTATTTACCCACATTACTAAAATGACAACCCTTCACGAAGCATATCAGCAAGCAAGGAAAAACAACGGTGCTCCAGGCATTGATGGAAAAAGTTTTGCTGATATAGAACTAGAAGGAGTTATCCCATTCTTAACGGGTATTCAAGAAGAATTGCAAGCTGGAATATACCGACCACAAGCCAATCGAAAAGTAGAAATCCCAAAGGCAAACGGCAAAACGCCAACTCTGCAAATTCCATGTATACGAGATCGTGTAGTACAAGGAGCGCTAAAACTCATATTAGAAGCAATTTTTGAAGCTGATTTCTGTCCAAACTCGTATGGATTTCGGCCGAAACGCTCTCCACATCAGGCATTGGCGGAAGTACGACGCAGTATATTGCGCCGTATGACCATAATAATTGATGTTGATTTGTCACGCTACTTTGATACAATTCGACACAACATATTATTGGAGAAAATCGCGAAACGTGTCCAAGACCCACAGGTTATGCATCTTGTAAAACAGGTAATTAAGGCAACAGGTAAGATCGGTGTCCCGCAAGGGGGACCATTTTCTCCACTAGCCGCGAACATTTACCTCAATGAAGTGGATTGGACATTTGATGCCATTCGACGCAAAACAGCTGAGGGCAATTACGAAGCTGTAAACTATCACCGTTTTGCCGACGATATAGTTATCGCTGTAAGCGGACACTCCAGTAAAAGTGGATGGGCTGAACTGGCATTACGACGACTGTGGGAACAGTTAAAGCCTTTGGGAGTTGAACTGGATCTGGAGAAGACTCAGATGGTCAATGTCCTAAAAGGAGAATCCTTCGGATTTTTAGGGTTTGACCTGAGACGAATACCGAACCGAAATAAGAATGGATTCTTCGTTTTCATGAACCCGAAGAAGAAAGCTCGCACGACAGTGAAAGCAAAAAATTCGCGAACTCATTCAAAACGCAGGAGCGAAGTCAGCACAAGACTTAATAAAACAAATCAATGCCGTACTGACTGGATGGGTGAACTACTTCCGGGTTGGGAACTCTAGTCAAGCTTTCAGTGAAGTACGTGATTATACGGAGATGAAAATTCGCACACTGTTAACGAGAAGGAAACGAAGACGAAAGCGTAGCATCGGATGGCAGAGATGGAGTAACGAATATCTCTATGGTGTACTGGGGCTTTACTGGGACTGGAAAGTCCTTCCCCTGAAAAGTGCAGAGAGTTTCCGATGAAAGTGTCTGCCATTTGATAGGTCTCATAACCCTTTTGATGAAGTTTATGGGGTGAGCTGCTTGAGGGAAAACCTCACGAGCAGTTCTTATGGGGAGAGGCTGGAAACGGGTCACAATTGATACCGCGCCAGTCTTTTACCCGACAGCTGTTATTTAAAATATGGAAATCTTGGTTTCAAATTCATCGTTGTAAATCTATTAAACAAGAGCGATTAGAATGT